>CACBYE010000004.1 GCA_902543375.1 uncultured Pelagibacteraceae bacterium
TGAGTACTTATTTAGCAAAAATTTTTTCAGGAAAGATTTATTTTAGTTTAAGAGAGACTATTAAACTAATTGTATCAGCCTTTTCAAAAAGATTCAGTGCAAAGGCAGGTAAAGCAGAAGATTTACTTAGATCAGCTGTTACAGGTGGAACCTTGTTTAGTTCACTCGGATTTTATTATATTGGTCCAATTGATGGTCATGATTTAAATTCATTAATTCCTATTTTAAAGAATGCTAGAGATTCTAAACATGAGGGACCAATTTTGATACACATTAAAACAAAAAAAGGAAAAGGTTATACATTTGCTGAAGAGGCTAAGGATAATTATCATGGAGTATCAAAATTTAATGTAAAAACTGGTGAACAATTGAAAGGAACGAGTAAATTACCCTCATACACAAAGGTTTTTGCTGATACCTTAATTCAACATGCTAAAAAAGATAGTAAAATTGTAGCAATCACTGCGGCTATGCCAGATGGGACTGGACTTAATAATTTTCGTAAAGAATTTCCTGAAAGAACTTTTGATGTTGGGATTGCTGAGCAACACGCTGTTACATTTGCTGCAGGTTTAGCTACCGAAAACTTTAAACCCTATGCAGCTATTTACTCTACTTTTCTTCAAAGAGCTTATGATCAAGTAGTTCATGACGTAGCAATTCAAAGTTTACCAGTCAGATTCGCGATTGATAGAGCAGGACTTGTTGGGGCTGATGGACCAACACATGCTGGAAGTTTTGATACAACATATTTAACCACTTTACCAAATTTTATTGTCATGGCAGCAAGTGATGAAGCTGAACTTGTAAGAATGATAAATACCTCAACCGAGATTAACGATAGACCTTGCGCATTTAGGTATCCAAGAGGAACAGGATTAGGTTCAACTCTACCCTCAATAAACGAAAAAATTGAGATAGGGAAATCAAAAATTATCAAAGAGGGAAAAAAATTGGCGATTCTAAATTTTGGAGCAAGATTGAGCGAGACCTTGAAGGCTGCAGAAAATTTATCAAAAAAAGGTATACCAATAACAGTTGTTGATGCCAGATTTGCAAAACCTTTAGATGAAAATCTCATTTGGCAATTAGCTACAACTCATGAAGCAATCATGACAATTGAAGAGGGTTCAGTTGGTGGTTTTGGATCTCATGTGGTGAATTTTTTGACAAAAAAAGGTTTAATGGACTCTAATTTAAAATTTAGATCGTTAACATTACCAGATATTTTTATTGATCAAGATACCCCAGATAAAATGTATAAAGTTGCAAATCTTGACTCAGTTTCAATCGAGGAAAAAGTTTTAGATTTACTAAATTCTAATATAGTTTTGAAAAAACAGAATTAACTACACTGAGCTTTGTGAAGAAGATAATGATCTAATAAAACACAAGATAACATTGCTTCACCCACAGGCACAGCTCTAATACCAACACAGGGATCATGTCTACCTTTTACTGATATACTTGTATTCTTACCAAATTTATTGATTGTTTTTCTACTTTTTAAAATTGAAGAAGTTGGCTTTACAGCAAAAGAAACAATTATTTCTTGACCCGAAGAAATGCCCCCTAGAATCCCTCCAGCGTTATTAGATTTAAATTTTGTTTTTTTTCTATTTTGAGAAATTTCATCTGAATTTTCCTCACCTGATAATTGTGCTGAGTTCATACCTGAGCCAATATTAACTCCTTTTACAGCATTTATACTCATCATAGCTGATGCTATGTCAGAGTCTAATTTTGAGTATATGGGTGCTCCTAATCCAGCAGGGATACCTTTTGCTCTTACTTCGATTATCGCTCCACATGACGATCCAGCTTTTCTAATACTTAATAAGTATTTTTCCCAAATTTTTAACATTGATTTATCTGGACAAAAAAATGGATTTTTAGAAATTATTTTATCATCCCATTTATCGGTATCACATCCTAATATTCCAAGTTGGGTTACAGCTCCGGTGATTTTAAATTTTTTCCCTAATTTATTTTCTAAAACTTTTTTTGCCACAGCACCCGCAGCAACTCTTGCAGCTGTTTCTCTTGCAGATGATCTACCACCACCTCTGTAGTCTCTTATTCCATACTTTTTAAAATATGTGAAATCAGCATGTCCTGGTCTAAATTTATCTTTAATATCATTATAATCCTTTGAACGCATATCTTCATTGTAAATTATCAATGATATTGGTGTCCCAGTCGTTTTTCCCTCAAAAACTCCTGAGAGAATTTGAACCTTGTCACTTTCCTTCCTTTGAGTAGTAAACTTTGATTGCCCAGGTTTTCGTTTGTTTAATTCTTTTTGAATATCGGCTTCTTTTAATTGTATTAATGGTGGACACCCATCTATAATACACCCTATAGCTGGACCATGGGATTCTCCCCAAGTTGTAAAACGAAAAGACTTTCCAAAAGTATTAAATGACATTATTTATATTGTATAGATTATTTTGTTAAAATTATGAATCAAAAAAACTCACTTGGGCTTAATAAATGCTTCTTAGATCTAGATAATCCATTTGAACTATTTCAAAGATGGTTTGAAGAGGCTAAAAAAAAAGAAATTAATGATCCTAATGCATTAGCACTTGGTACCGCAAATAAAGAGGGTATTCCCTCAGTAAGAATGGTTCTGCTAAAAGGTCATAGTGAAAAAGGATTTGTTTTTTATACAAATTTAAACAGTCAGAAAGGAAATGAAATTAAAGAAAATCCAAATGCTACAATGTGCTTTCATTGGAAAAGTCTATTAAGACAAATAAGGATAGTTGGAACATTGAAACAAGTAGATGATCAAACTGCTGATGATTACTATAACTCTAGAGCATATGATAGCAGAATAGGTGCTTGGGCCTCAAAACAAAGCAGTATTCTCCAAAATAGAGATGAACTTTTAGATGCTTTAAAGAATTATAAAAAAAAATATAATGATAAAGACAATGTACCAAGACCAAGTCACTGGTCTGGCTGGAATTTAACACCTTCCACAATTGAATTTTGGTTAGATGGAGATAATAGAATACATGAAAGATTAAAGTACTCTATAGATAAAAATGGTAGTTGGATAAAAAATCTTTTAAGTCCTTAAAAATCTCTAGACAAACTAAATGAAGTTAAATTTTCAAGAATATTTTTTTCATTACAATCTTTAAATATTGATAACGAGTTTGATGCTAAATTTATATAATGACTTGCCTTTTGATAAGATTCTTTAATAATTTCATATTGTTTGATTAAAGATAACGTATGATTAAAATCACTTTCATCTCTTTTGTCTTTTAAAAAAATACCCTTAAGACTCTCCTTTTCTTTAAGATTTGCTTTTTGAACTAATAAGATTATTGGCAGAGTAATTTTCCCTTCATAAAAATCTTTGCCAATTTTTTTTCCAAATAATTTTGACTCAGAATTGTAATCTAAAGTATCATCAGCTATTTGAAAAGTTAATCCCAAATTCCTTCCGTAAAATTCTAAAGCCTCTTTTTCTTTTGATGACACATCTGACAAAATTGCACCAACTTTGGTAGCTGCTGCAAATAATTCAGCAGTTTTCGCAGAAATTATTCTTAAATAAGTTTCCTCCAACATATCTACCTCACCTCTGTGCTGTAATTGAAGAACTTCTCCTTGAGCAATCTTAGAGGAAGTTGAGGATAGTAATTTTAAAACCTCAATATTTCCATCATCTACCATCATTTCAAAACATCTGCTAAGTAAATAATCTCCAACTAAAACAGAGGAATGATTATCCCAAACTTTGTTTAAAGTTTCTTTTCCCCTTCTAATAGATCCATTATCTATTACATCATCATGCATTAAAGTTGCTGAGTGAATAAGTTCTACACAAGCAGCTAAATTTATATCCCTAGTTCCTTTTGAATAGCTACATAATTTTGCAGAACCTAGAGTTAGTAAGGCTCTTAATCTCTTTCCGCCTGTATCAAGGTGATAGTTTGTCATTTTCTGAACTAAGTCTACGTTGCTCTCTAATTTAGACTTTATTTTTTCTTCAACTAACATCAATCTATCTTCAACCGAATTTTTTAGTTGAAAATATGAATTATTAATTTTGTTTTTTAACTGTATGACACTTCCCATTAATTGAGCAAATTAGTATAATAGGTTGGTTTTTATACTTATCAATTGACGCACCTGAATCTTCAATTATAAGGTGTCTTTATATTAATAAAAAAATTCTATAAATATTAAAAATGCTCTCTTTTTTTAAAAAGAAAAAAATTATTCCACATATTAAGCTAAGTGGAGTTATTGGGAATGTAGGGAAATTTAAACAAGGTATAGATTTTTCTGGTCAAGAAGACATTATTACAAAAGCATTTTCTCTTAAAAAAGCACCATGTGTAGCTATAACAATAAACTCTCCTGGAGGTTCTCCTGTTCAATCACATTTAATTTACAGCTTAATTAGACAACAGGCAAAAAAAAATAAAAAAAAAGTAATAGTTTTTGCCGAAGATGTAGCAGCCTCAGGTGGATATCTAATAGCTTGTGCTGGAGACGAAATTTATGCGAACTCAAGTTCAATAATAGGCTCAATAGGAGTAATCTACTCTTCTTTTGGTTTTACAGAATTGATAAAAAAGATAGGTGTTGAGAGAAGAGTGCATACTGCTGGGAAAAATAAAAGTACATTAGACCCATTTCTAGATGAAAAAAAAGAAGACATCGAAAGATTGAAAAATATTCAATTAGATTTACATAAAGATTTCATAGAAGTGGTTGAAAAAAGCAGATCATCAAAACTTAAAAAATCCGAGGTAGAATTATTTTCAGGTGAATTTTGGTCAGGTAGAAAAGCTAAAGATCTTGGTTTGATAGATGAGATAGGAAATGCAAACCAGGTATTAAGAGAAAAATTTGGAGAGGATGTTAATATTAAAAAATTTGAAAAATCAAAAAGTTGGCTTAGTAAAAAATTATCGTCTTCAAATGAACATGTTGATCAACTAGCAAATATATTAGAGGAAAAATCAGTTTGGCAAAAATATGGCCTCTAAAAAATATAAAAAAAAACCAAAATTTCAAACTTTCCAAGATACAATTATTAATCTTCAAAAGTTTTGGAGTAAAAATGGATGTGTAATTTTGCAACCTTATGATATGGAAGTTGGAGCTGGAACATTCCACCCAGCTACTACTTTAAGATCACTCGGGCCTAAGCCATGGAAAGCAGCATATGTTCAACCTTCACGAAGACCTACAGATGGAAGATATGGAGATAATCCAAATAGACTTCAGCATTATTATCAATTTCAAGTTATAATAAAACCCTCTCCGTTAAATATTAAAAAACTTTATTTAAATAGTTTGTCGGCAATAGGAATTAATCATAAAGACCACGATATTAGATTTGTTGAAGATGATTGGGAAAGCCCAACTCTGGGAGCTGCAGGTCTTGGATGGGAAGTATGGTGTGATGGAATGGAGATATCTCAATTTACATATTTTCAACAAATGGCAGGTTTTGAATGTAAACCAGTGTCAGTTGAGATAACCTATGGCCTTGAAAGAATTTGTATGTTTACCCAGCAGAAAAAAAACGTTTATGATTTAGTTTGGAATGATGAAGGTATTGATTACAGGGAAGTTTTTCATCAATCAGAAAAAGAATTTTCAGCTTATAACTTTGAGCATGCTAATACAGAAAATTTATTTAAAATATTTGATATGCATGAGAGTGAAGCAAAATCATTAGTTGAAAAAAATATATCTTTACCTGCATACGACCAATGTTTGAAAGCTAGTCATATATTTAATGTATTAGATGCCCGTGGAGCAATTAGTGTTGCCCAAAGAGCAGAATATATTGGTCGAATAAGAGAAATCACAAAACAAGCTGCTACAATTTGGGTAGAGACACAAACATAAAATGTCAGAATTTTTTTTAGAGTTGTTTAGTGAGGAAATACCTGCTGGACTACAGAAAAATTTAAGAGAAAAAATTTTTGAGGATTTTAAAATTTTATTTGAGGAAAAATCAATTAAATCAAAAAAAAATTTTTCTTTTTCGACACCAAATAGATTAGTTTTAGTTTTTGAGGGCCTAGATAAACAAATCAAAATAAAATCCAAAGAGATAAAAGGCCCCAAAACCAGTGCTCCAGATCAAGCGTTAATGGGTTTTTTGAGATCAAACAAAATCAACAAAGAGGATCTATTTAAAAAGAAAACTGAAAAGGATGAATTCTACTTTTACAAAACTGTAGCGACCTCACTTAGAACACATGATTTACTCACTGAATTTATTCCAAAAATTTTAAATAATTACCAATGGAAAAAGTCAATGAAATGGGGTGAATTTGATTTAAATTGGGGAAGACCATTAAAGTCAATATTATCAATATTTGATAAAAGAATTATAAGTTTTAAATTTCACCATTTAGCTTCCACTAATCAGACTTTTTTAGATAAAGATTTTGAAGATAAAAAAAGATCCTTTGAAAATTTTAAGAAATATGAAAAATTTTTTGAAAATAATGCAGTCATTATTAATCAGAATAAAAGATTAAAAATAATCAATAAATCTTTTTCAAAAATACTGGAAAAAAAAGGGCTAAAAATTAATGAAAATCCTAAATTAATGGATGAGGTAGTAAATTTGGTAGATAGCCCAAATGTTTTATTATGCAAGTTTGATAAGAAATTTTTATCAGTTCCCAAAGAGATTTTGACCTTAACAATGGAGTCTCATCAGAAATATTTTCCAACATTTAATGATAAAAATGAAATTACGAATGAATTTTTAATCGTAACAAATAAAAAAGACCAAAAAGGACTTATTAAAATTGGCAATGAAAGAGTGGTTGATGCAAGATTAAGTGATGCAGAATTTTTTTGGAATAAAGACAAAACTCAAAATCTAGTTAAAAAGGTATCGGAATTAAAATCAATGAATTTTTTTAAAGGTCTTGGATCTTATTTTGACAAAGTTCAGCGAATGAGAAAAATTGGTGGAATGATTTCAGATGACTTGTTGATTAGCAAAGAAAAAGTAGAATTGTTAGCATCAATCTGTAAGACCGATCTTACCTCTGATCTTGTTGGTGAATTTCCTGAACTTCAAGGACTTATGGGAGGATATTTCTCTGAACATCAAGGATTTGATAAAGATATTTCTCTAGCTATTTCTCAGCAATATTTACCAATTGGTCTCAATTCAATAGTCCCCAAAAAACCATTCAGTGTTGCATTGTCGATTACAGACAAGATTGATACCTTAGTGGGCTTTTTTGGTATAAACGAGAAGCCTACAAGTTCAAAAGATCCATTAGCATTAAGAAGAATTGCTCTAGGTATAATAAGAACCATTATAGAAAACAAAAAGAATTTAAAAATAAATGATCTGATGAATTACTCTTCACGCCTTTACGATGACCAAGGATATAATCTTGATAATAAAGATTTACAAAAAGAATTATATAATTTCTTAAAAGATAGATTTAGATACTATCTTAAAGAAAAAGAAATACGTTATGATATAATCGAGGCTACTTTATCATCATTTTCATTAAATGAATTATTTTCATCTTTTGAAAAAGCAAAATGTCTAAACAAGGTAATTAAGAGTCAAATTGGCATTGATATCAATTCAAGTTATAAAAGGGCCTCAAACATATTAGACAGTGAAATGAAAAATAATGAAATTGAAATAAATGATACGACTGATCCTGGCATCTTTAAAACCGATTTTGAAAAAAATTTGTATAAAAAAATTAATGAAATAAAGAAATATTATTCATCTATAAATAATGACGAGGACTATGTAAAATCATTATCAATTTTGGCTGAAATTAAAAAAGAAGTTTTTGAGTTTTTTGACAATGTAAAAGTAAATGAGGAAAACGAGACCCTGAGAAAAAATCGTTTGGAACTTATTAATATGTTATGTAAAACGTTTCAAAATTATACTAATTTTCAAATGTTAAGAGCGCATAATGACTAAACTTATTCTAAATTTTAATTCAAAAAACATAAAAAAAATTAAAAATCCTAAAAATTTTCTAGGCGGTAAAGGTGCTAACCTAGCTGAGATGGGAAGAATGGGCTTACCAGTGCCACCTGGCTTCACTATTTCAACAAAAGTTTGTGATATATTTTACAATGATAAAAAGAGTTTAAATTCAAAAATAATTAGTCAAATCAAAAAAGAACTTAAGGTCATAGAAAAAGATGTGTCAAAAAAATTTGGAGATTTAAAAAATCCACTTCTTTTGTCTGTCAGATCAGGTGCAAGAGTGTCAATGCCTGGTATGATGGATACAATTCTTAATCTTGGACTTAACGACAAGACAGTTATAGCTTTAGCTAACCAAACATTAAATGAGAGATTCGCAAAAGACAGCTATAGAAGATTTATTCAAATGTATAGCAGCGTTGTTATGGGAGTTGAGAGCTACTTATTTGAGGAGTTGATAGAAAATTACAAATTAACTAAGGGCGTATTACTTGATACTGAATTAGACGAAAAAGACTGGGATGGTTTAATAAAAGATTTCAAAGACTTAGTTAAAGAAAAAACAAAAAAAGACTTTCCTCAAGATGTTTATAAACAATTGTTTGGGGCTATTAATGCAGTATTTTTATCATGGGAAAGTAATAGAGCAAAAGTTTATAGAAAACTAAATCAAATTCCATCAGAGTGGGGTACAGCAGTTAATGTCCAATCTATGGTATTTGGAAACATGGGAAATGATTGTGCAACTGGGGTTGTATTCACACGAAATCCATCTGATGGTTCAAATGATGTATATGGAGAATACCTTATTAATGCTCAGGGTGAAGATGTTGTCGCTGGAACTAGAACACCTCAATACATAACTACAAAAGCTAAAAATAAGGCGAAAGTAAGCGATCCATCAATGGAGGAGTCAATGCCAAAATTATACTCTGAATTAAACAAAATCCTAAAGAAATTAGAGAGACACTATAAAGATATGCAAGATGTAGAATTTACAGTTGAAAATAATAAACTATGGATACTACAAACTCGCTCAGGAAAAAGAACTTCAAAGTCAGCAGTAAAGATTGCAGTCGATATGGTTAGAGAAAAGTTGATAACTAAAGATGAAGCTGTTTTACGAGTTGATCCAAATTCTTTAGATACGCTATTACATCCTACTTTGGATGAGAAAAGTTCAATTCAGGTAATTGCAAATGGTCTGCCAGCATCACCAGGTGCAGCTAGTGGAAAAGTGGTTTTTACCTCTGAAGAGGCTGAAAGATTAAACAACATGATGCAAGATACAATTTTGGTGAGAGTTGAAACCTCTCCAGAGGATATTCAAGGTATGCATGCAGCTAAAGGGATTTTGACAGCACGGGGAGGTATGACTAGTCATGCAGCCGTAGTAGCAAGAGGCATGGGAAGACCTTGCGTTTCTGGGTCAAGTGAGATTGATATTCAATATGATAAAAAAACTTTTAAAACATCCTCAAATGAAATTAAAGAAGGTGACACAATCACAATTGATGGTTCAACTGGAAGAGTAATTCTAGGTTCTGTTCCAACGGTCAAACCAGAAATATCTGGAGATTTTTCTAAATTAATGAGATGGGCTGATAATGTCAGAAAATTGAAAATTCGAACAAATTCTGAAACTCCACAAGATACCAAAACAGCTAGAGATTTTGGTGCTGAAGGAATAGGTCTATGTAGAACTGAACATATGTTTTTTGATGAAGAAAGAATTTTATCTGTAAGAGAGATGATTTTGTCAAAAACGTACGAGGATCGAACTAAGGCTTTAAAAAAATTATTACCTCATCAGAAAAATGATTTCATCGAAATTTTTAAGATAATGCAGGGCCTTCCAGTTACAGTCAGATTACTTGATCCACCGCTTCATGAGTTCTTGCCAAAATCAGAAAAAGAAATTTCAGAAGTTGCTGATGTAGTCGGTGCTGACAAAAAAGAGGTGGTGTCTAGAATAGAAGAACTTCATGAACAAAATCCAATGTTAGGACATAGAGGGTGCAGATTGGGTATCTCATTTCCTGAAATTTACGAAATGCAGTGCAGGGCAATTTTTGAAGCCTTATCTGATTTAAAAAAAAAGAAACAAAAAACAGCTATTCCTGAAATTATGATTCCACTTGTTTCAACAGAAGCAGAGATAGAAATAATGAAAGATCTTGTAATAAAAACTGCGAAAAAAGTGCAAGATGAAAATAAAATTAAAATAGCATTTTTAGTCGGAACAATGATTGAATTGCCAAGAGCAGCAATAAAAGCACACGATATAGCTAAACATGCAGAGTTTTTTAGTTTTGGAACAAACGATTTAACACAGACTACATTTGGTATTAGTAGAGATGATAGTGGTAAATTTTTAAATGACTATATTGATAATAAAATTTTCATAATTGATCCATTTGTCTCTATAGATGATGGGGTAAAAGATTTAGTAAAAATTGCAGTTGAAAAAGGGAAAAAGCAAAACAATAAAATAAAATTAGGAATTTGCGGCGAACATGGAGGGGACCCAGAGAGTATTAATTTTTGTTCAAAGATTGGACTAGATTATGTATCATGTTCACCATACAGAGTACCAATTGCCAGATTAGCAGCTGCACAAGCTGAATTAAATAATAAAGATTAGTATTTTTTTAAATAATTTAAGCTTCAATTTTAAAGTCGATGGCTGAGGCACTATGAGTGAGACTCCCTATGGAGATTCTATCTACACCAGTTTTAGCAACTGATTTGATATTTCTCACGTTAATATTTCCTGAAGCTTCAGTTTCATAATTTTTTTTTGCAAGCTTTACTCCAACCTTTAGGTTTTTGATATTCATATTATCAAATAAAACAGTGTCAAATTTTAGTCCATTTATCTCTTTTAATTGTCTTAGGCTATCTACTTCAACAGTAATTTTTTTTCTTTTTTTATTTTGAATAGCCAAAGAGACTAATTCTTTAATATTTGAGCTAGCAATATGATTATCTTTGATTAAGTATTCATCACTTAAATTAAATCTATGATTCGTGCCACCACCCAATTTAACAGCATATTTTTGAATTACCCTTAAGTTTGGAATAGTTTTCCTTGTGCAACAAATTTTGCATTTTTTGCCCACTAGTCTTACAAATTTATTTGTTTTTGTAGCAATGCCAGATAGATGAGACAAGAAATTTAGGGCAACCCTTTCTGCAATCAAAATATTTTGGGCATTCCCTTCTATAATTGCAATCAATGATTTCTTTCTAGCAAATGTCCCATCTTTTTTCTTTATTATAAATTTTATACTTTTATCTATTAGAGAAAAACTGTCTTTAGCAAATAAAAGACCAGCTATGACTGCATCTTGATTCAATATCAGTTTTAACTTTATTGTTTTATTGTTTTGAACAAGGTTTGAGGTTATATCTCCTGATGGGTATAAATCCTCATTTAGTGCGAGCTTTACAGTATTTCTTATAAAATTTTTACTAAGTTTTATTTCAGACACAAAAAGCTATCTACCAATAGCAACCATTTTTTCTACAGATAATCTAGCTTTATTGATAGTCTCTTGATCCATAACTATTTCACCAGTTTCATTTTCTAAACAATCTAGTATTTTTGGTAGAGTTATTTTTTTCATGTGAGGGCACATATTGCAGGGTTTAATAAATTCTACATTAGGATTTTCTATTTGAATATTATCGCTCATGGAACATTCAGTTACCATCATAACTTTTTCTGGCTGATTATCTCTAACATAATTTATCATACCTGAGGTCGAGCCAGCAAAATCACTCACTTTAATAACTTCTGGCGGACATTCTGGATGTGCAATTATTTTTATCCCAGGGTTATTTTTTCTAATATCTATTATTTCATTTTCATTAAATTGATCATGTACAATACAAATTCCTTTCCAGGAAATTATCTCAACATTTGTCTGAGATGCAACATATTTAGCTAAATAATCATCAGGTAGGAAAATTACTTTTTTAGCTCCTAAAGATTTTACAATTTTAACAGCATTAGCTGATGTACAACACACGTCTGTTTCTGCTTTAACGTCTGCAGATGTATTCACATATGAAACAACTGGTACTCCCGGATATTTTTCTTTTAATAATCTAACATCTTTTCCAGTGATAGATGATGAAAGAGAGCATCCAGCAGCCATATCTGGTAATAAAACTTTTTTATTTGGATTCATTAATTTTGCTGTCTCTGCCATAAAATGAACTCCAGCCATTATAATTATATGAGCAGAAGTTTTTGATGCTTCAATTGCAAGCGCTAAGGAGTCCGCTGAAAAATCAGCAATCCCATGATAAATTTCAGGTGTTTGATAATTGTGAGCTAGTATTACTGCATTCTTCTCTTTTTTTAGCTTATTAATTTTATAGATGTATGGGGCGTGCACTGACCACTCTATCTCGGGCATCACCTTTGAAATCTTTTTATATATTGGATCAGTTGCTTTTTTTACTTCTTGATTAAATTCCATATAAAAATTTATCAATTTGAAACCTACTTGTCATTGATTTAATGTGGGTCATATTTGCGGCCATGCTGAAATTGGTAGACAGGCACGGTTGAGGGCCGTGTGGACCTAGTCCATGAGAGTTCGAGTCTCTCTGGCCGCACCAAAAAGTTAAATTTTTAGCCATTCAGGAACATTAATTCTAAAAGATCCTTTTTTGCATTTAAATATCTGATTTTTGTCAAAATTTTTATCTAAATATTTTATTAGAGCAAATGGATATTCTTTATTAATTAAGATTTTGCCAATCTCCACATCGTTATTTATTATACTTTCACCATCATCTAACTGTCCATTAATTACTTCAATTGGTAGCAACCTTTTGGATAGTTTATTTTTTAGTTTAATTCTAGCTGTATTTTCCTGACCAACATAACAACCTTTTTTAAAATCAATACCATTTAATTCCTCAAAATTACACTCTATACCGAATAATTTATTTTTTAATTTATTTAAGTCTTTTGGAACTATTCCAAGTTTATGACTTTGAGCATAATAATTTTCAATCTTATTGTCTTTTAAATCAAGTTTTTTCAAAGATAAGTAAAGTTTTTCTAAATTGATAACTAATCTAGCACCTAAATTTTTATTTCTTGGATCTAAAATGATCGGATCTTCTCTATACTTAAAAGTAAAACCTAAAACGTCCTTTGATCCTTCAATAGATAAATATTTTTCATATCCAAAAGTTGCAACAACAAATTCATTACTTAAGTTGAGAATTTCTACTTTCGATCTTATTTTGTATAAATTTAATTGTTTAAATATTTCTTCAGATTGTGACTTTTCACAATCAATAAAATAACCAGACTTATGTTTTATAATTATAAATTCGTATAAAAATTTTCCTTGTGGTGTTAATAAAGATGCAAAACAACTATGACTATCATTAACTTTATCAACATCGTTACTGATAAGATTTTGAAGAAAATTTTTAGCATCAGAGCCATTTATGTAGAGTATGGATCTGTCTTTTAATATATAAACGCTGTTATTCATGTTTGATTGATAGTCGTTTTTAATATAATAACTTTTTTTATAAATGTTAGATCTAATAATCAAAAATGGGCAATGTTATATCAATGGACAATTAGAAAATAAGGATATTTCGGTAAAAGATGGTAAAATTTTAAAGATTGGTGAGATCTCTGAGGATGCTAAAGAAATTTATGATGCAAAAAGTCAAACAGTTTTACCTGGTTGTATAGATACTCAAACTCATTTTAGAGAACCGGGTTCAACTGATACTGAAGATCTAAATTCTGGAAGTAGGGCTGCGGTCGCAGGAGGTATAACGGCTGTATTTGAAATGCCCAACACTAATCCTCCAACATCAAACATAAAAGAATTTCAAAGAAAGTTAGATCTTGCAAAAAATAGAATGTACTGCAATTATGCTTTTTATTTTGGTGCAACTGCTGACAACGTCAGTCAACTAGCAGAATTAAAAAACTTGGAAGGTTGCTGTGGTATTAAGTTATTTGCTGGTTCTTCAACTGGAAATCTTTTAGTAGCTGATGAAAAAGATATTGATAAAGTTTTTCAGAATAGTTCAAAAGTTGTAGCAGTTCATTCAGAAGATGAGGCGATTTTAGAATTAAACAAAAAATTAATTAAAAATGGAGATGTTCATTCTCATCCAGTTTGGAGGAGTGAGGAATGTGCTATGTCATCAACAAGAAGAATTGTAAGAATTGCAAAGCAATATAACAAAAAAGCTCACGTGCTTCATATATCAACAAAGCAAGAAATAGATTTTTTATCTCAGCATAAAGGAAACATTACTTTTGAAATTACGCCCCAACACTTAACTATTTATGCGCCAGACTGTTATGACAAGCTTGGTACATATGCTCAAATGAATCCCCCTATAAGAGATAAATCTCATTATGATAGATTTTGGTATGCGGTGAAAAATAATTTGAACGATACAATTGGATCAGATCATGCTCCACATCTAAAAGTTAATAAAGAAAAAGAGTATCCTAGTTCACCCTCAGGAATGCCTGGTGTTCAAACTTTAATACCCGTTATGCTAAATCATGTAAACGACGGTAAATTATCTCTCACCCAATTAATTAATCTTGTATGTGAAAATCCAGTTAAAATTTTTGGAATAAAGAATAAAGGATTTATTAAAGAGGGTTATGACGCCGATTTTACTGTTGTAGATATGAATAGAACAATTCAAATTAAAAACGAAAATATCGAGAGTAAGTGTGGATGGTCGCCTTTTAATGGATTTGAATTTAAGGGTACTCCAGTGGCAACTATTATAGCCGGAAAAATAAAAATGAAAGATGGCACAATTTTAGGGGAACCCGAGGGAAATCCTTTAGCGTTTAGCTAATTTTTCCAGTAAAACTATTCACCAATATTACACCAATCACAATTAAGAATAATCCGACAATTGCTTGCCAAGCTAAGGTTTGTTTAAAAAAAATGTAACCTAGTATTGCAATAGTAAATATACCAAGGCCACTCCAGGTGGCATAAACAATTGCAATTGGTAATTTGTTCACAACAAAAGTTAGAAAATAAAATGCGGTTAAATAAAATGCAGCTAAGGCAAAAGTCGGTAAAATCCTGGTAAAATTTTGGGATACTGGCAATAACATTGTTCCAGCAACTTCACAAAAAATTGCCCCAACTAGGAATAAATACGTTTTTAACACTATTAAAGAATATTATTATTTTTTAGATCAGCTTTTATCTCATCTAAAATTGAAGGATCATCAATAGTTGGTGGCATTTTATATTCCTCTTTATCAGCAATTTTTCTAATTGTTCCTCTTAAAATTTTACCTGATCTAGTTTTAGGCAATCTTTTGATAACTATAGCAATTTTAAATGCAGCAACTGGACCAATTTTATCTCTGACCATTTGTATGCACTCTTTTGAGATATCTTTGTGACTTTTATCAACACCTGCTTTTAAAACAACTAAGCCAATAGGTAATTGTCCTTTTAACTTGTCTGCAATTCCAAGAACAGCACATTCAGCTACTGACTGATGTTCAGATAAAACTTCTTCGATTGCTCCAGTTGATAATCGATGGCCCGCAACATTGATAATGTCATCAGTCCTAGACATAATCCATATATAACCATCTTCATCAATATGACCCGCATCATAAGTTTGATAATAACCACCATAATTTGACATATAGTTTTCTTTATATCTTTGATCAGCATTCCAAAGAGTTGGAAATGTACCTGGGGGCAATGGAAGTTTTACAACTATATCCCCCATTTCATTTGGTTTAGCTAAAGTCTGATCTGATTTAATAATTTTTACATCATAGCCAGGTACTGCTTTACATGCTGAACCATATTTAGTTTTCATCATTTCAATTCCGGTGCAATTTGAACTGATCGCCCAGCTAGTTTCTGTTTGCCACCAATGATCTATTACTGGAACTTTTAATAAATTTTCAGCCCACTTGATTGTATCAGGATCTGCACGCTCACCAGCTAAAAAAAGACTCTCAAATTTGCTTAAATTGTATTTAGAGAGGAATTTACCATCAGGATCTTCTTTTTTGATTGCTCTAAAAGCTGTTGGTGCGGTAAACAATGATTTAACTTTATAGTCTGAAATAACTTTCCAGAAAGCACCTGCATCAGGTGTACCAACTGGTTTACCTTCAAACAACAAAGTTGTACATCCTTTAAACAATGGAGCATAGACAATGTATGAGTGACCCACAATCCAACCAATATCACTCGCTGACCACCAGATGTCATCTTCATCGATATTGTAAATATTTTTCATAGTCCATTTTAAAGCAACGATGTGACCCCCAATGTCTCTAACGATACCCTTTGGAGTTCCGGTAGTTCCTGATGTGTAAAGAATATAAGCAAATTCGTTTGAATTCATTTCCACACAATCTGTATCCCTAGCATTAGCATGAGCTTCATCCCAGCTGATCTCCATAGGAGCATTTAATTTGACCTCGTGACCTTTTCTTTGGAACAAAATCATTTTACTGATCTTGTGATTAGCCAGTTTTATAGCTTCATCTACCAGAGGCTTATATTCAACAGTCCTTCCAGGCTCAAAACCACATGAGGCAGTTACTAAAAGTTTTGCTTTACTATCGTCAATTCTACTTGCAAGTTCGTTTGAAGCAAATCCTCCAAAAACAACTGAGTGTATCGCTCCAATTCTCGCACATGCAAGCATTGCTATAACAGCTTCAGGTATCATGGGCATATAAATTATTACTCGATCACCTTTATTGACCCCTTGATTTTCAAGTGCTCCTGCAAATTTGGATACTTTTGATTTTAATTCTTCATAACTGAACTTGTTTTTGTTTCCAGTAATAGGACTATCGTAAATTAATGCGGTTTTACTCCCTTTTCCTTGATCAATGTGAAAATCCAATGCGTTATAACAAGTGTTAGTGACACCATCTTCATACCATTTATAGAAAGGAGGATTAGATTTGTTTAAAATTTTGCTTGGTTTCTTAAACCAGAATATGTTTTCTGATGCTTCTCTCCAAAAGTCCTCAGGATTATTTATAGATTCATGGTATATTTCGTTGAATTTCTTAGACATCTGATTTTTGATTCGATAGTGCCTTTTTTTAGATTTTTAAATTATAAATTGTATTTAATTTCAAAAAGTCAGTAAAATCAACGTAAATAAATGACACTTTAGTCTTCAATAATCTGTTTTTATTTGCTATTTAACCCAAATCTTTGCTTAGGGAAGCCTGAGCTTAGTTTATATAAACTAAAATAAGTAAAAACTAACTAAAGAGGGAGTTTTTTATGAAAAAACTTAAACTGTTTGCTCTAGCAGCTGTAGCCCTAGTGGGTCACGCAGGTATTGCTAACGCAGCAGACGCAACGATGTTGATGCAAGACGACTTTGTTGGAATATCTTTTTGGATAATTTCAATGGGTATGTTAGCAGCTACTGCTTTCTTTTTTATGGAGAGAGGCACTGTTAATCCTGCATGGAAAACATCAGTAACTGTTGCTGGCCTTGTAACTGGTATTGCTTTCATTCACTACATGTATATGAGAGAAGTATGGGTTGCTACAGGTGACTCACCAACAGTATACAGATATATTGACTGGTTAATTACTGTGCCATTACAAATGGTAGAATTCTACTTAATTCTAGTAGCAGTAAGAAAAGCAAATTCTGGAATGTTCTGGAGATTGTTAATCGGTTCATTAGTAATGTTAATCGGTGGATATTTAGGAGAAGCTGGATACATCAACGCTACACTTGGTTTCGTAATCGGTATGGCTGGATGGATTTACATTCTTTATGAAATATTCTCTGGTGAAGCTGGAAGAGCTGCCGCTAAGAGCGGAAACAAAGCTCTAGTAACTGCGTTCGGTGCAATGAGAATGATTGTAACCGTAGGTTGGGCAATTTATCCATTAGGTTATGTATTTGGTTACTTAACAGGTGGTGTAGATGCTAACTCATTAAACGTTGTTTACAACTTAGCTGACTTCATTAACAAAATTGCATTTGGTCTAGTAATCTGGGCTGCTGCAATGAGTTCTGGAGCTGGTGCAAGAGCTAGATAATTACTAATTAAACTAAATTTATAGGGCGAGTATGTTTTGCATACTTGCCCTATTTTTTTTAAGCCTTATATACATTTATATGCCAAAAATAACTTACAATACTCATGACAATGATACTTATACTATAGAGGTTCAAAATGGATTAACAGTCATGGAAGGAGCAGTTCAAAATGATGTTCCAGGAATAGATGCAGATTGTGGTGGAGGAATGGCTTGTGCAACTTGCCATGTTTATGTCAAAGAAGATTGGTTTAATAGATTACCAAAAAAAGAGGATGGTGAAGAAGACATGTTAGATATGGCATTTGAACCAAAACCAAATAGCAGACTTAGTTGTCAAATAATTGTTTCAGACGATTTAGATGGATTAGAAGTGAGTATACCATCCAAGCAAGCTTAAATGAATAAAACCGATGCATTAATTATTGGAGCGGGTCCGACAGGATTATTTACTGCACATCAACTAAAATTAATTGGGTTAAATTGTGAGATTATTGATAACTTGGATAAGATTGGAGGTCAATGTATTGAGCTCTATCCAGATAAACCAATTTACGACATACCAGCGGTACCTGAGTGCACAGGTGAGGAATTAACAAATAATTTACTAAATCAATTAAAACCTTTTGATATTAAATTTCATTTAAACGAAAGAGTTGATGAGGTTAAGAAAGAGAATGACAATTGGTTAGTAAAAACTAGTGGTGGAAACTCTTTTCAAACACCCAATGTAATTATTGCAGGTGGTGTTGGCTCATTTGAACCTCGAAAATTTTCACCAAAAGAATGCGAAAAATTTGAGAATAAATCATTATTTTATTCTGTAAAAAATAAAAGTGTATTTAAAGGAAAAACTGTCTCAATTTTTGGAGGAGGAGATAGCGCATTGGATTGGGCTGTTGAATTATCAAAGGATAGCAATGTTAATTTGATACACAGAAGAGATGAATTTAGAGGCGCACAAGCAACAGTAGATAAAATGTATGAACTTGAAAAAGCTGGTAAAATTAATCTATTTACAAAGTATCAAATGAATAATGTGCATGGAAATGAAAAAATTGAAAGTATAGACATTAAGCATGACAATAGTGAAATACAAAGTCTAAAATCTGATTATGTTCTAGGGTTTTTTGGTCTTATTATGCAATTAGGACCAATTGCTAATTGGGGACTTAATTTGAATAAAAAAACTATTGAAGTTGATACTGAAAAATTTGAGACAAATCAAAAAGGTATTTACGCAGTAGGTGATATTTGTAACTATCCTGGTAAATTAAAACTAATTTTATCAGGCTTCCACGAAGGTGCTTTAGCAGCTAGAGCATGTTTTAAATTAGCGAGACCTAATGAAAAATATAGATTTGAATTTACAACTACTTCTACAAATTTATTGAAAAGACTTGGAAAAAAAGAGTGATAGATCTTTACTCAGCTAATACACCTAATGGCAAAAAAATTAGTATTATGCTTGAGGAAATTGGATTTAGCTACAAAGTAATTAAAGTTGATATTAATAATGGTGAACAATTTAATAAAGACTTTAAAAAAATTAGTCCTTTAAGCAAGATTCCAGTAATAATTGATCAACAAAATAAAAAAACAGTCTTTGAGTCTGGGGCAATATTGATTTACTTAGCTGAATTAAGTGGAAAATTTTATAACTCTAAAGAAAGATTAGAGATCAACCAATGGCTTATGGCTCAGATGGGGTATGTGGGTCCAATGTTAGGTCAACATCATCAATTTCATCATTATAATCCTGGAAAAAGTAAATTTGGTGAGGATAGATATTTTAATATTTCTAAACGAATATACAAAGAATTAGATGAAAGATTATCTAATTCAAAGTACTTATCGGGGAGCAATTACACAATTGCAGATATTGGAACT
Organism: uncultured Pelagibacteraceae bacterium; assembly: GCA_902543375.1. GTDB lineage: Bacteria > Pseudomonadota > Alphaproteobacteria > Pelagibacterales > Pelagibacteraceae > Pelagibacter. The sequence goes on from CACBYE010000004.1 coordinate 19,954, forward strand.
TTCCCATGGATAGCAAGACACGAATGGCATGATATAGGACTTAAAAATTATAAAAATCTTACTAGATGGTATGAAGAAATTTCCGAAAGAGAAGGTGTAAAAAGGGGTTTTGCATTTATGAATGAAAGCGAAACACCACCTAAACCTTTTTAATTCATTGATGATAGCAATCTAAATAAAGAAGCAAAAATTCCATGACCTGAAACCTCTATTGCGAGGACAATGATAATTATTAAGATTATTTTTGTATCCATTAACTAAACACAATGAATAACAAAATTATCCAAAACAAACCATAATAATAATATATATACTTTTTAGTAAAATAATAAGTTACTGGATTATGAACTTTCTTAGTTTTTTTCTTTTTTTTAGTCATCTGCGTGAACTTTTTCATCCTTTTCATGTTTTTCTTGAGCTGCAATAGTATACTTTGCAACTGGTCTGGCCATAAGTCTTTTTAACCCTATAGGCTCTGCGGTATCAAGACAATAACCGTAAGTATCATCTTTTATTCTTATTAAAGCTTTATCTATTTCAGATATTAATTTTATTTGTCTATTGATTGCTTTCATTTCAACGTTTTTATCAGTGTAGGAGCTCGCTTGATCTACTATATCTGCAGAAATACTATTGTCATCCATACTCCCATTATATAGAGCTTCATTATTTGCTTTAATTAATTCTTTTCTCCATTCTTGTAATTTCATTCTGAAAAATACCCTGTGCTTTTCACACATATATTTCTCTGTATCTTTAGGTAAGTAAGTCTTTGAAATTTTGATTGGACTTTTATTAATTTCTTTAGCCTTGATTACAGCTTTAGTCCTTATTTTACTTGCAGTCTTTTTCTTAGATTTAGATACTTTTTTTTTTACTTTCTTGGTTTTAGCCATAATTTAAAATTGAATTCGACGGAGTATATTCAGCAAAATTAGGGTGTCAAGCAACGTTAATTATTGTAATTATTTGTTTATGAATGTTTTAAACAGAAACATAAATAATATTTTTTTTATTTTTGCTATATCACATTTAATCATTTGGACACTTGTACCTTCTTTAACTAATGGCAATTTACCCTTAGACACTATAGAGGCTTTGGCCTGGGGTAGTAATTTAGACTGGGGGTTTAATAAACATCCACCAATGAGTGCATTTTTTTCAGAAATTTTTTTTAATATTTTTGGTTCTCAAGATTGGGCTTTCTATTTATTAAGCCAAATTTTTGTTGTGATTGCCTTTTATTATGTTTTCAAACTGGCTTATGAAATTTTACAAGATCTTAAATTAAGTCTAATTTCAGTATTATTATTAGTTTCAATTTATTTCTATAACTTCACTTCTCCAGAGTTTAATGTCAATGTTTGCCAATTACCTTTCTGGTCAATGGTTGTCTATTACACTTGGAAAATTTACAACTCTAAAGTAGTGAGTTTCTCAGATTGTTTTTTTGTTGCAATATTTGGAGCGATAGGTTTTTTATCAAAATATTTGTTCATTTATTTATTAGTTTCTATTGATTTACTTTTCATTTATTTAATTTTTTTTAAAAAATCAAAAAAATTTGATTTTAAATACATTATAACTCTTGAAGTATTTATTATTTTATTGATACCCCACTTAATTTGGCTTTATGATAATGATTTCGTTACAGTTCTATATGGTCTAAACCGAACAGGTTTGGAATATGGCAGTATAACTAATCATCTTTATCAACCACTTGTATTTTTGATCAAACAAATTGGAATTTTAATTCCTTTCTTCTTTTTGATTTGGCTATTAGTGAAAAAGATTAAATTTAAATTTAATCTAAAAGATAAAAAATTACTTTTTTTGATTGCAATAAATATTCTACCTATCTTTTTAATGTTATTAACTTCAATAATTACAGGTTCAAAAATTAGGACAATGTGGATGACACCTTTTTATTTATTTTTTGGAGTTTTTTTAGTCTATTTATTTAAATCTCAAATTAATTTAAAAAAAATTGATTCATTTTTACTTGGTTTTTTATTCCTATTTTTTCTTTCCCCAACAATTTATTCATATGTATCGATATCTCAAACTGATAAAAGAACTGACTATCCAGGAAAAGAAATTGCCTCAAAGGCCCAAATCACTTGGAGTCAAGAATTTAAAGAAGAAATTGAGTTTGTAACTGGGGATGAATGGAAAGCAGGCAATCTTTCATATCATCTTAAATCTCGACCCACATGGGAGGGACTCACTAATGATGAGATATTGAACAACTCATCACAATTTATTTGTATAGGTGAGGTATGCTTGGGCAGATACTGAAAAGAAAAGTAAATGAAAATTAAAATTTTAATTCCGATATTTAATGATTGGCAATCAGTTCTTAAGTTACTAGATGAAATAAATAACTTATCTTTAAATAATGAATTTCAGTTATCGATAATTATTTTAAACGATGCTTCTAATTTCGATCGTCCAGATATTGAAAATTCTTTTGAAAATATTCAATCATTAAAGATTTTGAATATGAAACATAACCAGGGTCACGCAAGATGTATTGCAACAGGATTAAAGTACATTTTTGAAAAAGATGATTTTGATTTTGTTATTCCAATGGATGGAGATGGTGAAGATAGACCAGAGGAAATAAAAATTTTTTTAGAACAGATAAAAAAATCTCATGAAAAGCCAATTGTTGGTGAAAGAATTAAAAGATCTGAAAGTTTGATTTTTAAAATTTGTTATCAATTACATAAGCTCATAACTTTAGTGTTTACTGGTAGATCAATTAAATTTGGAAATTACACTTGTTTACCAAAATTAACTGTAGAGAAAATGATTAAAGAAAAATCTACTTGGAATAGTTTTTCTGGATCATTAAAGAAAATTGAAAACGATTTAATTTCAATTCCCTCTATAAGAGGGTCAAGATATTTTGGACCCTCAAAAATGAATTTTATGAATTTAATAAAACATTCGCTATCAATTATGAGTGTTTTTAGAAAAACATTTTTAATTCGATCAGCACTCTTTATCGTAATATATATTTTGCTAATAAAGAGTAATGCCTCTATAATTACCTCTGTACCATTAATTTTATTGTTGATCGCTGTCTACTTAGTATCAAATCTAGCACTAAGAGAAAATATGGAGGAATTTAAGAATTCATTAAGTCAAATAAAAGATATTGACCAAATAAAATGAAAAAAAAGGATTTATATTACGAGAGAATTCCAACTAAACTTTTACGAGAAGATGTTAAATATTTAGGTAACACACTTGGTAAAGTTATTATTACTCAGGAAGGTCAAAAGTTTTTCGATTTAGTTGAAAAAGTTAGAAAATTATCAAAAGCTAATAAAAAAAACCCAAACCAAAAAAGATTAAATAGTAAAGTGATAAATGTCATTAAGAAGCTAGATCCCAAGAATACTTTTAAATTAACAAGAGCATTTTCACACTTTATGAATTTTATTAATTTAGCAGAATTAGTAGATGCCTCCAGAAGTTTAAATAAGTATGAAAATAATAAAAAAAAATTAAATAAGCAGAATTTATTTATTGAAGAAATTTTTGAAGATTTATTTAATAAAGATATTTCAAAAAATAAAATATACAACTTAGCTAAAAACTTAAATATTGGTATAGTTTTGACAGCCCATCCTACTGAGGTTAAAAGAAGAACTTTAATTCAAAAGCATCATAAGATTATAGAGATACTCGAGCAAAGGGAGTTATTAAAAAATTTTCCGTCAAAATTAAAAATACTTGATAAAGAACTTTTTGATGAATTGACGATTATTTGGAATACGGATGATTTAAAAAGAGTAAGACCATCACCCTTTGATGAAGCTAGGTGGGGACTCGCTATAATTGAAGATAGTTTGTGGGATACAGTTCCAAAAGTGTACAGAAAATTAAACTCTATATTTGTAAAAAATATGGGTAAAAGTTTACCTAAAAATTTTAATCCCATAGTATTCGGTTCATGGATGGGAGGTGATCGAGATGGCAATCCAAATGTAACTGCTGATGTTACAAGAAAAGTAATTTTATTATCCAGATGGGAAGCTGCAAAACTTTATGAGAAAGCCCTTACTAAAATAATAAGGTCTTATTCTATGAAAAAATGCTCAAAAAAAATCCAAAAAAAAGTTGGAAAATCATTTGAGCCTTATAGAGTTTTTTTAAGACCTTTAAGAGATAAAATTCGATTAACTCATAGATCTATTGAGCAGCATTTAGTCAATAAAAAACCTTTAAATCACAAAGAATTAATAAGTTCTCGTGAAGAAATATTAAAACCCTTAAGAGTAGTAAGAGAGTCTCTTGAGCAAAACCAAAATGAAAATATAGCTAGTGGTGAATTGCTAGATTTAATGAGAAGAGCTAAATGTTTTGGCATTAATTTAGCAAGACTAGATATCAGGCAAGAGTCTTCTAGACATAGTCAATTGATAAACGAATTTGTACAGAGAAAATATAATAAAAGTTATTTAAAATTTAGTGAAGATAAAAGAATAGAATTTCTAAAAAAACAAATACTTGGAAAAAAAAATCAAATTAATGATTTGCAAATAAAAAATAAAGAGAATAAAGAGGTTTGGTCTACTTTTAAAACTCTAGCTAGTGAGCCGAGTGAAAGTTTAGGAGCCTATGTTATATCAATGACAACCTCAGCCTCTGATATATTATCTGTAGTATTTTTACAGAAGGAGGCAAAAATTAAAGATAAATTAAGAGTTGTTCCTTTATTTGAAACTTTGGATGATCTTATTAATTCAAAATCAATAATGCAGACTTTATTTTCACAAAGATGGTACAGAAAATTAATTAATAATAAACAAGAAGTGATGATCGGATATTCAGACTCCAGTAAGGACGCTGGTAAAATATGTGCGAGCTGGCATCAGTATAAGGCTCAAGAGGAAATTGTAAATTTAGCTAAGAAATTTAAAATAGATGTAATTTTTTTTCATGGACGAGGTGGATCTGCAGGAAGAGGTGGTGGTCCAATTCAAGCAACTCTCAGATCTTTACCTCCCAACTCTGTTAACGGTAAAATTAGAATTACTGATCAAGGTGAAGTTATTCAGCAAAAATATGGTTATGAGCCTTTAGCTAATTATAATTTGTGTAGTTACATAGGCGCTGTTACTGAAGCTACTTTAAATCCACCACCATCCCCAAAAAATAACTGGAGAAACCTAATTGAAAAAATGTCAGATATATCCAAAAGCTCTTATAGAAAGAATATTAATCAAAGTTTAGAATTTATAAAATACTTTGAAACAGTCACTCCGCACAAGGCACTTGGAAAGCTTTCAATAGGTTCGAGACCATCGAAAAGAAAAAATATTGATAATATAAAAAGTTTAAGAGCTATACCTTGGGTTTTTGCTTGGACACAAATTAGACTTATGCTCCCAGCATGGCTTGGGAGTGCTGAGGCTTTAAGATACTCCTATATAAATAAATTTAGAAGAACCTTAGTAGACATGGAAAAAAATTGGCCATTTTTTAATTCTATGCTTGATACATTAGATATGGTTATTGCAAAAGCTGATCCGGAGATATCAAAAATATATGAAGAATATTTAGCAGACGAAAGTTTAAAGAGAGTTGGTAAGAAACTTAGGTTTCAATTTGATGTTATTAAAAAATTGAATAAGAAAATTACACCTAAAGAAATTGCTGCTATTAGAAAACAATTTAGATCTCCAATTATCGCTAGAAGTATATACTCTGAGGTATTAAATATTATTCAACCTACCGTAATTAAAAAACTTCAAGTCAATAAAAACCCAAAAAATAAGCAGTTTTTAAATGACGCTTTGCTAACTTCTATAGCTGGTATTTCAGCTGCAATGAAAAATACTGGTTGATGGTTTTTTTTAGATAGCCCTAATTATTGGCAGACAATAAAAATCAGCTGTATCTATCTTAGAAGAATACTGTCTTCTCATATTCCATTTTTTATGAACACCTGCGCTTGCAAGACTTAGTGTAGATCTTCCATATCTATAGTTGGTATTGTCAATTGATTGCATTAAGCTTTTTATCTTTTCATCTTTTTCTGATGAAAATAAATTTTTTCTACCGTCATCATTACGCAATCCTGTAAGCATAACACCTGCTTTCTGGTATTGATATCCGTTTTTGAAAATACTTTCCAAAATTAAAACTGCAGTTTTAACAGTTTCAATACTATTATTTGTTGCGATTGGAAAATCAATTGTCTTTGCATTTGAATAATAACCATAGTTTCTTTGGAAGGGACTAGTTCTGACAAAAACTGTAATTGCTTTTGCAACTAAAGACTCTGATCTAATTTTTTCAGATGCGTTTAAACAATAGTTTGCAACCGCCTCTTTCAATTCTTGAAACTTTTCAATTCTTTTTCCAAATGATCTTGAAACTACACAGCTCTTTCTTTTTGTGTGCGTTGTCTCTAAATCAATACACGGTACCCCTCTAAGTTCCATTGCAGTCCTAGAACTTAAAACATTGGAACATTTTTTGATCCATGTATTTGATTTATTTTTAAGTTGTTTTGCATTATAAATTCCATTTTTTTGATAAAACTTCGTAAGTTGTCTGCCAACGCCCCACACATCGTTAATCTCAACTTTCTCTAAAATTGGGTCTAAATTTTCAATACCAATTAAACTAGTAACACCCGATTGTTTTTTCTTTGCAATATGATTTGCAACTTTGCTTAAAGTCTTAGTTTTAGCAATTCCAATACTAGTTGGAATACCTGTCCATTGTAAAACTGTTTCTCTGATTTCTCTCCCAACTTTTTCAACATCAGAGTCTAGAAAGTTAGATAAATCTATAAATGCTTCATCAATTGAGTAAACTTCTATTTCAGTATTAAATCTTTTAAGTGTTCTCATTACCCTTCTAGATAAATCTCCGTATAAAGAATAATTTGATGAAAAAACTTCAACTTTATTTTTAACGATGATATCTTTTGCTTTAAAATAAGGTTCACCCATTTTAATTCCCAAAGCTTTTGCCTCATTAGATCTAGAAATGATACAACCATCATTATTAGATAACACAACTACAGGTTTTTTTCTTATTTTTGGATTGAATAATCTTTCACATGAAACATAGAAAGAATTACAGTCAACTAAAGCTAATTTTTTAGTACGTAGAATGGATGACATAAGTCACAACCCCCCAAATAAAAACATCTTCTTCTTCGTTAATCAAAATTCTATTAGAAAAATCTTTAGACCCAGATGATAGAAATTTTTTATCTCTTTCTTGAACTAAAGTTTTAACCACAAGTTCATCATGAACATTTGCAATAACAGTTGAAAAGTTTTTTGGTTTTAAGCTTTTATCGACAACCAATAGGTCTCCATCATTAATTCCAACATCCACCATGGATTTTCCCTGAACTCTTATAATAAAAGTAGCTGGAACGTTTTTGATTAAATGCATATTTAGATCGATATCTTCTTCGATATAATCAGTGGCAGGTGAGGGAAAGCCAGCGCCAGCTTTATGCAGATAATAAGGAATAGTGAGCTTCATGTTCTTGTTTTGTTCTTATTTGTAGCGTACTTATACAATGTAGTCAATAGGTTGTATTTTGAGTCCGTAATTGAATCAAAAGTGAATCAAAACGTGAACATCAAAACTATATTTTGTATGCTTGTGGATAACTTCAACCAAGGATAGTTTAAATTATCAAATGAAAAAATTAATTTGTCATTGTGGAGCTGTTGAAGCAGAAATAAATTTAGATGGAGATTTAGCTAAAGTAATAAAATGTAACTGTTCTATTTGTAAAAGAAAAGGAGCAATCATGTCGATGGTAAAAAATGAAGATTTTAAAATTACCAAAGGAGAAGACAAATTAAAACTTTATCAATTTCATTCAAAAGTTGCTAAACATTACTTTTGCTCTGATTGTGGAATTTATACTCATCACAACCCAAGAATAAATCCAGCGATGACAGGATTCAATGTTGGGTGTATTGATGAAATAAATACTTTTGATATAAAAGAAGTTCCTGTAAACGATGGTCAAAATCATCCTTTAGATAAAAAATAATTTCCATGCAACAATTTAGTTTATGCTTCGCAAGAGTAAAAAAAGATTGTTTAAAATTCATTAAGTCTCAAGAAACAAAAGCTGATAAATTTAAGAATAAAGAAAGAATGATTAAGTCTTTCTTAATTCCATTATGTTTTTGGATTAGTAAAAAAGCTAATAAAACAAGACCTTATTTTGTGGGTTTAGCAGGTGGTCAAGGAACTGGTAAAACTACGATTAGCTCTTTAATCAGAATTATTTTGACTAAATACTTTAAATTAAATGTTTTTAGGATTTCAATAGATGACTTTTATAAAACAAGAAAAGAGAGAATAAACTTATCAAAAAGAGTTCATCCTATGCTTTTAACTAGGGGAGTTCCTGGAACACATGATATAAATATGATGTTGAATTTCTTTAGAAAGTCAAAAAGTAAGAAATTCAAAAGGTTAAAATTACCAACATTTAATAAAGCCATCGATGACAGGTATAATAAAAAAAAATGGTATGATTTAAAAAAGAAACCAGATGTAATCATTTTTGAGGGGTGGTGTGTTGGTGCAAAATCTGAGAAAAATACTACTTTAAATAAAGCAATAAATTCATTGGAAAGAGCAAAAGACCAAAAAAAAATTTGGAGAAAACATGTTAACCACCAACTAAAATCAAAGTACAAAAACCTATACTCACAATTAAATTGTTTAATTTACCTTAAAGCAAAAAATTTTAGTTTATTACAAAAATGGAGATTAAAACAAGAGAGGAAACTTTGGGTGAAAAGTAAAGTAAAATCGAAAATAATGAGCAAGGGAGATGTGTTAAATTTTATGCAAACTTATCAGAGAATAACTCAAAATATGTTTAGAAATATGCCTAAGTATGCGTCAGTAATATTTAATTTAAATAGTAACCATCAAATTAAATCTGCTGTATATAAAAAGAAATGATCAGAATTTTAATTATAATTACAAGCTTTATATTTTTAATTAGTAATGCTAATGCCGAAACTTTTTCTGCGGCATTAAAAAAGGCTTATAATGATAATAATGAGCTAAATGCGGAAAGAGAAAGTTTAAATATTTCTGAGCAAGAATTAAAAATTTCAATAAGTTCATATTTACCCTCTGTAACTTTAAGTGGCAGCAAAAGCTCAGAAGATACCAATAAATTAACTAACCAAAATGGAACAGATGCAACAATCTCAGATGTAGACCCAACTGTTCAATCAGTGACAATTACTCAAACTTTGATAGATCTAGGTAGAGGCGCAGAATTAAGCAAAAGCAAAATCGGTATTGAATTGGCTAAAGTTAAGCTTTTAAAAAAAGAACAGGAAATTTTATATAAATCAATTGAGGCTTATACGGGTTTAATTTCAGCTAACGAAAAACTTAAAATTAATAGATCGAATGTTGATTTATTAGATCGTCAAGTTGAAACAGATAGAATTAGACTTGAAAGAGGTAATATATCTTTATCAGATGTTGCTCAGTCGGAGTCTTCTTTAGCAGGCGCACAAGCAAAACTAATCCAAGCTGAAAATGATTTTTTAACGAGTAAGCTAAATTATGAAAATATTATTGGTACAATTAGCGATACAGAATCATTAAATAAATCGTCAATAATAAAAGTTAATTTACCTAGCGAACTTAAATCTGCAATAGAGATATCAAAAAAAAGTAACCCAGATTTAATTATAGCTCGACTAGAACATGAGCAATCAAAAAAAGATACCACTAGTGCAAGATCTGATTTAGCTCCAACAGCAACACTGTCTTTTGATAGATCAAAAACAGACGATTTAAGTTCAACTTTCGATGAAAAAGAACAAGATACTTTAAAAGCAACAGTAACATGGCCATTTTTTTCTGGAGGTAAGAATTATGCAAATCTTAATAAAAATAAAAGTTTGGAGACGCAAAAAAATCTTCTTTTAAATAATACGATTAAAAAGAACCAAACAGATGTTGCAAGTGCCTGGTCAAATTACCAATCTAATAAAAGTTTATTAAATTCAGTAAGATCTCAAGTGAATGCTGCTGAAATTGCAAATGAGGGAATTGTAGCTGAGTATAATAGTGGTTCTGATAGAACTACTTTAGAGGTTATTCAGTCTAACTCTTTATTATTAAATGCCCAGATTTCATTGGCAGACTCAGAGAGAAATTATATTCTTTCACAGTTTAACCTTTTAAAATCTATCGGATTGCTCAATAGCGAATATCTTAAATTAAGGTAATAATCAGCATTTTTGGGCTTAAACAAATAAATCTTGCCAATGAGAACAAAATGTGTACATTTATAAGCATGATTCGAGTGATAAAAATATTAAAAAAAGAGGCAAAAAATGACTAAAAATAACTTAAAAGTAGTTAAATCTACTAAAAATCAAGAATTGGAAAACAAAGAAAAAAATAAAGCATTAGATGCTGCGATCAGCCAGATAACTGACAACTTCGGAAAAGGTTCAGTTATGAAGCTTGGTGAGAAAAGAGCTATGGATATCGAGTCGATATCTACAGGTTCTTTAAGTTTAGATTTAGCTTTAGGAATAGGTGGTTTACCAAAAGGAAGAATTGTTGAAGTTTACGGACCAGAGTCTTCTGGAAAAACAACATTAGCATTACAAGTTGTTGCTGAAGCCCAAAAGGCTGGTGGCATTTGTGCATTCGTTGATGCTGAACATGCTTTAGATCCAGTTTATGCAAAAAAATTAGGAGTAAATACTGAAGAGCTTTTAATTTCTCAACCAGACGCTGGTGAGCAAGCTTTAGAAATAGCAGATACATTAGTAAAATCAGGCTCTATTTCGGTTATCGTAATTGACTCTGTTGCAGCTTTAACTCCAAGAGCTGAAATTGAAGGTGAGATGGGCGATCATCACGTTGGTCTTCAATCAAGATTAATGAGTCAGGCTTTAAGAAAATTAACTGGTTCAATTTCAAATACCAACACTATGATGATTTTCATTAACCAAATCAGAATGAAAATAGGAGTTATGTTTGGAAGTCCTGAAACAACATCAGGTGGAAATGCACTTAAATTTTATTCATCTGTAAGAATGGATATTAGAAGAATTGGTGCCATCAAAGATAAAGATGAAATTATTGGTAACTCTACTAGAGTGAAAGTAGTTAAGAATAAAGTTGCACCACCATTTAAAGTTGTTGAGTTCGACCTAATGTATGGAAGAGGAATTAGTAAAATGGGTGAGTTAGTAGACCTAGGTGCTAAGGCCGACATCATTGAGAAATCAGGAGCATGGTATGCTTACAAGGGTGAGAAAATAGGACAAGGTAGAGAAAATGCCAAAGTCTATTTAGCTCAAAATCCACAAGTTGCTGCAGAGATAGAAATGGCAATTAGAGAAAAAGCAGGTGTGATTTCTAAAAAAATTGAAGGAAATCCATTAAGTCCTGAAAAAATTGAAAAAGAGAAGAAAGTAGCTGAAAAAGAAGAAGCAGAAAAAGAGACTACTCCTCCTAAAAAGAACTAGAATTAAAGGTCATCTTTAAATTATAAAGGCGCTTATTATTAGCGCCTTTCCCCCTTATCGTTATCTAGACATAGAACAAAAAAGCTGTATTTTAAAAATATGGCAGACAAATCGTTAAATGAAATAAGAAGCACTTTTCTTAAATACTTCGAAAAAAATGATCATAAAATTGTTGAGTCTAGCAATTTAGTTCCAAACAACGACCCAACATTGATGTTTGCAAACTCTGGAATGGTTCAGTTTAAAAACGTTTTTACTGGTTTAGAAAAAAGAGATTATCAAAGAGCAACCACATCACAAAAATGTGTGAGAGCAGGTGGTAAACATAATGATTTAGAAAATGTTGGTTATACACCAAGACACCATACTTTTTTTGAAATGTTGGGAAATTTTTCTTTTGGAGATTATTTTAAAGAAAGAGGTATTGAACTCGCATGGAATTTAATTACCAAAGACTTTGGTCTGGATAAAAACAGAATTTATGTAACCGTTTTTCATGAGGACGATGAAGCCTTCAATTTTTGGAAGAAAATAGGGGGTTTTAGTGACGATAGAATAATTAGAATTTCAACATCTGATAACTTTTGGTCAATGGGGGAGACAGGACCCTGTGGACCTTGCTCAGAAATATTTTATGATCACGGAGATCATTTAAAAGGTGGATTGCCAGGAACGAAAGATCAAGATGGAGATCGTTTTATTGAAATTTGGAACCTAGTTTTCATGCAATATGAGCAAGTTTCAAAAGATAAAAGAATAGATTTACCAAAACCATCTGTCGATACAGGAATGGGTTTAGAAAGAATTGCAGCACTTTTACAGGGTACACATGATAATTATCAAACGGATCATTTTAAGAAACTAATAAGCTCAATATCTGAATTAACCAAAGTCAAACAACAAGATAAAAATATATCCAGTTTTAGAGTGATTGCCGATCACTTAAGAGCGAGCTCATTTCTTTTAGCTGAAGGTGTTCTACCTTCAAATGAGGGTCGTGGATATGTCCTAAGAAGAATTATGAGAAGAGGCATGAGACATTCTCATTTGTTAGGATCTAAAGAACCAATCTTTTATAAAATTTTCGATACTTTAAAAAACGAGATGTCAGGAAATTATCCAGAGCTTGAAAGGTCTCAATCTTTAATCAAAGAGACTTTAAGAATGGAGGAGGAAAAATTTTTAGTTTTACTAGATAGAGGTATCAAAATTTTGAATGATCAAATTGCAAAAATAGATAAAGTTTTACCTGGTGATGTAGCATTCAAATTATATGACACCTACGGTTTTCCTCTAGATCTTACAGAAGACATCTTAAAGAATAAATCATTGACAGTTGATCATAATAAATTTGATGAATTAATGATGAAAAGTAAAGAACTTGCAAAAAAGAATTGGAAAGGTTCTGGAGATAGTTCTGAGGAAGCAATATGGTTTTCAATTAAAGATAAAGCTGGTCCGACAGAATTTTTAGGTTACGAGTCTAATCAGTCTGAAGGTATCGTATTAAATTTAATTAAAAATAACAAAGAAGTAAAATCTTTATCTACCGGTGAAGAGGGCATGATTATAACTAATCAAACTCCTTTTTATGGTGAGTCAGGAGGACAAATTGGAGACAAAGGGATAATTGTTTCTGGTAATTCTATTTTTGAAGTAGAGGATACTCAAAAAAAACTTGGAGACTTATTTGTTCATTATGGATCTTTGAAAACTGGAGAAATAAAGATTAACGACGTCATTGAAATGAAAATAGATGTTGAAAGAAGAAATAATTTAAAAGCTTATCATTCTGCTACACACTTACTCCACGAGTCATTAAGAAGAACCTTGGGCAAACATGTTATGCAAAAAGGATCATTAGTTGCTCCAGATCGATTAAGATTTGACTTTAGTCATATGAAACCAATTACCAATGAAGAGTTGGAGACTATTGATAAGTTGGTTAATGAATACGTCTCAAATAGTTCTGAAGTAACAACAAGAATTATGACACCAAAAGCAGCCATTGAAAAAGGTGCGCTCGCTTTCTTTGGAGAAAAATATGGAGACGAAGTTCGTGTGGTATCTATGGGTAAGGAAAAAAAAGCATATTTTTCAACAGAATTGTGTGGAGGAACACATGTTAAAAATACTGGTGATATTGGAAAATTTAAAACCGTAAGCCAATCATCCATTGCTGCGGGTGTTAGAAGAGTTGAAGCGCTAAGAGATAAACAACTTGAGGACTTTATTAGTAATAAAGAAAAGTTATCAACTTTATCTACTCAAAAGGATGAAGAAACTATTAAAGACTTATCATCTCAAATTATAAAACTTGGAGGCAAACCAAATGTTGATAACAAAGATTTTAAAGAAATCATAAAAAATCTTTCAAGACAACTTGAACAGCTCAACGTTAGTTCGGTTCTTCAAGATAAAACAAAAAACATTATTAAAGATCATAAGATAAATAATATAAAAGTTAGATTTCAAAAAGTACAAGATTTGCCTCCGAAAGATTTAAGAAAATTAATTGATAATGGTAAAAAAGAATTAGGTGACGGTATTGTAGTTGTTTTTGCAAGTAGTGAAGATAAGGTCGGCCTGGCAGTTGGTATTACTGATAAATTGCTCGACAAATACGATGCAGTTAGATTTGCAAAATTAGGATCAGAAACAATTGGTGGAAAAGGTGGTGGTGGTAGAAAAGATTTTGCTCAGGCAGGGGGTCAAGATAAGAGCAAAATTGATGAAGCTTTTGAAAAAATTAAATCCTTAATTTAATTTCATTTTTAAATTTTTATCAATTTCATCTAGAAATTGATTTGTTGTTAAATACTTGCTCGACGGTCCAATTAATATAGCTAGATCTTTTGTCATCGAGCCACTTTCTACACATCCAATACAAACTTGTTCAATAGTATTCGCAAACTTAATAAGTTCATTATTTCCATCTAATTTACCTCGATGTGCCAGGCCTCTCGTCCAGGCAAAAATTGAGGCAATAGGATTGGTTGATGTCTCTTTTCCCTGTTGGTGCATTCTATAGTGTCTTGTAACAGTCCCATGGGCAGCTTCAGCTTCCATAATTTTTCCGTCAGGTGTTAAAAGTGTACTCGTCATTAAACCTAATGATCCATAGCCTTGAGCCATGGTATCAGACTGAACATCACCATCATAATTTTTACAAGCCCAAATATATTTACCACTCCATTTCATTGCACAAGCTACCATGTCATCAATTAATCTATGCTCATAAGTTATTTTTTCTTTTTCAAATTTTTCTTTAAATTCTTTGTTAAAGACTGCCTCAAAAATATCTTTAAATCTTCCATCATATTTTTTAAGAATAGTATTTTTTGTTGAAAGATAAACTGGCCATTTTTTTATTAATCCATAATTAAAACAAGACCTTGCAAAATCCTCGATTGACTTATCTAAGTTATACATTGAAAGTGCAACTCCTGGTCCAGTAAAATTAAATACCTCATACTTAATTTCATCCTTACCATCTTCAGATGTCCATTTAACTTCCATCTTACCTTTGCCTGGAACTTTAAAATCAGTTGCTCTGTATTGATCTCCAAAAGCATGTCTACCAATCACCACTGGGTCTGACCATGACGGTACTAATTTGGGGATGTTGGAACAAATAATTGGTTCTCTAAAAACAGTCCCACCGATAATATTTCTTATTGTTCCGTTTGGTGATCTCCACATTTTTTTTAAATTAAATTCATCAACTCGTGCTTCATCAGGTGTAATTGTTGCGCACTTTATACCTACACCAATTTTCTTAATTGCATTTGCAGCGTCAATTGTAATCTGGTCATCAGAGTCATCCCTGCTTTTCATTCCTAAGTCGTAATACTCAATGCCGATATCAAGATAAGGAAGGATTAATTTTTTTTTGATAAATTCCCAGATTATTCTGGTCATTTCATCACCATCTAACTCTACTATGGGGCTTTTTACAGTAATTTTGCTCACTTTAATTATATCTTAATAATTGAATTTCGTAATTTTATATACATATTAATGACAAATTATCAAATAGAAGAACATGTTTAGTAAAATTTTTCCGAAAATTCACGCTGAGGGATACAAGTTCCTTGTTATTGCAGGAGTTATAACAATCATACTTTATACTTTAAGTGATTTTTTAGGTTTAATTGGTTTAGTTTTAACAATCTGGGTTTATTATTTTTTTAGAGATCCTGATAGAGTTATTATCGAAGATGACAATTATTTAGTTAGCCCTGCTGATGGTGAAATTTTAAAAGTTGAAGAGGTAGATGGTCCAAAAGAATTAGGTTTAGAAAATAAAAAATTTAACAAAATAAGTGTTTTCATGAATGTTTTTGATTGTCATGTAAACAGAACTCCATGTGCAGGAAAAATCGAGGAAATTTTATATAAGCCTGGAAAATTTTTTAATGCCTCTCTTGATAAAGCAAGTGAAGATAACGAGAGAAATTATTTTAAGATTAAAGATACAGATGGTAATGATGTCATTGTAGTTCAAATAGCTGGTCTTGTTGCAAGAAGAATAGTTTGTGAGTCTAATAAAGATCAAGAATTAAAACAAGGTGATAGAATTGGAATGATTAGATTTGGAAGTAGGGCAGATGTATATTACGAAAATTACCAACCATTAGTAAAAGTAGGTCAAAAAGCTATTTCAGGTGAAACACTATTAGCAAAAAGATAAATGGAACAACCAAAAAATAACTTAAAGATTGTAGCAGATAAAAAAAGAGCAAGAATGATTTTACCAAACATGCTTACATTGATTGGAGTATGCATTGGTTTAACATCAATCCGATTTGCTTTAGATGGAAGATTCGAACTAGCAATTATAGCAATCCTTTTTGCAGCTTTAATTGATGGTCTAGATGGACGTATAGCAAGATTAATAAAAGGCACTTCTAAAGTTGGAAAAGAATTAGACTCACTTACTGACATGATCAGTTTTGGGGTAGCTCCAGCATTTATAATGTATTTCTGGAAACTTAACACACTAGGAAGATTTGGTTGGTTGCTTTGTTTGGTTTATGTAATTTGTGTTGCATTACGTTTAGCGAGATTTAACGTAAACTCAAACCAAGAACCTTCTTGGAGAGATAATTTTTTTGAAGGTGTTCCTTCACCTGCTGGTGGAATTTTGGTTTTAATTCCTTTAATTATTAGCTTAAGTGGATTTAATTTTATTCAATTAAACTATAATTTAATGGTGCCAATTTTTTTTATTGTAACCTCATTCTTACTCATCAGTAAATTTCCAAGTTATTCTTTTAAAAAGATAGTGATCCCAAGAAAAACAACTATATTCCTTTTATTTGGAATTGTTTTATTTTTCGGTCTTTTATTAATTTATACTTTTAACGTAATTGCAATAAGTTCTGCTATTTATTTGCTTTTATTACCAATAAGTTTTTTACATTTTCAAAAAATGAAGAAACAACATGAAAATGACAAAATTCAAGACGAAGATGACCTTGAAGACGTACTTTAATGAAAAAAAATGTAATTGTTTCTTTAGCAGATGCTAATTATTTTCCTTTACTAGATGAACTCATAGACTCCATTAAAAGATTTAAGGAAAGCGAAAATGTTGCGATCTGTATTTTAGATGCAGGATTAAATCAAAGTCAGATAGAAAAATTATCAGAAAAAGTAGACGAAATTAAAACTGCAGAGTGGGATATTGAAGTACCTGATTATAAGGTTAAAGATAAAGAGTGGCTAAAAAGTCAAGTATCAAGGGCATTCCTACCTAAATATTTTCCAAGCTATGAAAAATATTTGTGGATTGATTGTGATGCTTGGGTAAATGATTGGAATTGTGTAGAGTTATATTTTAAGGCTTGCGATGATGGGAAACTTGGCATCACTCAAACAATTGGTCCCGGATATAAAGTGACTTCAAAAGTAAATTGGTTATTTGGAAAATTAGCTTTAGTAAAATCTCAAAATTTTAAACATGCTGTAAAATCAAATATTGGTTATGCCGATGCAAGGAAATTAGCTTTTGCACCACATATCAATATTGGAGTTTTTTCGTTAGAAAAAGATTCTAAAGCATGGAGTATTTGGCAAAATAATTTATCGAAAACTTTAAAAGCAGGTAATATTTTTGGATCTGAGGGTTTAGCTATAAATATTTCTGTTTACATTGATAATCTAGAGACTGAGTTTCTTCCCTTAAATTGTAATTGGATCACAAGTAATTTACTTCCAAAGTACGATCAAAAACAAGGTACATTTGTTGAGCCGTATTTACCAAATTATAAAATTGGTATAATGCATCTTGCAGCAGGTATTTGGAAAGATGGTAAGGATATGCGGGTAGATAAAAATATTAAAATTGAATTAGAAACTTTAGATAAAGATAAAATACAAAAGAGTTTAAGATATAATATTTAATTGAAAAAAAATAAAATTTCAAAAAATTGGGTAAATAAACAAAGACGAGATATATATGTGCGTCAATCAAAAGTTGAAGGATATAGAGCAAGATCCGCTTATAAAATAAAAGAGATAGATGAAAAATTTAAAATATTCAAAGGTGGGATGTCAGTTGTAGACATTGGAGCAGCTCCTGGAAGTTGGTCACAGTATGTTACAAAAGTCGTTAAGAATGGAAAAATAATTTCTATTGATTTAAAAGAAATGGAAAAAATAGAAAATACAATACAAATTCAGGGTGACTTTACTTCAATCGATACTCAAAATCAGATAAAAGATTATTTTAAAAGAAAACCTGATGTAGTCATGTCCGATATGGCTGTAAACACAACTGGGATCAAAAATATTGACTCAATCCAAACTGGTGAATTATGTAAAGAAGCTATGATTTTTTCAAAAGATGTGATTTCAGAAAAGGGTTTTTTTATTTCAAAAATATTTATGGGTAGCACCTTTAATGAAATTGTCGCACTGGGAAAAAAAATTTTTAAAGAAGTTAAGGTTTTTAAACCTAAATCAAGTAGAAAAGATTCTAAAGAAAGTTTCATAGTTTGTAAAAATCTAAGATAGTTTCTTTTAATTTGAGAGGAATCGTATATAAATGATTATGGTTCCTATAAAAGAAGCACTTACCTTTGATGATGTAACTTTAGCGCCCAAGTACTCTGAGATTTTACCATCAGAAGTTGACACCAGCATCAAACTTACAAATTATTTAAAATTAGATATTCCTCTCTTATCTTCAGCAATGGATACTGTTACTGAAAGTAAGATGGCAATTGCAATAGCAAAAGCGGGTGGAATTGGAATTATTCATAGAAATTTAGATATAAAAAAACAAATTCTCGAAATTAAAAAAGTAAAAAAACAAAAACTATTAGTGGGTGCCGCTGTTGGAGCAGGACCTAGTGAACTTAAAAGAGCAGAGTCAATTTTAAGAGAAAAAACTGATATGATTGTAGTTGATACTGCCCATGGACACACAAAAAAAGTTTCAGAAATAATAAAGTTTATTAAAAAAAAAAAAGATAAAAAAACCGCCCTTTGTGCTGGCAATATTGCTACACCCTCTGCAGCAAAATTTTTGTTGAAGCTTGGTGTTGATGTCATAAAAGTTGGAATAGGACCAGGATCAATATGTACTACAAGATTAGTCGCAGGTATTGGTGTTCCACAACTTAGTGCAATATTAGAAGTTAGAAATGGAATAAAAAATAAAAATGTAAAGATTATTTCCGATGGTGGAATAAAATATTCAGGTGATCTAGCAAAAGCGTTTGCTGCAGGAGCAGATGCAGTTATGATAGGCTCATTGTTTGCAGGGACAGATGAGGCACCAGGTAAATTGATTAAGAGAAATGGTAAACTCTTTAAAAATTTTAGAGGCATGGGTTCAGTTGGTGCTATGAACAAAGGATCTGCTGATCGCTACTTTCAATCAAGACAAAAAGATATATCTAAATACGTTCCTGAGGGGGTTGAAGGATTTGCGAAATATAAAGGTAAAGTTGGCAATATAATTTTCAAATTAGTTGGTGGATTACGATCTTCTATGGGATACCTAGGATCAAGACAAATCAAATATTTAAGAGATAAACCACAGTTTGTTAAAATAACAAAAGCTGGTTTTTATGAAAGTATGGTTCATAATGTTGATGTAATCAAAAGCGATAATAAATATTAATGAAAAAAATTTTTAAAATAACAGTTCTGTTCTACTTTTTAATTAATTCTTCTAATTTTTCTTTGAGCAGTGAAAATTTTTTCAATAAAGGACTAGAACTTTATAAAAAAGAAAAGTTTGAAGATGCTCGATTTATGTTTGAAAGAAGTATTGTATTTAACCCAAAACATTCTAATTCATATTTGTATTTAGCTAAAATTTACAATAAGGAAAAAAATCAAAAGAAAGAGGAGAAAAATTTAGAGGCAACCCTATTAATCGAACCAAGCAATGAAGAAGCAATATTAATGTTAATGAACATTGCATTGGAGAAATCAAATTATTCTCAAGTAAAGAAATTATCAGAAGACTTTGTTAAAGTTTGCAAAAATTTATGTGATAAAAATAAAAGTATCTTAGAGTCTTTAGCAAACTTAGAACCAAAAAATGAGTCTTGATCAAAATTTGAATAAAATTTTAATTGTCGATTTTGGCTCACAATTTACACAACTAATAGCCAGAAGGGTAAGAGAATTAGGAATATTTTCTGAGATTGTAAGTCATAAAAAAATTAAGAATAAAGATATTAATTTCAAGGTTAAAGGTATTATCTTATCTGGAGGTCCACTTAATGTTTATCAAATTAATAGATATTCATTCGATAAAAGAATAATTCAAAAAGGAGTTCCTGTCCTAGGAATTTGTTTCGGACATCAAATAATTTCCAAAATTAATGGCGGAAAAGTAAAACAGTCAAAATATAGAGAATTTGGTTTAGCTAATATTTCAAAAAAAAATAATAGTCTTTTAATCAAAAACTTTTTTAAGAAAAAAAAATTTATTAAAGTTTGGATGAGTCATGCTGATCAAGTTTCAAGATTACCCAAAAATTTTAAGGTAATTGCATCAAGTGAAAATTCCAAATATGCAGTAGTTGAAAACAAGTTAAAAAATTATTATGGGGTTCAATTTCATCCAGAAGTAACACATACAGAAAACGGAAAAAAATTAATAAGTAATTTTATATTTTTGATATGCAAAATGAAAAAAAATTGGTCCTCTAAAGATCAAAAAATTAAATTGATAAATGATGTTAAAGAAATGGTTGGAGATAATAAAGTTATTTGTGCTTTATCAGGTGGAGTAGACAGCAGCGTGGTTGCGCAGTTGTTAAATAAAGCAATTGGTAAAAAGTTACACTGTATTTTTGTTAATACTGGTCTCTTAAGAAAAGACGAGGAAAAACAAGTTGTAGCTACATTTAAAAAAAGACTAAAGATTAATCTTACTTATGTGAATGCAGAAAAAGAGTTTATAAGAAAATTATCAAACATTTCGGATCCTGAAAAAAAAAGAAAGATAATAGGAAACCTATTTATAAAAATATTTGAGCGGTATGCCAAAAAAATTGAAAATGTAAAATTTTTAGCTCAAGGCACACTTTATCCAGACTTAATAGAAAGTAGATCCGTTACAGGCAGTCAAACCTCAAAAATAAAATCTCACCATAATGTCGGTGGCTTACCCAAAAAAATGAAACTTAAACTAGTAGAGCCATTAAAATTTTTATTCAAAGATGAAGTAAGAAAATTAGGATTAGAATTAAACTTGAGTAGAGAAATAATTTCTCGACACCCTTTTCCTGGACCTGGACTAGCGATAAGAATGCCAGGAATTATTACTAAAGAAAAAATAAATATTTTAAAAGAAGCTGATCACTATTTTATTCAAGCCTTGAGAGATCACAATTTATATCACAAAATTTGGCAAGCTTATGCCGCATTACTTCCAGTGAAAACAGTTGGAGTAATGGGCGATAATAGAACTTATGAATATCTGTGTTTACTTAGAGCAATAACCTCAGAGGATGGCATGACCGCAGATTTTTATGAATTTAAAAAATCATTTATACAAGAAATTTCAAATAAAATAGTGAATAGTATTAGAGGAATTAATAGAGTAGTTTACGATATAACTTCGAAACCACCGAGTACAATCGAATTAGAGTAAATGAATAAAAAGATAAAAAAAATTCTTAATAAAAAGAATAAATCAAAAATTGTTTGTCTAACAGCATACTCAAAAAATGTTGCCTCCATTTTGGATAAACATTGTGATTTAGTATTAGTTGGAGATTCATTAGGATCAGTTTTGTATAACTTTAATTCCACTAAGCAAGTAACTTTGGAAACTATGATTAATCACTCTAAAAGTGTCAGACTTGGCATCAAGAAATCATTAATGGTCGTTGATATGCCATATAATACATATCGAAATCCAAGTGAGGCCTTGAAGAATTCAAGGACAGTTATGAAAGAAACGAAATGTGATGCTGTCAAATTAGAGGGAGGAAAAAAGATAATTCCCATGGTTAAAAAATTGGTAAAAAATAAAATACCAGTGATGGGGCATGTTGGAATATTACCTCAGACAGATAAAAAATTTACCTTTAAAGGAAAGAAACTTAGTGAAAGTAAGAGATTGTTAAATGATACTAGACTTTTAGAAAATGCTGGAGTTTTTTCAATTGTGTTAGAGTGCGTAGAAACAAAGTTATCAAAGAAAATTTCAAATCATATTAATATCCCAACAATAGGGATTGGTTCCTCAGTTAATTGCGATGGTCAAGTTTTGGTAATAGATGATTTAATTGGTTTAAGTCAAAGCAAATTAAAATTTGTAAAAAAATTTGTTGATATTACAAAACTAATTGAAATTGGGGTGAAAAAATATAAATCAGAGGTATTAAATAAACAGTTTCCAAAAGCTAAACATTCTTTTTTAAAATGAAGCTGAGCAAGATAGAGCCAAAATTTTTAAAAAACAAAAATTTAAGAATAGGATTAATCACCCTTGCTAGTGATTTTAGGATTGAAAAAGACTTTAATAATATAATTCATGGAAAGAATATAGATTTATATTGCAATAGAATAAATTGCTATAATCCGCTTACAAACGAGACATTAAAAAAAATGGCGGACGATATTCCAGAAGTTACAAAAAATATCTTACCAGATCAGGAATTAGATTGTGTTGCATATGGATGTACATCGGGAACAATTGCCTCAGGTTATCAATCAATTTTTGAAAAAGTTAATATAGCTAAACCTAATACAAAAGTTACAACTCCAATTACATCTGCAATTAATGCTCTAAAATTACTTAAGATAAATAAGGTGTCAATATTTACACCTTATACTGATGAGATTAATCAATCTGTTATTAATTATTTTAAAAATGAAAAAGTAGAAATTCATGAGTTATCTTATTTTGATATAGCTTCCGATTTAGATATAGGTAAAGTTGATCCACAATATTTATTCGATGTTTTATGTAAACAGGATCTTTCCAAAAGTGATGCTTTATTTGTTTCATGCACAGCTTTACCAGTATTGTCAATTATCAAAGATTTAGAAAAGAAAATAGGAAAGATAGTTTTATCAAGTAATCAAACATTAATATGGGATACACTTAAACAGATAAACTATAATAACAAAGTTGAAGGTTATGGAGAATTATTTAAGAGTTAGTTATGCTTTTTAGTAAAGAGGAATATAAACAAAGACTTTCTAAAGTTAAAAATATGATGAAAGAAAAAGGCATAGAACTTTTAATTTCTCACGATACAAACAATATGAATTACTTGACTGGTTATGATGCTTGGTCTTTTTACTATGCCCAATGTGTAATAATACACGCTAACGCTGATGAGCCAATTTGTTTTGTTAGAGAACAAGATGCTGGAGGCGCTTATATAAAAACTTACCTGAAAAAAGAGAATATTATTGTTTATGACGAGCATTATATTCATACTTGGCCCAAACATCCTTACGACTATTTAGTAAAAATTATTAAAGAAAAAAAGTGGGATAAATTATCAATTGGATTGGAAATGGATGCTCATTATTTCACAGCATTTTGTTACGAAAAGATAAAACAAGGATTGCCAAGTGCAAAGATAAAAGACTCTGAAAGATTAGTTAATTGGATAAGATTAGTTAAATCTGATGCAGAAATAGGTTACATGAAATCCGCTGCAAAGATTTCAGAAGTTGGAATGAATAAAGCTTTTGATGTAATTAAACCAGGAGTTAGACAATGTGATGCTGTTGGTGAAATACAAAAAGCACTTTTTTGTGGAACGTCAGAATATGGCGGAGAATATTCAAGTATCGCTACTCTTTTACCTACTGGCGAAGGAACTTCAGCATCACATTTGACTGCAACGCAAGATAAATTTGTTGAGGGTGAGGCAACAATTATTGAATTATCGGGTGTCTATAAAAGATATCATGCTCCGATGGCTCGAACAATTTTGTTAGGAAAGCCTGATCAATTAAAAATTGATACAATGAAAAAAACAATTGAGGCTCTTCAAGCAGGAATAGATGCAACAAAACCAGGAAATAGAGTTGATGATGTTGCACAAGCTTTTTGGAAAATTTTAGATAAATATGGAATAGAAAAAAAGTCTAGAACAGGTTATTCAATTGGGATTGGTTATCCTCCTGACTGGGGAGAACATACACTCAATATTTACAAGGGAGATATGACAATTTTAGAACCTAATGTTTGTTTTCATATGATTGCTGTAATGCAATTTGGAAACTGGGGTGTAGAAGCATCCGAGGCAATTAGAGTAACTGATACAGGTGCTGAACTATTTTGTAGTTTTCCAAAAGAACTCCACGTTAAAAGCTAACTTTTAAAGGTTGATATTTATTGTCACAAATGTTTTAAAGTTATCTGATATTATGGCATCTAAAAAAGATTTCGTTAAATTTGATAAAGTTGACAAAAGCTACGATGGTAAAATTTTAGTTGTAAAAGATCTTCAATTAGACATAGCTGAGGGTGAGTTTATAACAATGTTAGGACCTTCTGGTTCAGGTAAAACCACCTGTTTAATGATGTTGGCTGGATTTGAAACACCAACAAATGGCGAAATTTATTTAGATGGAAATGCGATTTCAAGTATTCCTCCTCACAAAAGAGGTATAGGTATGGTTTTTCAAAACTATGCGTTATTTCCTCATATGACTGTTTATGAGAATTTAGCTTTTCCTTTAAGAGTAAGAAAAATACCTAAAGACGAGGCAGATAAAAAAATCGATAAAGCATTATCAATGGTATCCTTACAAGGCTTTGCTGCTAGGATGCCTGGCCAGTTGTCTGGTGGGCAACAACAAAGAGTAGCTGTTGCAAGATCACTCGTTTTTGATCCTCAATTAGTTTTGATGGATGAACCACTTGGAGCTTTGGATAAAAATTTAAGAGAAAGTATGCAATATGAAATTAAACATATTCATGAAAGCATTGGTGTAACAGTTGTTTACGTTACTCATGATCAAAGTGAAGCTTTAACTATGTCTAACCGTATTGCTGTTTTTAATGATGGAAAAGTTCAACAACTTTCCAGTCCTGACGAATTGTATGAAAAGCCAGTAAACTCTTTTGTTGCTGAGTTTATCGGTGAGAACAATACTTTTGCTGGTGAAGTATCAGATATTTCTGATGGTAGGTGCAAAGTGAAGTTAGCTAATGCTGAAATATTAGCAAATCCAATTTCAGTTAAGGGCAAAGGTGAAAAAACGACAGTTTCATTAAGACCTGAAAGAGCATTAATTAATCCATCAGATAAAATGGATAACATACACAATGGAAAAATCGAGGAAGTTATTTATCATGGAGATCATACAAGAGTTAGAATTAACTTATTAGGTAATCCCGAATTTATTCTTAAAATACCTAATAGTTCATCCAATTTAGATATAAAGCTAGGAAATGAAATTAAGATTGGATGGAACAGTGATGACGCCAGAGCTTTAGACCCAAAATAAACGCTAGATACATCATTTAATCACCAAAAAGGGCTGTTGACTCTCATTATCGATATTGCTGTAATCTAATTTTATAAAAAAACGTTTAAACGGAGGAAAAATGAAAAAAATTAGTAAGTTATTACTAGCCCTTTCTTTTGTATTCTCTTTAACTACATCAGCATACGCGGTTACAGTTGCGTCATGGGGTGGAGCTTATACAGAAAGTCAGAAGTTAGGTTATGGTGATCCTACTGCAAAGAAATTAGGTGTCCCAATTAATTGGGTCGACTATTCAGGTGGATTATCAGAAATAAAAGCACAAAAAGAAGCTGGTGCAATTACGTGGGATATAATGGACGTATTTGCTATGGATACTATCAACGGCTGTGATGAGGGATTATTTGTTAAATTTGATTTTGACAAAGATTTTCCACCAGCACCAGATGGAACTCCAGCAAGTAAAGATTTCTTTACTGGAATGCCAAGTGAATGTGCTGTAGGAAATATTTTATATTCTTGGAACTACGCTTATAACTCAGACAATGTTAAAGGTACTCCAAAGACTATCAAAGATTTCTTTAACACTAAAAAATTTCCTGGAAAAAGAGCTATCTACAAAGGCGCTCTAACAAATTTAGAGATCGCTTTAGCAGCTGATGGTATTAAACCAGGTAAAGGTGGAGCAAAAATCTACAAAGCTCTTGAGACTGAAAAAGGTGTTCAAAGAGCAATGGATAAGATCAAAGAACTTTGCACAGACCCTAAAGGTGGATGTGTATTTTGGTCTGCAGGTGCTCAACCACCAGAACTGTTAATGAGTGGTGAAGTTGTTATGGCAACTGGCTGGAATGGTAGATTCTTTAACGCTGCTGTAGGTGAAGGCGCTCCAATCGTTCAAGTTTGGGATGGACAAGGTCTTGACTATGAGTACTTTGTATTAGTTAAGGGTTCGCCAAACGAAGCTGATGCTATGAAAGCTTTGGCTGAGATGACAAGTACTGAAGGTTTAGCAGGAAGTGCAAAATATATTGCATATGCTCCTTGGAGAAAATCATCTATCAAAGTGATGGAAAAAGGTGAGCCGTGGTATAAAGATGGTAAAACTAACATGGTACCAAATATGCCAACTGCACCAGCAAACACTAAAAATTACTTCTTAGTAGATCCACTTTACTGGGCCGATAATGGAACAGAACTTGGTGAAAAATGGGAAGCAATGAAAGCAGGATTTTAATTTTAAGTTTTAAAGATTAAAATTTTATAATATATTAGAGGGCGGTTATTATTAACCGCCCTTTTTATTTATGAGCTCAGAAAATAAACAAATTTTAACAACCGACGGAATTCCTTTAGAGGTTAGTTTAAAAAAAGCTGAAAAAAAGAATAAAGTAAAAGCTTTTTTATTAGTTGCACCTTTATTATTATTTATAATCATTACCTATGTATTTCCAATCGGAGACATGCTTATGAGAAGTGTGGATGACAAAATGGTAACAGAAATGCTTCCTAAAACTTATAAATCAATGGAAACATGGGACGGAAAAGAGTTACCGCCAGAGGAAGTATTTGAAGCATTTTATTTTGACTTTCAAAGATTAATTGAGGAAGAACGTGAAGGAAAATTATCAACACAACTTAATTATACCAAGAACGGTTTTAAAAGTATTATTAAAAAATTAAGACGAAAATCTAAATCCTTTGAAGAAGGAAATTATAAAGAACAAATTATGGCTGTTCATAAAAGATGGGCAGATGTTGAATACTGGAGAGCGATCAAACGAAGAGCTCCAGCGTATACATACCAAAAATATTTAAAAGGTATGGATATGTATGAAAACGAAAAAGGAGAAATAGTTAATGTAGCTGAAGACAGAAGGGTTCATAGAATTTTGTGGCTTAGAACTTTAGAAATTGCATTTTTTGTTACGGTGTTTTGTTTTCTTATGGCTTATCCAATAGCCCATTTGTTAGCAACTTTACCCATGAAGTACAGTAACCTATTAATGATTTGTGTTTTACTTCCTTTCTGGACATCGTTACTTGTTAGGACAGCAAGTTGGATGATTTTGTTGCAACAACAAGGAATAGTAAATGATTTTTTTGTTATGATTGGATTAGTGTCAGATGATAATAGGATTGAAATGATGTTTAATAAAACAGGAAGTTATGTGGCGATGACACAAATATTGTTACCTTTTATGGTTTTACCTCTTTATAGTGTGATGAAGACAATCTCCCCAAGCTTGATGAGAGCTGGAAAGTCTTTAGGAGGAACACCTTTTATAGCGTTTTGGAAAGTTTATTTTCCATTAACAATTCCAGGTATAGGGGCTGGTTGTTTGTTGGTTTTTATTTTAGCTATTGGTTATTATATTACTCCTGCTTTGGTTGGAGGGGCTTCAGGTACTTTAATAAGTAATCAAATTGCATTTCACATGAAGAGCACACTAGACTGGAGTTTTGCATCAGCAATGGGACTAATGTTATTAAGTGGAGTTTTAGTTATTTATTGGCTTTATAATAAATTAGTAGGAATAGATAATATTAAATTAGGATAAAAAAATGGCTTTACCTAAATATACTGAAACCCATTATAGAATTTGGCACTATATCTATCTGACTATTTGTGCAGCGGTTTTCTTCTTTCTTATTGCTCCATTATTTGTAATTTTTCCATTATCTTTTAATGCTGAGGAATTTTTAGTTTTCTCTGATGGAATGAAACGACTAGATCCTGATGCATTTTCGTTAAGATGGTATCAAGACATGATTTATGGAACTAAAAATCCCTGGGGTTTAGCAGCAAAAAATAGTTTCATCATTGCTATTTTTGCAACCATTGGCTCAGTTTTACTTGGAACAGTTGCTGCCTTAGGTTTGAGCAGCAGACACATGCCTTACAAAGGTTTAATTATGGCAGTATTAATTTCGCCAATGATTGTTCCTTTAATTATATCTGGTGTTGCAATTTTTTTCTTTATGGCCAAAGCTGGTTTGGCAGCAACCCACACAGGTATTGTTCTTGCACACATTGTTTTAGGAACACCATTTGTGGTAATTACAGTTACAGCAACATTGTCAGGATTTGATCATAGCGTAACAAGAGCTGCTGCAAGTCTTGGAAGTAATCCAGTAAATACTTTTATGAAAATAACTTTGCCTTTAATTTTGCCAGGCGTTATTTCTGGTGGATTATTTGCATTTGTGACGTCATTCGACGAAGTAGTTGTTGTATTATTTTTAGCAGGACTTGAAAATACCACTATACCGATTCAAATGTGGACGGGTTTAAGAGAGCAATTAAGTCCAACCATCCTTGCTGTCGCAACTTGCCTTATTGTATTATCGACTTTAATTCTAGTAACCGCTGAACTCTTGAGAAGAAGATCTGAGAGACTCAGAGGTATAAATCAATAGTAAAATCCTTAAATGAAATTTAAAAACGTAGTTGTGATTGGTTCGGGAACAATGGGTAGTGGAATAGCTGCTCACTTATGCAATGCAAATATACCTGTTACTTTGCTTGATTTAAAAACTGAAATAAGTGAAAAAGCAAGAGATAGAATTCACAAGTCTAGGCCCCCTCTATTAATTGATAAGTCAAAAATCAATAATATCAAAGTTGGAAACATAAATGATAATTTTGATGTAGTTAAAGATGCTGATTGGGTAGTTGAGGCTGTGGTTGAAAGAATTGATATCAAACATCAAATTTATGAAAAAATATTTAAAGCAAGAAAAAAGGGTGCAATAGTTTCATCAAACACATCCTCAATACCTATTAAAGTTTTATCTCAACATTTGACTGATGTAGAAAAAAAAGATTTCTGTATCACACATTTTTTTAACCCCGTTAGATATATGGGTCTACTAGAAATAGTTAAAAATGAAAACAATGATCTTGATAAAATTAATGAATTAAAAAAATTTTGTGAGATAGAACTAGGTAAAGGCGCAATTGTTTGTAATGATACTCCTGGTTTTTTAGGCAATAGAGTTGGGGTTTTTGCTATGCAAATAGCAATGACAGAGGCATTTAAGATGAAACTTTCAGTAGAAGAGGCAGATGCAATTTTTGGAAGACCTATGGGAATTCCAAAAACAGGAGTATTTGGTCTCTACGATTTAATTGGCATCGATTTAATGGCAGATGTATTAAAAAGTTTTATTAAAGAATTACCTAAGACAGATAAATTTCATGAAGTTGCAAAAGAAATTCCATTAGTAAAAAAACTCATTGAGACAGGTTATACTGGAAGAAAAGGTAAGGGTGGCTTTTATAGAATGAACAAGGCAGGAGCCACGAAGGTTATGGAAGCTATCAATCTTGAAACTGGAGACTACGCGCCAAGCAAAAAGATAGATATAAAATCAGATAAATTAGATCTTAAGGGTTTAATTAATAGGCAAGATAAATATGGAGAATATGCCTGGTCAGTAATTTCTAAGATAATTAAATATGCATCGTCATTAGTTCCAGGAATTACAAAAGAGTTTAATGATATTGATGAAGCAATGAGACTAGGTTTTAACTGGGCAAAAGGACCTTTTGAAATGCTCGAAGAAATAGGAGTTGAGAATTTCTATAGCAAAATAGATGACTTTGGTGGCAATAATTTTTTAGAGAATTTATCAAAAAATAAAAATGAAGATTTTTATGGTGAAAGACAAAAATATACCAATATAGAGACTTTAGGAAAAGTTAAGAAAACAGCATCAAGTTTGGATGGAAATGATTCTGCAAAAATTTATAGGTTTAATGATTATAATATTGTTGAGTTTACTACAAAAGCTAACGCTTTAGATTACGATTCTATGGATGCTCTTAAAAAAGCAACTGATAAACCTTTGATAATTATTAATGAAAGCATGCAATTTTCTGCTGGTGTGAACTTAACTTACACAATGCAGTTTGCCGATAAAAAAGATTTTAAATCTATAGAAAAGTTCATTAAATATTTTCAAGAAACATGTAAGCATTTAAAATACTCTAAACATCCAGTTATTTCAGCTCCATCAGGATTAACATTAGGTGGTGGTTTTGAAGTTATGGTTCAAAGTAATTTTGTAGCATCGCATACAAATATTGTAGTTGGATTAGTTGAAACTATAGTGGGTTTGATTCCAGCTGGAGGAGGATGTAAAGAAATGTTAGCACGTTGGATGGATACTGATGAAGCAAAGTCAGACCCTAATTATGCACCACTAAAAGTTTTTGATATTATTGGATATGGCAAGACAGCTACGTCACCAGTTGAGGCAGAACCAATGAAATATCTAAGACCTAGTGATAAAAAAATAATGAATAGAAATAGTTTATTAGAAGTTTCTAAAAAAATTTTAAATGAAAATAAGGATTTTACGCCACCTGAGGAACTTAAGTTTAATTTACCAGGAAAGTCAGTGATTGGTAAGATGGATAAGATTTTAGAAAAACTTTACAATGATAAGGTTATATTAGATCATGGAGTAGAGGTTGCAAAAGAATTAGCTCATGTTTTAAGTGGAGGTGAAACCACAGTTGAAAAAACTCTTTCTGAAGATGATTTATTTAAATTAGAGCTTGATGCTTTTATGAGATTAATTGAAACTCAAAAAACGCAAGATAGAATAAAACACACTTTGGCAACTGGTAAACCTTTAGTTAACTAACATCCTTAAGGAATTTATAAAATCAGGTCTTAAAACGTATTCAGATTTGTCCAAGTATTTTATTTTATACAAAGCCTCTAAACCATAAATTACTTTTCCAATAGGTGTAAACTCAGTTTCAAATAATGGTTCATCTCTCAGAATTATGAAGAATTGGCTATCCTCAGTATTATACTTTTTAGTTCTTGCTAATGCGACACTACCTTTATCAAAATCAAACGGTGTATCTATTTCTGAATTAATTGTTCCCAACCCAGATTTACCAGTCCCAATCTTTCCATAATCAAGATACCCTTTTTTACCAAATTCTAAGTCTCCTGCTTGTACAATTGTATTTTTAATTACTCTATGAAAAGCTATATTATCATACGCCTTAGATTTGATTAATTTTTTGAATCTTTTTACTGCTTTGGGTGAAACGTCAGGATATAATTCTATAATAACATTTCCACATTCAACATTCAAAATTGCGATATTTTCAGGATGATTAAACTCTAAATTTTTAGGATCATAATTTTTTATGAATAAACATTTATTCTTTATCAAAAAAAAAGAGCTAAAAGAGAATATCGCTAAAATAACTATAAATATAAAAATTATTTTTTCTGATCTTGAGGGTTTTATTTTTTCAATCACAAAATAAAGTTTTCATCAATTTTTAGTAGGTTTGTTTTAATAAATTGTATTTTTTTTTCTAAAATTGGGTCGAGATTATTCAATTTTTTTTCAATCATTAAATGCGAAAAAACCTCTGCCATATCTTCAGACGCGGTAGATTGTGAATATTCAGAGAAAAAACCCTTAGTATTTATATACGTATCTAGACCAAGCTTATCAGTACAGGTAGAACATTTAGCATATTTGAATTCGTTCACATTAAAATTAGTCCAAACCTTTTCATTAAATAATTCCTCAAAACTATCGTTAATGATATGAAAAACTTCGTGATGAATTACTCTTTCAAAATATTTTTCATTAAACCTAACATCTAATATAAGAGTTTTCATCACATGATCTGGTATCCCAGCAGTATTTATTTTTGATATTGATAAATCTTCACATAAAACAATATATTTAAGATTAATTTTTTTTAAAAATTTTTGACTATATTTATTTAGATTTCTTTGAATTATTTTGTATTTTTTATCAATTGTTTCTTTTTTTGAATTGTAACAACTAATATTATTATCAATCCCTAATGTGAAAGGTTGTTTGGCATAAAAATACCTTAGCTTATTTGGAGTTTTGATGTCATAAATTTCTAAATTTGGAATTTTAATTAGATTATAAATTGTATCTGCATAGATTTGAGAAGAAATAAATGAAGAAAGTATAATCAATATAATTAATCTCATAAATTTACACATAGAAGATATTCCAATTTAGATGAATGTGATACAGTTTTACTGTGAAAAAAAAAGGAAATAAAGATCCAATCCAACCTGTAAGTGGTACAAAAGTACCCAGATTTGCTGGACCCTCAACCTTTGCAAGATTACCTGAGTTAAGAGATGTTGAAAGTTGTGATGTTGCAATTGTTGGTATTCCATTTGATGCAGGCACAAGTTATAGACCAGGTGCAAGATTTGGACCTCAGCATATTAGACAAGCTTCTCGACACTTAAGAACAAATTATCATCCAAGCTATGATGTTGAACCTTTTAAAGTACAACAAGTTGCAGATGCTGGGGATATTACTTGTAATCCTTTTAATATAGAAGAGGCAATCAAACAGATAGAAACAGGAGCTGAGGAATTATTAAATAAAGTTGGAGGCATTATAAGTTTAGGGGGTGACCACACAATTGCATTTCCGTTGTTAAAGGCTGTTAACAAAATTAACAATGGTCCAGTAGCTCTAGTTCATTTTGATGCTCATCTAGATACTTGGGATACATATTTTGGTGCACCTTACACCCATGGTACACCCTTTAGAAGAGCTAGAGAGGAAAACTTATTTTTAGATGATGCCTCTATGCATGTAGGTATAAGAGGTCCATTATATAGTAGAGAGGATTTAAAAAATGACGAAAGTTTTGGGTTTAAAATAATTCATTGTGATGAATTCCAAACACAGGGCGCAGATAAAATAGCTGAAAGAATTAAAAAAAGGGTAGGAAATAATCCTTTGTACTTATCTATAGATATTGATGTATTGGATCCTGCTTTTGCCCCTGGTACAGGTACTCCAGAAGTAGCTGGAATGACATCAAGAGAAATGATCAATGTTCTTAGAGGTTTATCGGGATTAAATTTAATATCAGCAGATGTGGTTGAAGTTTCTCCAGCATATGATCATGCTGAAGTTACTTCTCTTGCTGCTGCAACTATAGTATATGAATTAACAAATTTATTTGCAAAAAAATAATCAAGGCTTAGATTTTTATGGAGAATAAAAAAAATTTTTATATTGAAGGTAAATGGCAAGAGCCTCAAAGCACACAGGAGATTAAAGTTATCAATCCTGCAACAGAGGAAAATAGTGCTGTTATAACTTTAGGAAACAAAGATGATGTTAATCGTGCAGTAAGTTCAGCTAAAAAAGCTTATGAGACTTGGGCTTTTTCTTTGAAAGAAGAAAGAATAAAATTATTAGAAAAACTATACGAAAATTATAAAAAAAGGTGGGCGGATATTGCAAAAGCAATCACGCTAGAAATGGGTGCTCCCAAGGATTTTGCAACAAAACTTCAAGCTGGCACTGGTGCGGCACATATAAAATCTTTTATTAGACATTTAAAAAATTTTGAATTTGAAAAACCTTTAGGTGATCATGCACCAAATCAAAGACTTATTTATGAACCCAAAGGAGTTTGTGCATTAATTACACCTTGGAATTGGCCAATGAATCAAGTTTGTTTGAAAGTTATACCTGCAATAGCCTCTGGATGTACAATGGTTCTGAAACCATCTGAATTGGCCCCATTGTCATCAATGATTCTAGCTGAATTAATTGACGAAACTAATTTCCCTCCAGGAGTTTTTAATTTAATTAATGGCGATGGGTCTACAACAGGAGAAGCATTAACCAGACATCCTGATATTGATATGATTTCTTTTACAGGTTCAACGAGAGCTGGAGCATTAATTTCACGAAATGCTGCAAGTGACTTTAAAAGAGTGAGTTTAGAATTAGGTGGCAAAGGAGCCAATATTATTTTTAAAGATGCAGATCCAAGTGCTATTGAATGGGGTGCTTTGAGATGTTTTAAAAATTCTGGTCAATCTTGTAATGCACCAACGAGAATGCTTATTGAAAAGTCTAATTATAATCAAGCAATTGAAAAATTAAAAAAATTTTCTGAAGAAATGCAGGTCGGGGATCCCAATAAAGAGGGAGAACATATCGGTCCTGTAGTTTCGGAAACGCAATATAACAAGATACAGTCTTTAATTCAAAAAGGTATTGATGAGGGAGCCAAACTTGTAGCTGGAGGACTAGGAAAACCTGCTGGTCTTGAAAAAGGATATTTTGTAAAACCAACAGTATTTGCTGATGTAGATAATAAAATGGAGATTGCTAGAACTGAAATCTTTGGACCTGTTTTGTCTGTAATTCCGTTTGAAACTGAGGATGAAGCTATAAAAATAGCTAATGACACTTCTTACGGTTTAACAAATTATATTCAAACTAAAGATAAAGAAAAAGCTAGAAGAGTTGCAAAAAAATTAAGATCCGGAATGGTTGACGTAAATGGTGCTGGAATTGCGATTGATACTCCATTTGGTGGTTTTAAACATTCAGGTATTGGTAGAGAAGCAGGTGAACATGGTCTTCAAGAATTTTTGGAGGTTAAATCGGTAGGTGGTTGGAATTAATTTATTGATCTGTTTTTAATACCTTCTAGAAAATTTAAACATTTTTTTAATTCATCTAGTTCAATAAATTCATCAATTTTATGTGCTTGTTCAATAGAACCTGGTCCACATACGACTGTGCTTATACCCACTTCTTGAAATAACCCTGCCTCGGTGCCAAAAGATACAACTTGTCTTGAGTTATCACCCGTGATTGAGGCAACAAATTCGCATGCTTCAGATGTATCTATTTTTTCAAAACCAATAACTTCTCCAATAATCTCTTTTTTAATATAAGATTTTGGGAAAACTTTTTTCATATCATTTAAAAGTTCATTATTTGCAAATTTTTCAATTTCTTGAGTTACAAAATCACCATCTGACTTATTGACTGGTCTAGTTTCCCATTCAACTTGACATTTATCAGCAATTACATTGTGTGCAATACCACCTGATATACCTCCTACAGATAAAGTAGAGTGTGGAGGATCAAATATGCAATTTTTTGGAGCACGTTTAATTAACTCCTTTCTAATATCTAATAGTTTATTAATATATCTTGATGCATATTCGATTGCATTAACACCCTCATGAGGCTTTGAACTGTGTCCAGCAAGACCTCCAAAGTACGTAGTATACTCATTCATACCTTTATGAGCATCAATAATTTTCATTTTTGTTGGCTCACCAACTATGCATATACCATTTTTAATATTTCTTTTTTTCATTTCTTTAATCAAAAGTGGTGCACCTATACATGCCGTCTCTTCATCAAAAGTAAAGCAAAAATGAAAATCACGGTCTAAATTATTTTGAGTAAGTATTGGGGCATAGGCAAGAGTGCATGCAATAAATCCTTTCATATCACAAGATCCCCTGCCGTATAATTTTTTATCTTTTATTGTTGCCTTAAAAGGATCTGTTGACCATCCTTTTGAAACTGGAACTACATCAGTATGACCAGATAATATAATCGGTTTTTTTCCGTTTGTTTTTTTTGCCTTTAAAGTTCCAAATAAATTAACTCGTTTTTTCTCATCATCAAAAACTTTGAATGTTTCTATCCCAAGATTATTTAGGATTTTTTCACAATAATTTATTAATTTAGTATTATCACTTCCAGAAATAGTTTGAAAAGATATTAGATCAGTCAATATCTTTATTGATTTTTCGTATAAATTGTTATCAATACCCATAATTAAATCAATTATACATTATTATTATGAAACCACAAATAACCTACGATCAATTTGAAAAAATAGATATTAGACTTGGAACTGTATTAACAGTAAAAAAAAATGAAAAAGCTAGAAAACCATCTTTAGTTGTTGAAGTTGATTTTGGTAAAGAAATTGGTGTTAAGACCTCATCAGCTCAAATAACACATTTTTACAATGAGGAAAACTTAGTTGGTAAACAAGTTATTGGTGTTTGTAACTTTCCAGAAAAAAATATAGCTGGTGTAAAATCGCAGTTTTTACTTTTAGGCTCTATTGATCCTGAGGGTAAAGTTACATTAGTCCACCCATCTCAAAAAGCAGAGAATGGTTTGCCTATAGCTTAAATATGCATCCAGAATTTTTATCTATGGCATTATTTTGGATAGTAGCCGCATATACGCCTGGCCCAAATAATATAGTTGCATCATATTCAGGTTTTAATTTTGGAATTAAAAAAACAATTCCACATATATTTGGTGTCACTCTTGGATTTACTTCTGTTGTATTAGCATTAACTATTGGTTTAGTTAATATTTTTAAATTATTTCCAATCATTCAAACTATATTAAAATATTTGGGAAGTTTATTTTTAATTTATTTAGCTTACAAAATTAGTTTTTCAAAATCTTCTGCAGAAAAAAAAGATAAAAATCCGATATCTTTTTTAGACACTTTTATATTTCAATTTTTAAATCCAAAGGGTGTTTTGATAGGAATAATCATAGTATCCACATATGTTGAATATGGAGAAAATTATTTAAATTACGCGACTCAAGTTGTCTTGTTTGCTTTTCTCGTGTCCTTATCAAGTATCACTTTTTGGACTTTAGTGGGTAAATACCTTAGGAAATTTGCGACAAATGAGAAATTTATTAAATACTTTAATTATGTTATGTCAGGGCTTCTTCTTTTGAGCATAATTACATTTTATATATAAAGCATGAAACCAGGAAATAAAAACTCTTACAAATCTTTATCAAATCTAAAGGTGAACGGAAAAGATTTTAAGATTTATTCTTTATCAAAAGCAGAGGCAAATGGATTAGATGGTATATCAAAATTACCAAAGTCACTTAAAGTTTTGTTGGAAAACCTTTTGAGATATGAGGACGATCTATCAGTAAATAGAAATCAAATCGAAGCAATTAAATCTTGGCTTCACACAAAAAGTTCTAAAACGGAGATAGCTTATAGACCAGCGAGAGTTTTACTTCAGGACTATACAGGAATTCCAGCTGTGGCTGATTTAGCTGCAATGAGAGAGGCGGTAAAAGAAAAAAATAAAGATCCAAACACTATCAATCCTTTGTCGGCAGTCGACTTAGTTATCGATCATTCAGTTCAAGTTGATCAATCCGCTAAAAAAGATTCTTTTGAGAAAAATGTGGATATTGAATTCAAGAGAAATGGGGAGAGATATTCTTTTTTAAAATGGGGTCAAAGTGCATTTGATAATTTTAGGATAGTTCCTCCAGGAACTGGAATTTGTCACCAGGTCAATTTAGAATACTTGTCAAAAGTAGTTTGGTCAGAGAAATATAAAGGAGAAGAATATCTATTCCCTGATACACTTGTTGGAACCGATAGTCATACAACAATGGTAAACGGTTTATCAGTTCTAGGTTGGGGAGTTGGTGGAATAGAAGCCGAAGCTGGCATGTTAGGACAACCAATTTCAATGTTAATTCCTGAGGTTATAGGATTTGAATTTACAAAAAAAATGCCCGAAGGCACAACAGCTACAGATTTAGTTCTTACCGTAGTTAAAATGTTGAGAGACAAAGGTGTTGTCGGAAAGTTTGTAGAATTTTATGGCGAAGGATTAAAAAATCTTACATTAGCAGACAGAGCAACAATTGCCAATATGGCTCCTGAATATGGGGCCACTTGCGGTTTTTTCCCTATAGATGGAGAAACATTAAAATATTTAGAATTTTCTGGAAGAGACAAAGAAACTGTCGAAATAGTTGAAAAATACGCAAAAGAGCAAGGTCTTTGGGCAAGTGATGAGATTGAATTCAGTGATAAGATTTCTTTAGATATGTCAACCGTAGTTCCAACAATTTCAGGACCCAAGAGACCACAAGACAAAGTTCTTTTATCAGATGCATCTAGTAATTTTAGAAAAGTATTTAAGGAAGCTACAAATAGAGAAGATTATAAAATTTTTAGGGTTAAAGATACAGATTACGAGATTAAAGATGGCTCAATTTTAATAGCCGCAATCACATCCTGTACTAACACTTCAAATCCAAATGTTTTAATTGGGGCAGGATTGCTTGCAAAAAAAGCAGTTGAGTTAGGGCTGAATGTAAAACCATGGGTCAAAACATCTTTAGCTCCAGGATCTAAAGTGGTTACCGATTATTTAGAAAAAGCTGGTTTGAACACTTATTTAGATCAATTAGGATTTAATTTGGTTGGCTATGGATGCACAACTTGCATTGGTAATTCAGGTCCATTAGCCGATAACATTGTTGAGGGTATACAAAAAGAAAACTTATATGCTGTTTCAGTTTTATCAGGTAACAGAAACTTCGAAGGAAGGATTTCACCCCATGTTAAGGCAAATTATTTAGCATCTCCTCCACTAGTAGTAGCTTACGCACTTGCAGGTCATATGGAATTTGATTTATTTAAAGATTCATTTGGACAAGATAAAAATGGTAACGATGTTTTTTTAAAAGATATTTGGCCTTCAAATAAAGAAATAGAAGAAACATTGAAAAACTCACTTAACGCAGACATGTTTGTCAAAAGATATTCAAATGTTTCTGAAGGACCAAAACAATGGCAGGAAATTAAAACAGAAAAAAGTAGTATTTATAATTGGGATGAAAATTCTACTTACGTAAAAAAACCACCATTTTTTGATAATCTCACTGATGAACCTGAAGGTTTTAAAGAAATAAAAAATGCGAGACCTTTACTAATTTTAGGTGATATGGTTACTACTGACCATATTTCTCCAGCAGGAAACATTCAAAAGAACAGTCCTACAGGTGAATATTTTATGAATTATCAAATTCTACCAAAAGACTATAACTCATATGGTTCAAGACGTGGAAATCATGAAGTTATGATGAGAGGAACTTTTGCAAATATAAGAATTAAAAACGAAATGGCACCTGGAACTGAAGGCGGTTTTACAAAATTATATCCCCAAGAAAAAGTAATGTCTGTTTATGATGCGGTTGTAGAGTATAAAAAAAGAGGGACTGATTTAGTGATAATTGGTGGAAAAGAATATGGAACAGGTTCTTCTCGTGATTGGGCTGCAAAAGGTACAAAATTATTGGGTGTAAAGGTAGTAATAACTGAAAGTTTTGAGAGAATACATAGGTCTAATTTAATAGGAATGGGAATATTGCCACTACAATTTATTGATAATATGAATAGAAAAAACTTAAATTTAATAGGTTCAGAATTGATAAGTATAGTAGATATTGAGAAAGGTGTTAACCCATCTGATAAAGTAAAAGTAGAGATTAAATATTTATCAGGTGACGTCAAAATAATTGAAACTTTGTGCAGAATCGATACCAAAAATGAACTGGAGTACTATAAAAATGGTGGGATACTTCAGTACGTTCTAAGAAATATGATTTAAGTATGGATGAGGATATTTCAATAATCAACGCCAACACGAGAAATGAAAAAATAAAAAATTTTTTTATCAAAAATAAAAATAGATTAATTTTAGCAATAATTGTTATTTCTGTATCTTTAATTGGTTATTTTTCTTTTGGTGAGTACAAAAATAAACAAAAAATAAGAATGTCAGATGACTTCAATTCAATAATTATTGATTACTCGGAAAATAATAAAGAGCAAACAGCTCAAGATTTAATTACATTGATTAATAAAAAAGACCCAACTTATTCGCCATTATCCCTTTATTTTATTATAGATAATAAATTGATTGATGAAAAAAATAGAATAAATAAGTTGTTCAATATTATAATAGATGAAACCTCTCTTGATGATGAAATTAGGAATTTGAATATTTACAAAAAAGCACTTTATAATGCTGATACCAGCAATGAAGTTGAACTTTTAAATATTCTTAATCCATTAATTAGGTCAGAGAGTATTTGGAAATCTCATGCATTATACTTAATGGCCGAATATTTTTATTCAAAAAATGAGATGCAAAAATCAAAAGAATTTTTTAATCAAATAATAAACTTAAATGAAGCAAATCAAGAAATTAAATTAGAAGCCCAAAAAAGACTTAATAGAGATTTAAGTGAATAAAATTTTAAATTTATTTTTGATCATTATTTTTTGCTCTGGTTGTTCTTTAAATAAAAATTCAAAGTTTTGGTCCTCAGAAACAATAACTGAAGTTGGAGAAAAAAAATTTGAAAAAATTTTCAATGATAAAATAACTTTAAGTAAAGAATTAAATACAAATATAAATTTAAATTTTAGTTCAAAGCCTGGAAAGACAAAGTTATCAAAAAAACTTACAAATAATGATGGAAGGATTAATTTTGATGGATTACTAAAAAAATCCTCAAAATATAAGTTTTCAAAGATAGAAAATTTTTATCAGTTTGAACCTGTCATTTCTTTTAACAAAGAAAATATAATTTTCTTTGATGACAAGGGTACAATTTTACAATTTGATAAAAACTCAAAATTAATTTGGAAAAAAAATTATTATTCTAAATCGGAGAAAAAATTGGATCCAATTTTACAATTTGCAAACAATGATAAACTTTTAATAGTTGCGGACAATTTGACTAAATATTATATTTTGAATTTAGATACTGGAGATTTAATTTGGTCAAAAAACAATTCTGCACCATTTAATTCACAGATAAAAATATACAAAGATCGTTTTTTTATAATTGATTTTACAAATACATTAAGATGCTTTTCTTTAAAAGATGGAAAAGAACTATGGAATTTTCAAACAGAGTCATCACTAATCAGATCACAAAAAAAATTATCAATGGTAATTATCGGTGATGTTGTTTACTTTAACAATTCTTTAGGAGACATAAGTGCAGTCAATATAAATAATGGTGGACTAATTTGGCAATTAGCCACACAAAGTAACGTAATTTATGAGTCAGCCTTTTCTCTTGAAACATCAGATATAATAGCCGATGAAAATAATTTGTTTTTTTCAAATAATAAAAATCAATTTTTTTCGGTTGATATAAAATCTGGAAGTTTTAATTGGGAAAATACTGTTAATTCAAATTTGAGGCCCACTCTAATTGAAAATTTTTTGATATCGGTTTCATTAGAAGGTTATTTAATAGTTATCGATAAATTTACAGGCAATATAATTAAAGTTACTGACGTTTTTGAAAATTTTAATCCAAAAAAACGAAATGAGATCTTTCCCACCGGATTTATTGTTGGATTGGAAAATATATATTTGTCAACAAATATAGGAAGATTATTAGTGATTGATATAAAATCTGGCAAAACAATTTCGACACTTAAAATTGATAATGACAAAATTTCACGCCCTCATATTTTAAATAAAAATTTATATTTGGTTAAGGACAATGCTATAATTAAATTAAATTAATGTTTTTAAAA
Source organism: uncultured Pelagibacteraceae bacterium (assembly GCA_902543375.1). Taxonomy (GTDB): domain Bacteria; phylum Pseudomonadota; class Alphaproteobacteria; order Pelagibacterales; family Pelagibacteraceae; genus Pelagibacter. Next base: position 61,646 of record CACBYE010000004.1, read on the forward strand.
TTACTAGATATGTTAGGAAGAAAAAAAGTGGTTTTAGATAGGGGGCCATCACATCCAAGATTTGATTTAGCTAAACCCTGGATGAATAGATATTACTTAATTTTCAGACATAGACCAAAATGGTTCCCATTTAATATTTTAATTCACGAAATGTTGACTGATGACCACGGTGAAGGAGTTCATAACCACCCTTTTCCTTATATGACAATAGTGGTTAGAGGAGGGTATTGGGAAACCTTAAGCTCAGGAAAATATTGGCGACCACCAGGCTATATTGGTTTCAGGTCAGCTAATAATTTACACAGAGTTGATCTCAAACCTGGAACAAAGCCATTAACAATTTTTATTGCTGGCCCTTTTGGGTTAAGGAAAGGTCCAAGATCTGAATATGGTATTGATTTTAAAATCAAAAAGGATTGATGCCAAAAAGTCTTAAAGAAGAATTTAGATTATTTTGTAATTCAAAAAACTTAAATCACAATCAGAATCAAATTCTCACAATTAAAAAGCTTCAAGATTTCTATGAAAGTAATTTTGGCTCATCTATACTTAATATTTTTAAAAAAAAAGAGATCAAGAGAGGTTTTTATCTTCAAGGAGGTGTTGGTGTAGGGAAAACAATGATCCTAGATTTTTTTTTTAATTTTATTTCTCAAAAAAAATTAAGACTTCATTTTAATGAATTTATGCTTAATTTTCATGATTTTGTTCATGAAAATAAAAATAAAGAAGATGAAAATATTATTGACTTATTTGTGAAAAATCTCAAATCAAAAGTTTCTCTTATCTATTTTGATGAGTTTCAAGTAACCAATATAGTAGATGCTATGATATTAGGTAAATTATTTGATAAGATATTTAATGAAAATATTAAAGTTCTTATAACTTCTAATATAAAGATATCCGAATTATATAAAGATGGTCTTCAACGTGACCAATTCAAGCCATTTATTGAAATAATGAAAAAAAGGACAATAGAATATGAGCTTATAATTGAGGATGATTATAGAAAATCAAAAAATAATCAAAATGATAGATACTTCTTTCCTTTAAATGAGGAAACTAATTTTAAAATGAATAAATATTTTAGGATAATTTCGAAAGATAAAAAAAAGAACAATAAGATACTTAATATTAAAGGAAGAGATTTTCATATTAAAGAATTTTATGAAGGCATAGTAAGATTTAGTTTTAACGAATTGTGTGATCAAAATTTAGGGGCTGAAGATTATTTAGAAATAATTAAAGTCTCAGAATTTATATTTATTGATAAAATACCACAGTTTGACGACATTAATTCTAATCAACAACATCGGTTTATAACTTTAATTGACATAGTTTACGATAAGAAAATACCGATTGCAGTTTCGGCAGAGAAGAATTTAGATGAATTTAACTCTTCAAAATCATTAAAAGAGCCATTTAAACGTACCATAAGTCGTTTATATGAATTAACGTCCTCAAATTTTAAATTATGATACAAAAATTTAGTAACTTTAAAATTAATACTAGCGGACAAAAATTGTATGAATTTACAGATCAAACTATTAGCTGGATAAATAAAAATAAATTTAAAAATGGTATTCTGAATTTAAGTATTCAACACACAAGTGCTTCTTTGATAATTCAAGAAAATGCAGATCCAGATGTTCAAACTGATCTGATTAATTATTTTAATAATCTAGCGCCAATGGATAACAATTTGTATATTCATACAACAGAGGGCAAAGATGATATGCCAGCACATATAAAGGCAAGTTTAACAAATAATCAGATATCTCTGAGCGTTGAAAACGGTGAATTATTACTTGGTACCTGGCAAGGGATCTATTTGTTTGAGCATAGATTAAAACCACAAATAAGAACAATAATTCACCACTTTTTAGGAGAAATTTAATTTTTTTTTAAACTTTGAAAAGCTTTTAAAGCTGAGGCTCGTGCTTCTTCATGTATTACAATTGGTTTTGGATAATCTTCTCCAATGATTGTATTTATAGCTTGTTGATATTTTAATTCCATCTCCCATGGTTTATGAATAAACTTTTGTGGAACTTTATTTAATTCTGGCACCCATTTTTTTACATATAAGCCCTCTTTATCAAATTTTTCTCCTTGAAGGATAGGATTAAATATTCTGAAGTATGGAGCTGCATCCGCACCACAACCTGCAACCCATTGCCATTGTGCTACATTATTTGCTTTATTAAAATCTAATAAGCAATTTCTAAAATGTTTTTCACCTTCAGTCCAATTTATTCTTAAGTGCTTAACCAAAAAAGAACCTACAACCATTCTTATTCGATTGTGCATCCATCCAGTTTCGTAAAGTTCTCTCATTCCAGCATCTACAATAGGGTAACCTGTCATACCTGACTTCCATGCATTTAAAAATTTATTATTTTTTACCCAAGGAAATTTATCAAATTCTTTCCTATAGTTTCCTTTTAAAAACTCTGGAAAATAATTAATTAAACTATGTGAAAACTCACGCCAACCTAATTCATTGATATATTTTCTGTAGCCAATTCCCTTCGATCCAATCTCGTTACATTTTTTCCAAATAGTATTTACATGAATTTGTCCATGTTTAATGTATGGAGATAATTTTGATGTGCCCTCAACTGATGGGTAATCTCTGGCAGATCCATAATCTTTTATTTTTTTGTTAATTAAATTATTTAGAATTTTTTTTGTCTCATCTTCAGAAACCTTCCAGTAATTTTCAAATTTTTTGTACCAATTATTTTTTGGAAGTACATCTTTTGGTTCTATACAGTTTTTAAAAAAAGAAAGCGTTTTTATTTTTTTTTTGATAACATAATTTTTACTTGGCGGTAATCCCAAAAATTTTTGCTCAGCATTTCTCCAAAAAGGAGTAAACACTTTAAATGGTGTACCATCATTTTTAGTTACTTCTTGAAACTCATTTAAAATATTTCCTTTAAAATATTTAAACTCGATTTCATTTTTAACGAAAATATCCCTAATTTTTTTTCCTTTTTCAATTACGTCAGGTTCGTAAATTTTATTCCAATATATTGAGTAATTATCTTTCTTTTTAATTTTTGAAAATATATCTAATTCATCTCCTGCCAGTATCTGAAGATTAATTTTGTATTTAGATAATTCAGATCTAAATGTCTCTAGAGATTTTGAAAGCCACCATTTTTGGGCTTCTCTTTTATTGTCATAATCATGTTTATTATAAATGTATAGGGCGAGTACATTTTCATGATTTTGAGTTGCGTAAGATAAAGCAGGATTATTTTCAATTCTAAAGTCCTCCCTTATCCACGTAATAGCATTTTTTGTCATATAAATTTTTTATCTTCTTCCTTTAGATAGCAGTTGTTTGTAAAGTTTGACATCTGCATTTCCTTCGCATCCTATTACCAATACATTTGAATCTTGATCAAGATTGATCAATTTCCTCGTTTTTTTATCGTTACATATTCCAATTAAAGCAATTATTCCAGGTGTGGCACACTCACCACCTATTATCGAAGCTTTGCTAAATTTTTTATCTTTTAATTTAGCTACTGCTCTTGCTACATTATTATCAGAAACCGAAACACAACAATTAGTCGCTTTTTTTAATATCTGCCATGGTACAAGAGACATCTCATTGCACGACATTCCACCCATAATACTTTCTTTTTTTATTTTTATCTTTTTTAATTTTTCACTTTTTATACTTTGGAGCACACAATCCGCTCTATCCGGCTCTACAACTATAATTTTAGGAATTCTCTTAAAGTATTTTGCTACTCCAGCCACTAAACCAGCAGCTAATCCTCCCACGCCGGCTTGAAGAAAAATATGAGTGATATATTGATTAGTTTGTTTAGAGATTTCCCTAATTAAAATAGAATAACCTGCCATAGTAAGTTGAGGCACATATTTATAATTTTTTGTTGAAACATCCTGAATGATGCTCCAATTATTTTTTTTTGATAATATTTGGCATTTTTTTAAAGAGTTTTCATAATTTCCTTTAACTCTTATTACTTCAGCACCAAATTTTTTTATCTCATCTACCCTCGTTTTACTTACGTGTTGACTGACAAAAATTTTACATTTTAATTTTAATTTTTTTGCTCCCCAGGCTACAGATCTTCCATGATTTCCAGCTGTAGCTGATGAGACAGTAATTTTATTTTTTCTTTTTGAGATTTTTTCTACAGCATATGCACCTCCTAAAGCCTTGAAAGATTTTAAATTAAATCTTTTTGATTCGTCTTTGTAAAATATATTATTAAGCTTTAAATCTTTATTTAATTTATTTAAATTTAACAAAGGGGTAGGGTGGTAGCCTTTCCATTTTGATATACTTTTATAAGCGTCAATTAAAAATTTTGATGGCAAATATTTTAAAACATAATCTCTATTAAAATTATAATTTTTATTTAACAAAAGTTTAGAGTATTTAAATTTACGGTTTTGCATTTTAAAATTTTAAGCTAAAGTTAAATTATCATTAACGATAATTTTTTTTATATTCAAACTATAAATAAACCTATATTAATATAAATTATAAGTAATTTTATATTTAGAAATTCTATGTTAAGCTCTATTCAAGTATTAGTTGAAATTTTTATAACTTTAAAATTTAATAAAATTATATGGGCAAAATATTAATTATTGGTGGTGGAGCTATGGGTTCTGCGTTTTCAATTCCCTGCTTAGAGAACAATAATCTTGTTACTATCACAGAGCCGTACAATAAAATTTTTATTAAAAATTTAAACTCAAAGAAAAAGTTTCATCCCTCTTTAAAGCTTAATCTTCCAAAAAAATTAAAATTCATGAATTATTCAAAAGAAATATTCAAGAAAAGATTTGACTTAATAGTAATTGCCCTAAGTCTTGCAGGTATAGATTTTATTGGAAAAGAATTAAAAGATTTAAACATTAAAACCCCTTTATTGGTTCTTACCAAAGGACTAAAGTTTGATAAAAAAAAGAAAAAGATTTTAACAATTTCAGATTTATTAAAAAATAATTATCGAGTGGCAAATGTGTCAGTATTAAAAGGACCTTGTTTAGCTAAAGAATTAGCAAATAAAAATAAGACGAGCGTAGTTGTTGCTAATAAAAATATTAAAATAGCCAAATGGATTGGAAAACTTATATCTACTAAGTATTATTTAACTGAATTTTCAAAGGATGTTATTGGTATTGAAATCTGTTCAGCAATTAAGAATATATACGCAATGATCATTGGCTCAGGTCAAAATTTAAACGCTAAATCAGATTTATTTCAAAAAAGTGTGAATGAGATGAAATTTTTGATCAAATATTTCAAAGGAGACGTATCAACAATATTAGGACTTGCAGGTGTTGGTGATTTGTACGTAAGTGCTATTGGTGGAAGAAATAGTAAAATGGGAGATTTTCTTGGTAAAGGTTTTACATTCGCAATAGCAAAAAAAAGGTTTATGCCTAAAGATACTGTCGAGGGCGAGCAACTTGCTAGAGAAATCGCTCCATATATTTTAAGAAAGATTGATAAAAAAAAAATTCCATTAATGTATCATTTGTTAAGAACAATTATTTATAACAAAAAAATTTAATTTTTTAAAAAATTAGGAAATTATTTTCTACTAGAAACCCAATTACGATACCTATTAAAAGAGCAATGATTAGTTTTTTTTTGTCCACTAATTAAGATTTTTTACTTAAAGAAGATTTTAAATTTTTGACGTTCGAGGATTGTAATTTCAAACTCAATTTTTGTTTTAAATTTTCCCATAACTTGGCCATCCCTAAAGGCTCGTAAATCATAAATATAATCATTAAACCACCAAATATTACCTGTTCAATTGATGAAATAATTGTAGCATCAATAGCTCCATGAAATACATTGTTTCCTACAGCATTCAAAAGAACTGGAAAAAGTAAGATAAAAGCTGCTCCAATAAAAGCACCATTTATTGTGCCAAGTCCACCTAAGATACACATAAATAATATTTTAAAAGATAATTTAATATCAAAAGCGACTGGCTCAAGAGATTTAAGATAACAAAATGCAAAAAGAGCACCAGCTACTCCACAATAAAACGCACTGATAGCAAATGCCTGGACTTTGGTTTTTAATAATGAAACTCCCATTGACTCCGCAGCGATATCCATGTCTCTAACTGCCATCCAATTCCTACCAGTACTACCCCTAGCCATATTCATCGCTAGTAAAGTTAAAACTGTGGTAACAGCTAAACATACAAAATACATCGCTAATGGAGTTGTAAATGGTTTTCCTAAGATAACGATATCTTGGGCAGTAATAATTCCTGATGAATCGTAGTTTTTAAACCAACCAAATTTATCTATCATCCATATGATAAAAAACTGTGAAGCTAGAGTTGCCACCATCAGATAAATTCCCCTTACTTTCAAACTTGGTAGACCAAACAAAATTCCAAAAGCTGCTGCAATCAAACCTGACACTATTAGTGAGCCTACGAAACCAAGGTCAGGCACTCGCAAAATAAGGTTAAACATTGCAAAAGCACCAGCAGCCATAAAGCCAGCTGCTCCTAAAGCTAATTGTCCTGTATAACCCATAACAACTTGTTGTCCAATTGTAGCTAAGGCTAAGCAAAGCCAAGGAATTAATATGGAGGTGTACCAATATTCTGTTGTAATAAATGTTGGTATTACTAATACACTTAGAACCATACAAACAGCTAAGTTAATTAGGTCTTTTTTTGTGTAAGTCATAAAAACTGGTTTCATAAATTAAACTCTCCTAATGATTTTTTCTCCAAATAAACCTTCTGGTCTATATAATAAAAAGAATATTGCTAATACGTAAGGAGCCCATCCCTCAATTGCTCCTCCAAAAAATGGTCCAATATAAACTTCTAATACTTTTTCTGTTGCACCAATAATTAAGCCACCTACAATTGCACCTGGAATAGACGAGAAACCACCTATAATTAGGACTGGTAAAGCTTTTAATGCTAAATCAACTAGAGCAAATTGAACACCAGCTCTTGCACCCCACATACACCCAGCGACTAAAGCTACAACTCCGGCAGCTGACCAAACTAATAACATTATATGTTTTAAAGGTATACCAATTGAACTAGCAGCACCCGCATCATCTGCTACAGCTCTTAAACCGAGACCAATTTTTGTAAATTTGAATAAAAGGAATAAACCAATAATCATTAAAGCTGCCACTAATCCTGCAAAAATATCAAGCGCACTAATAAATAGTTTTAAATTATCAGCGATCCACGGTACTGGAAAGTCTCCAATACCCAAATCTAGTCTTCTTACTTCTACTCCCCATGCTGCTTGAGCAAGTCCTTCCAAAACATACCCTAGACCGATTGTGGCCATTAGTACTGTATCTTCGCTAGCATTCATTAGAGGTCTTAAAACTAATCTTTCAGTACATAAACCAACCACTACCATCAAAAGAGCAGCTAAAATAAATGCAAGCACAAAAGGTATATTAAAATCTTGCATGAAACCACAAAAGGCAAGCACAGAGAAGAAAACCATAGCCCCTTGTGAAAAGTTAAACGTTGCTGAGGCTTTAAAAATTAAAACGAATCCTAAAGCGACCAGAGAGTACATCGTACCAGCAAGCAAACCGCCAACTACAACTTCCATGAAAAATAATAATTCATCAACCATATGTTTATCCTAGTGTTCTACTCCTAAATAAGCGTCTATAACTTTTTGATTTGCCATTATTTCATCTGGTGTCCCATCACCAATGACTTTGCCATAATCAAGTACAACCACTCTGTCTGATATATCCATAACTACTCCCATATCATGCTCAATAAGCACCATAGTTGTACCTAGTTCATCATTTACTTTTAAAATAAATCTACACATATCTCTTTTTTCCTCAACATTCATACCAGCCATAGGCTCATCTAATAAAATTATCGTAGAGTCTGTTGCAAGAGCTCGACCTAACTCAACTTTCTTTTGTAATCCATAAGGAAGTTTTCCAACTGGTGTGTCTTTAATATCTTCAATCTCTAAAAAACTAATTATTTCCTCTGATCTATCCCTGTTTAATTTTTCTTCTTTTTTTACTTTAGGAAGTTGTAAAGCGACCTCAAGAAAATTTGTTTTTGTATGAAGTTTTCTGCCAACTAAAATATTGTCTAAAACTGACATTCTTTTAAAAAGAGCCAAGTTTTGAAAAGTTCTAGATAAACCCATTTGAGCCATAATATTTGGAGTGATATTAGGTATTTGTTGTCCTCTAAAAGAAACAGTTCCTTGTTGAGGTTTATAAATTCCATTAATGCAATTTAACATTGAGCTTTTTCCAGCTCCATTAGGTCCAATTATTGCTCTAACTTCGTGTTCAAGTACATTAAAAGATGTATCTGTTATTGCCTTAACACCACCAAAAGAGAGAGATATATTATTTACCTCTAATATTGGTTTTCCTATCTTAAATTTTCTTTCGTATTCCATCTTTAATTACTTCTTTTTGTTAAACTTTCTTCTTTAAGAACATCTCTAAAATTTTTTCTACCTTTCTTTGAAATTCCTAAATATAATTCTTTTACTTTATCGTCATTTAATAAACTTTGCGCAGTTCCGTCTAGCATTACTCTACCTGTCTCAATGATATAGCCATAATCTGAATTTTTTAATGCAACGTTAGTGTTTTGCTCAGCAAGTAAAATACTAACACCCTCTTTTGTGTTTAATTCTTTTACAATATTAAAAATCTCAGCAACTAACTGAGGTGCTAGACCCATTGTTGGCTCATCCAATAATAACATTTTTGGTTTAGCCATCATAGCTCTTGCAACTGCTATCATTTGTTGCTCTCCACCTGAAGTGAATGCTGCTTGACTTTTTCTTCTTTCTTTAAGTCTTATAAAATAAGTATAAATTTTCTCTAATTCTTGATTAATATCACCTTTAGATAATTTTCTTGAGTATGCTCCTGAAATTATATTTTCCTCTACAGTAAGGTGACCAAAACATCTTCTACCTTCTAACACTTGGACCATTCCGAGCCCAACCATTTGCGAAGGAGTTTGTTTATTTATTGAGTTTCCATCATATTCAATTGAACCATTTGTAACCTTGCCTCTTTCTGAAGCTAACATAGTTGAAACTGCTTTTAATGTAGTACTTTTTCCTGCTCCGTTTGCTCCTAATAATGCAACTACTTTTCCTTTAGGAACTTTTAAAGATACATCGTGTAAAGCTAAAATAACATCATCATATCTGACCTCAATATTCTTTATGTCTAGAATGTTTGCTGAACTGTTACTCATTAAGCTTTCTTTTATATTAAATTAAATTTTATTTAAAGGGGGAGTTTAAACAATTAAATTATTCAAACACCCCCTCAGATTAGTATTAATTTATCTCTAAATTAATTAACCACATTTTTTTGGTGTAATGTTGTTCTCTTTAGCAAATTTAGCTGCAGACGCCTCTACAAGACCTCTAATAAATGCAGGATCGCCTGGAGCTTCCCAACCAGTTACCTGATTGAATTTAGATCCATCCCACTGCATTACAGCAAACTTACCAGCACCTTCATGGTTGGCACAAGAAATAGCGAACGGAGCCAACATTCCTCCAACTCCAAGTTCTTTCAGTCTAGCCTCAGACATGTTAATAGCTTCGTAACCATCTCTGAACTCAGCACCAGTAACTGCCTTACCAACTTTGTTGTGCATTTTTTGAGCATTTCTTAAGCCCTCAATCCACATCACAGCAGCACCTAGTCCTCTGTTCCAGTAAACTGAACCAATCCTATTTGGATCCGCTAAATTTCCTTTACCTGAACCATATACTTTATCTTTGATTGCTTTAACCAAAGGATATTCTCCAGGCAAAGCATTTGCTACAGCGTAAGTTCCCTTAGCTGCATCACCTGCTGGATACATGTCCTCTTCGGCAGCACCGAAAGTTACATACATCATTCTATCTCTTGGAAAATTAATTCTAGCAGCATTAGTCATTGCTGTTGAATTCATTCCAGAACCTGCTCCCCAGAAAGTAACCCAATCAGGTTTTTCTTTTCTGATTTGCAGCCACTGAGATTGTTGCTCTAAACCTGGAGGTGGGATTGATATTTCAATTAACTCAACTCCCCAGTCATTACAAATTTTTCTCATTGCTGGTAATGGCTCTCTACCGTAAGCAGAGTCAATGTGTAAGTGAACGATTTTTTTACCTTTCATCTTATCAATTCCGCCCTCGATTTGTGCCATAAATTTTAATTTAACAGCAATTTGTGACCAGTAGTGACTTGCAGCATTAAATACCCAAGGCCATACTCTTCCATCAGCACCGTCAGTTCTTCCGTAACCGTATTGAGCTAAAACAACATTGTCTTTTGCCATACGATTAATTACTGCATATGCTCCTGGTGTTCCTAAAGTATCAAATACAACTATTCTTTGACCATCTTTTTCTAAAAGTCGCTGATAACACTCAACTGTTTTTACTGCGTTATACTCAGTCTCACATTCCTGCCAAGTAAGCATAACTCCATTGACTCCACCCGTCATGTTGACATAATTCATGTAATCAATTTGAGCTCCGTAATAACCAGTTCCCATTGCTGAGTAAGGTCCAACACGGCTACTTGCTACTGGAAAATATTGAGTTTCAGCACCAAATACAGTTTGAGGTAAAGCGATTGAAGAAAATAAAGCTACAACTACTGTAAGAGTAGAAGTTAGCCTTTTAAACATTCTTGCTAACATAATTCCTCCCTCGTTTTTGCTATGTTAATCATTCTTATTTGATATGATCTAACCACATACCTTTAGTTTCTGCAATTATTAATAGACAAAAAAAAAGAGAGTAATTAAAAGATAAAATAAGAAATTACTCAACCATAGATTGATTTATTTTTTTAAAAAAATTTTCTAGATTATTAAATTAAAGTATTAGAACAAACCTTCGATTTGGCCTTTTTTATTTAATTTAATATTGTCGGCTGCTGGTACTTTGGGCAATCCAGGCATTGTCATTATTGATCCACAAACGACAACTACAAACTCTGCGCCTGAGGATAATCTTACTTCTCTAATTGGTATCTCATGGTTCGAAGGAGCACCCTTAAGTTTTGGATCTGTAGAAAAACTATACTGAGTTTTTGCGATACAAACCGGCAGTTTACCGTGGCCGTTATTTTCAAAACTTTTAAGCTGTTCCTTTACTTCATCACTAGCAGTTATTTTCTTTGCTTTATAAATATTTTTTGCTATCAGCTCAATTTTATCCCATAATTTTAGATTTTCCTCATATAAAAAATTAAATTTCTTACTCTTTTTTTTACAGATTTTCACAACTTTTTTTGCAAGATCTTTTGCACCATTTCCTCCTAGTGCCCAATGTTTACATTCACTTACTTCAACTTTTTTTTCCCTACAAAAATTTAAAACAGTCTTTACCTCTTTAGATGTATCAAGCGCAAAATGATTAATCGCTACAATTGGCTGTAAACCAAATTTTTTTATATTAGATATATGCCTATCTAAGTTGACCAAACCTTTTTTTAAAGCATCGATGTCCTCTTTCTTCAAAGCTTCTTTTTCAACACCTCCGTGCATTTTTAAAGCTCTTACAGTTGCAACGATTACAACGCAACTTGGGACTAAACCTGATTTTCTACATTTAATATTTAAAAATTTTTCAGCTCCAAGATCAGCACCAAAACCTGCCTCTGTAACAACATAATCAGACAATTTTAAAGCTGCTTTAGTTGCGATCACTGTATTACATCCATGTGCAATATTTGCAAAAGGACCTCCATGGATAATTGCTGGGTTATTTTCTAAGCTTTGAGTTACATTTGGTCTAATTGCCTCCTTAAGTAAAACGGTCATAGGGCCGTGAGCATTAAGATCTCTTGCATATAATGGCTTTCCATCTTTATTATAGGCAAATGTAATGTTACCGATTTTATTCTCTAAATCTTTTAAATTATTAGAGAGACAAAAAATTGCCATTACCTCAGAAGCAACAGTGATATCAAACCCATCAATTCTTTTAAAATCTTTAGCAACTCCACCTGTGTTTATTTCAATAAATCTTAATGCACGATCGTTCATATCCATTACACGTTTCCAAACAATTCTATTTTCATCTATGTTAAGTTTATTTCCCCAATAAATATGATTATCAATTATAGCTGATAGAAGGTTATGTGCAGATGTAATTGCATGGAAGTCACCTGTAAAATGTAGGTTGATTTGTTCCATTGGAACTACCTGTGCATAACCACCTCCAGCGGCACCACCCTTCATTCCAAACGAGGGCCCCAAACTTGGTTCCCTAAGACATACAATAGATTTTTTTCCAATTTTATTTAATCCATCACTTAAACCAACAGAGGTAGTAGTTTTTCCTTCCCCAGCCGGAGTAGGTGTAATTGCTGTAACCAAAATTAAGTTGCCATCTTTTTTTTTTTTCAGCTTATCTAAGAACTCAAAGTTAATTTTTGCGATATGCCTACCCATTGGGCTAAATGCACTACTTTTATCCGGAACTTTTATTTTCGCTAAAATTTTATTTATGGGCTTCATTTTAGCCTTTCGAGCTATTTCAATGTCTGATTTATATTTAGCCATAACGATTTTTATCTTAAACTTCTGATTGTATATCTTTTATGTACTTTAAAGAAAATATAATTTTAATCTCTTGTAGCAATATAAACACCTATAGAAGTAACTAAAAAACCTAAAATATCTATAATTGTCAAGTTTTCGCTCAGAAAAAACCATGCCATAAAAGCTGAGGTAGCAGGAATTAGAAAAAAAACTGAAACTGTCTTACTAGCCGAATTATTTTTAATTAAATACATTAATATTGTGAAGGCACCAAATGATACTAAAAATATTTGATGGCTCATTGCGATAATAAATGTCTTAGAAAACTCAATGTATGGTTCAACAAAAAAAATTATTATTAATATATGAAATATGCATCCACCAACTGCCTGGTAAAAGTTACTAACAGGTAAAGGCAAGTTGCCACTTAATTTTTTTTGCCAAATAGTTGATGCGGTGATTGCAATTAATGCAATTATCGTTGCGATTAAACCTAACAAGGGTATTCCCGAACCAACATCAAAACCTAAAACTAAACCAGCACCAACAAATCCAAGTAAAATACCGAACCATTGTTTCATAGTTACTTCTTCACCTAGTATAGGTCCGCTTAATAAATTTGTAAGAATTGGTTGAAGGGTAACTATTAATGCAGCTATACCTGTAGGCATGCCAATTGATATCGAATAAAAAACCCCACCCAAATAAAGACCATGGAAAAGAATTCCACTAAAAAAAGATTCAATTAAGTTTTTTTTATTAATTATAATTGAATACTTTGAATAAACTGAAAATAAGTAAAAACCTATAGCAACCAAAAAAAATCTAAAAGCTAGTGCAGAAAAAGGGTCGCTATTATCTATTATTGGCTTTGTGGTTATAAACGCTGAGGACCAGAGAATAATAAATATAAGAGGGAATATTTTTACCATGCTTAAAAATGTTATGAAATTAACTGAAATATCAATATTCTTTATAATATTAAAGCTTATTATGGACAATTATCTAATTGAGACCTGATGGCAAATCAAATAACCTATATTCATGATTTTAAGATTTTTAAAAATTTGTCTTTTTCTAATGTCATTTGTGTTTTTGACTGGTTTTGTTCAAGTAGCAAGTCTTTTAGGACCAGCATTCACAGTTGCATCATCTGGGAATGTATTTAAAGCAGGCGCACAAATAATATTTGATAATGAATTTAAAAAAAAAACTGGAAAAAGTTCATTAGGCTACCTTAAGGAGGAAGTTTCAAAAAATAATTATAGGAATGATATTAATAAAGAATTAAAAAACTTAGTTGAGTATCGAGTAAAAATAACTCATCAAAAAATAGTTAAACTGAATAATACGAAAGAACTAAATAAAGATATCTTACTTTTAGTTGAGAAAAGAGTCAAACTTACACACAAGAAGCTTCAGAAAAAAAATTAATCTGTAATATTTAATATTATTAACTCTTTTTGAGCTGTCTCTTTACACCATAACTCATAACTCTCACACATTCTCCATAAATGATCAAAAGCACGTTTTGATATTTTTATAGGATCGTTACTTTTAGTGTAATAAAGTTCAGGATATTGAATCAACTGTTTGATCATCATTTCCCTTTGAATTTTGAGCAATCTCATTGACTCATCTGGTATGTTTTTATTTTCATTTTCTAATTGTTTAAACCACTCATCATGAAATTTACCACTACTTATTTCTTTATATGTTTCTGATCCAATAAATGCGTTTATGGCATCAGTATTTGAAAAATTATTATTTTTTTTTTTAATTCTGAATATTTCTAAATAGATTTTTTCTGCAACATGTAAAATATAAGGCTTATCATTAGATTTCATTTCTTAATATATCTTTTCATTGCTGCATTAGCTAATATCAAATTAGGATCTAAAAATATTTTAGAAGTTTTTATTTTTTGAAATGATTTAAATGCAAATATAGCTATAGGTAATTCAGTACACCCAAGTATTATCTTTTTACATTTTTTTTTTACTAAAAATTCAATTGCTGGTTTTATTATTTTACTTGCTTCTCTAACTTTACCCATTTTTACTAGTTTGATGGCTTTATTTACAGAATTTTTTTGTAAAGAGTTATTAGGAAAAATTAAATTATAGTCTCTATCAAAAAATTTGTTATATATTCCTGTTTTTAAAGTACCCTCAGTTGCAAGTAGTCCAATTGTTGAGTTTTTTTTACATTTTTTTTTTGTATGATTGAATACTTCCTTAGGCATGTTAACGATCGGTAAATTTATTTTCTTTTTTAAATCCTCATACCAATAATGAGCAGTGTTACATGGGATAACAATAAATTTACAATTACTTTCTTTAAGCACTTTACATCCATTTAACAAACTTTTTAATACTAATTGGTATTTTTTCTCAACTTTTTTATTTTTTGATTTATTAGATAAATTCTTTGTTTGAACACCAATTGACTCTGGCCTTCCTGGAATATTAGATTTATTAAAAAGTACAAATAGAGGATATTCTTGATCTATTTTTCCTCTATTTAATATTGCGAGCTTATTGCAAAAATCTAGGCCAGCTTGTGTACCCATACCACCTAAAATACCGATCATTTTAAATTTAATTGTTTAATTATGAATTATTTAATTGGCTATAATTATACAAATAAAAACTAATTGTAAATCTTATAGCCAATAATTGATATAATGAAAATTATGCAGTTTTTAAGTTAACTGCTGAAGGACCTTTAGGACCATCTTCAACATCGAAAGTCAAAGCTTGACCCTCATCTAAACCGTTCATACCAGCATCTCTTACTGCTGAAACATGTACAAACACATCTTTTTCTTTATCTTCTCTTTCAATAAAACCAAAACCTTTGGTTGGATTGAACCATTTTACTTTTCCTTGTAGACTCATATTTTTCTTCTTACTTTATTGTTTTGTTAATTTATTACTTATAATTAAGTAATGTTATCTTTCTTTATAATTTAATCAGTTTTGTCAACAAAATAGATTAAAACTTAAAGTTTTAATTTTTATTTGTTGCTTAATAGCTTAGTTAAATATATTGAATTTATATCATCTTTGTAGTGAGCAAATGGTTTACAAGGCTTAAATTCATATAAATCGAATAACTTCCTGGCTGGTTTAAAAAATTCTCCTGCACCTGTTTCCAAGCTAATTTGAGTAATATTCAATTTTTTTGCTTCCTCAATTAAATGATCAATCAATTTTATTCCATTACCTTTTTTTCGAAAATTATCATGTAATCTAATTGATTTAAATTCCCCATGATTTTTCTCTAAAATCTTTAATGCACCACAACCGATTAGATTGTTATCATCCCATAAACTCCAAAATTTTATTGATGTGTCTTTTAAACCTTCAATATCTAACACATGGGCACTTCCTTCAGGAGATGCAGCCTTAAGTTCAATAAAATGCTTTTTTAAAAGATTATTAACATCTGGATTATCAAAATTTCCTTCAATAGTTTTAAACATCTATCTTAATATAGTTAAGTGACCCATTTTTCTTTTATCTTTAATCTCCCTCTTAAGATAATCAAAAAAAAATTGATTATCTTTTAAATCAGAATTCTCTCTATATGTTTTGATCTGTTCTCCAATTAGGTTTATCATTTCAGCATTGTGAAGTTTCTTCAAAGGAATTTGCTCTAAAGAACATACTGCTCTCACATGATTTTCGAATTGACTAACATTAAAAGCATTAATAGTTAAATGACCTGAATTATGAACTCTAGGTGCTATTTCGTTTACGTAAAGATTGTCATTTCTATCAATAAAAAATTCTACACAAAGTGTGCCTATATATTTTAATTCTTCAGAAATTTGTATTGACCATTCTTTAGATTGTTCAATTAATTTAATATTTATATCTGCAGGTATTTTAGACTTACGTAAAATTTGATCTTCGTGTGTGTTTTCTATTGGTTCATAAATTTCATATTTGTTGTTACTAAATCTAGTGATGATGACAGAAATCTCTTTTTTTAATTTAACTAATTTTTCTAAAATATATTCCTTTGAAAAATCTATTTTTAAATTATTAATTTCATCTAAATTTTTTATTATGTATTGCCCTTTGCCGTCATAACCCATTGTAGTAGTTTTTAATATTCCAGGTAAAAAATCATCAAGAGAGTCTAAATCAGATTTTTTTTCAACACTTACATATCTTGTAGTTCTAATGTTTAATTTATTTACAAAATCCTTTTCAGCTAAACGATGTTGTATCAATCTATTAATAGAGGGTTTAGGAAAGACTGTTTTTAATTTATTTATCTCATTTAAAGTTTCAAAAGGTATATTTTCAAATTCATAAGTAACTACAGTTACTTTTTTTATGAAATTTAAAATTTGATTAGTATCTTTGTATTCACCAAAAATAAACTCATCACAAAAATTTTGTGCTGGCGAGTCTTGATCATCAGAGTAAATTACAGTTTTAATATTTAATTTTTTTGCAGCAACTGACAACATACTTCCTAGTTGACCACCACCAAGAATTCCTAATATAATTTCAGACATTGAGATTATTTTGGAGTTTTTTTAACAGATTTAGTTTGAGAGTCTCTCCAACTTTTGAGTTTAGCCTTTACTGTAGGGTTATAGATGGCAATTATTGATGCAGCAAGTATAGCTGCATTTATCGCCCCATCCTCTCCAATTGCTAAAGTTCCTACTGGAATTCCTTTTGGCATTTGTGCGATGGATAATAAGCTGTCTAAACCTTTAAGTTTTTTACTTTCAATTGGGACTCCTAATACTGGTAATTGAGTAAGTGCTGCAATCATACCCGGTAAATGCGCGGAGCCACCAGCACCTGCAATTATTACACCTATATTATTTTTTTCAGCCTCTGAAGCAAATTTATACATTCGAATTGGTGTGCGATGAGCAGAAACAATTTTTGTTTCCAAAGGAACTCCAAGTTTTTTTAATATATCTTTAGTTAATTTCATTATTTTAAAGTCAGATTGACTACCCATAACTATTGATACTTTAAGATTTTTTTTTCTATTCATGATTTTGTTATACAAACTTTATTTCAAAAAATTGTTGAAATTTCAATAAATTAGATGAATTATTAAAAGAATTTGAAATGACAAAAACTTTTTTAATGAAAATCAAAGTTTAGAGGGGCTGAAGGAGAAGGCTCAACTGATAATGACCGAAGAAAATTCAAAAATTTCTGAGAATACGGAAGTTAATGATGAATTAAATGAGGTTTGTGATGAATGTAAAAATCAAGATGAAAGTGTGACTCAAAATTTAATTTTAACAGGATTTAAAATCTGTAAATCATGTAGAGTTTCTAAGACTATTTTTCCTCTTTAAATACTGTTTATAGGTAAAGCGTTCATTCTACTCATTACAAAGGATACTGATAAAAAAGCAATAATCAGAAGTGACAAAAACACAATTCCAAATGATTTTAAATTTGATTTTAAATTCAATATTTGTTTTGTTGAAATTATTAACCCTGCAAAAATCCAAAACTGAGTTAGAAAGATTATTGGTATCATTAGCTCAGGAGTTAGAGCAAAAAATCGAATTAGACCTGGGGCATGGGCGTAACCTACTGCTACTAGTATTTTTTTAAAAGGAACCTTTGTCTGTTTATCAGGAAATAGCTTAACACCGATCACGAAAATAAAAATCGCCCAAATCAACCAAGTTATAATTGCTGTCAGTCCCGACATTCCAATAGATGTTTTCACAACTGTATTTGCAGCAACAGCGCCAGCAACACCATCTAATATCATGATCAAGCCTGCAAAATATATTCCAGCCTCTCCAAAATTTTTATTATCACTGTAAAGGGTTTTATCTAATTTAATCGATTTAAAGATTATATTTAGAAATTCAGCAAACATTTAATTTTGATTATTATACGAAACAACTTTTAGAAATATTACTAATGCAAATACTATAATAATGCAAATCTCAATAAATGCTGAATTACATAGTCAAATTGTACTTTGTAAATATAAAATTGTTAAAATTAACAAAAAAAAAATTAACAACTATAATACATTTCAAACTCTATAGGATGTGGAGTGTGTTCAAAATTATGTATTTCCTCAAATTTAAGAGCTATGTAAGCATCTATTTGGTCGTCAGTGAAAACATTACCTTGTTTCAAAAAATCTCTGTCTTTGTCAAGACTTTCCATCGCTTCTCTTAAAGATCCGCAAACAGTTGGAATTTTTTTAACTTCTTCCTCAGACAAAGCATAAAGATCTTTATCAAATGATTTTCCTGGATCAATCTTATTTTTAATTCCATCTAAACCTGCCATTAACATGGCTGCAAAAGTCAAATAAGGATTTCCAGCAGCATCACCGAATCTAATCTCACATCTAGCAGCCTTTTTACTTAAAGTAATAGGAATTCTACATGATGCAGATCTATTTCTTGCTGAATAAGCCAACAAAACTGGAGCTTCAAAACCTGGAATTAATCTTTTATAGCTATTAGTTGTTGCATTAGAAAAAGCGTTTATAGCTTTTGCATGTTTCAATATTCCCCCTATGTAATGTAAAGCTGTATCTGACAAACCTGCATATTTATCACCAGAAAATAGTGCAGTATCTCCCTTCCAAATTGATTGATGGACATGCATTCCTGAACCATTATCTCCTTTGACAGGCTTAGGCATGAATGTAGCTGTTTTACCAAATGAGTTAGAAACCATATGAACAGCATATTTGTAAAGTTGTAAATTATCAGCTTGATCTACAAGTGTTCCAAAGTACATTCCAAGTTCATGTTGACTTGGTGCAACTTCATGATGATGTTTTTCTACCTTAATACCCATTTCTTTCATAGCCTTCAAATATTCACTTCTCATATCTTGTTCGCTATCAACTGGTGGGACTGGGAAATAACCACCTTTAATTCCTGGTCTGTGTCCTAAATTTCCATTTTCATACTCTCTTCCTGAGTTATAAGGACCTTCTTTACTATCAATTTTAAATCCAGTCTCGTTCATGTCATTTTTAAATCTTACATCGTCGAATACAAAAAATTCAGCCTCAGGACCAAAAAATGCTTTATCTCCAATTCCTGAGCTTTTTAAGTAAGCTTCAGCTTTTTTAGCTGTTCCTCGGGGATCTCTCTCGTAAGGATCCTTTTTAATAGCATCTAAAACATCGCAGAAAAGATTTAATGTGTTATGAGATGTAAATGGATCAACAATTGCTCTTGATGTATCAGGTTTAAGGATCATATCAGACTCGTTTATAGCTTTCCATCCAGCTATAGAAGATCCATCAAAAAAAATTCCTTCGTTCAACATTTCATCATCAACCATTTTGGCGTCCATCGTTACATGTTGTAGTTTACCTCTGGGATCAGTAAATCTTAAGTCAACGTATTCAATCTCTTTATCTTTAATAGTTTTTAACACATCACTTGAACTCATAATCTCTCCTTTATAATTCTGGACTTGTGATATCAAATAAAGACTGTTAGATAATGTTCTTTTACTTAATATCACCTATGCATTTATCACATGAGCTTATAATTAAAAATTAAAAAAAAGACTATCACTTACAAGTTGAATAATGAAATTACTAAATAAAGAGCCAGTCCAAAGAGTTCAGGGAATATTGACAGAATTTAATTCAAATATTGAGGTTATTGAACTAAATAGTTCAGCTAGGACTGCTCTTGAAGCGGCCTCGTCTTTGGGTTGTGAAGTTGGTGCAATAATTAAGAGTTTACTTTTCAAAACTGAGCAAAACTTTACCTTGTGCCTTGTTGCGGGCGATAAAAAAGCTTCTCTTAATAAGATAAAAAAAATTTTAAAGAAAAAAGATGTATCTATGGCATCAGCTAATGATGTTAAAAATATTACAGGTTTTACAATTGGAGGTGTTTCTCCTGTTGGACATTTAAACAAAATAGATATTTTAATAGATCATTCTTTAGAGAGATTTAATCAATTATTTGCTGCAGCTGGCCACCCAAACTGCATATTTAAAATTAGCTTTAAAGATTTAAGTAAAATTACCAAAGGATCAATCCAGGAATTAGTAGAATGAAACAACCAAAATTGTTAGATTATTTACTACTAGTTTTACTAGCGTTAATTTGGGCCTCTGCTTTTTTTAATATTAAAATTGCAACCTATTCTTTTGGACCAGTAACAATTGCTTTTTTAAGAGTTTTTTTTGGAGCAATACCTGTTTTATTACTTTGCTACTATAAAGATATAAAGATAGAAGCATTCTCACAAGATTGGTATTGGTTTGCTTTAATAGGTTTCATAAATTTAGTTGCACCTTTTTTTCTTATTGCATATGGGATTAAATCTGTTCAGAGTAATCTTGCAGCAATTTTAATGTCTACCACACCCCTCAGCTCCACAGTATTAGGTCATTTTTATACAAAAAATGAGAAGTTCAACTTTATTAAAACCTTTGGGATTTTGATTGGTTTTTCTGGTATTCTTTATTTATTCTCAGATAATTTATTAATTGATGAAAATAACTTTTTATCTGCTTTATTAATACTTTTAGGTTCTACTTGTTATGTAATTGGGGGTGTTTTAACTTTAAAAATTAGTAAAAAAAAAAATGAAAATGTAACTGGATCTATATTAATTTGGGCAACAATTATTTTGATACCACTTGTTAGTTTTACCGAACAACCCTGGAATTTGACACCAAGATTAGACTCAACAATTTCTGTAATTTATTTAGGACTTGTTTCAACAGGAATGGCTTGGCTTTTAAGATTTAGAATTTTAGTAAACAATGGATTAATTTTTCAATCACAAGTATCTTATCTAATTCCTATTTTTGGAACTATTTTGAGCTATATATTTTTAAAAGAATTAATTACCACAAAAGTATTAATCTCTTTAATTGCAGTTTCAATTGGTATTTATTTTGTAAGAAAAGCTGATTATAAAAAAATTATTTAAGCGATGCAAAAGCTTCAATGTGTTGTGGACTTGTTTCACAGCACCCCCCTAAAATAGTAGCACCTGCATTCTTAAATTTTTTTACGAACTCAAACATTTTTTCTGGAGATAAATCGTCTCTCTTACCTAAAAACTTGTTAGGTTGTAAATAATCATTTTTTTTATTGTTTATATTCAATGGTACGGTTTTTAAATATCCATTTAACTTAAAACCAAATGGAACGCCTAAATTTTTAATTTCATCAAAATTTAAGTCATAATTTTCAGGTGAAATACATGAAAGAATAACACCAAGTGTTTTCTGCTTTTTAAAAATACCTTTTAATTCTGAAATTGGCTCCCCACTTGGCATTTTGGTGCCATCGGAAATATGCGCTCCAATCAAATAAGGTTTATTGAACTCTTGTATACTATCAATCGCAATACTGATTTCTTTTAAACTACTCAAAACGTCAAAATAAAAAAAATCTACAAAGGGGTTTAATATTTTTGCTTGATTGAAAAAGTCTATATTTATTTCATCTTCTAATCTATCATCGACTTTATAAGTTGAGTCTTGAGGAGGTAATCCTCCAGCAACTAAAATTTTGGGAAAATAATCTTTTGTTTTTTTTGCAATTTCTCCAGCTTTTTTGTTTAGATATTCAAATTTATTATCTATTCTATTTTCTTTTAATCGAACTCTTCTTGTTGCAAATGTATTTGTAACGATGACCTCTGCGCCCGCTTTGATATAATCTAAATGAGCGTTTAACAGAAGATCATGATAATTTTCATTTAATAAAGCACTTGCGCTCCATAAACTTCCCTGAGGTTTCATTCCCCTAGCCAAAAGTTCTTGACCCATTCCACCATCTAGAATTCTTGTTTGTTTAAAAAAATTTATATCCATTTTGAATTCTTTAATTGCACAAATAAAAATATTAATCACCTGATTAATAGACACAACATGTAGTAGTCGTACAATCCAGAGTAGAAATTTAAATTATAAGAAATAGACACTGATCATGATTACTAGTTTAATAAGACAATGGCTATTAAGAGAAAAAAGATAGCAAAAAAAAAGACCAAAAAAAAAATTAATTTGGTCAAATCATCTAGAAAAAAAATAAAAACGAAAACTAAGGTTAGACGAAAAGTGTCTGCGACCAAGAAACGTTTAAATAAATCTAGAAAAAACAATAACATCAAGTCAACTAACAAAAAAAAGAGGAGAAAAAAAATGAGTGCAGAAGCAATGAAAGTGTCATCTGTATTAGATACTTCTCATTTAAAGGTGAAATTTCCGTTTAAAGCTAAGTATGGAAACTACATTAATGGAAAATTTGTAGAGCCTAAATCTGGTAAATATTTTGATAATGTTAGCCCGATTTCTAATGAGAAAATCTGTTCAGTAGCACGATCAAATGAACAAGACGTTGAGGCAGCATTAGATGCAGCTCACGCAGCTTTTCCAGAATGGGGAAAAACTGACATCACTACAAGATCAAATCTCTTGTACAAGATCGCTGACGTTTTAGAAAAAAATCTAAACTTATTAGCAGTCGCTGAATGTTTAGATAATGGAAAACCTATCAGAGAATGTATGGCAGCAGACTTACCATTGGTCGTTGATCACTGGAGATATTTTGCTGGGGTTATTAGAGCAGAAGAAGGATCTATTGCTGAAATAGCTAATAATCAATACTCATACAATTTTCATGAACCACTAGGTGTAGTTGGTCAAATAGTTCCATGGAATTTCCCATTATTGATGGCAACATGGAAATTAGCACCAGCACTTGCAGCAGGAAATTGTTCGGTTTTAAAACCAGCTGAGCAAACACCAGCATCAATCATGGTAATGATGGAACTTATTGGAGATTTATTACCTCCAGGTGTTGTTAATATTGTGAGTGGTTTTGGATTAGAAGCAGGTAAACCTCTAGCATCTTCTAAAAGAGTTGCTAAAGTTGCATTTACTGGTGAAACAACTACTGGAAGATTAATCATGCAGTATGCTGCACAAAACATAATTCCTATTACTTTGGAATTAGGTGGAAAATCTCCTAACATTTTCTTTGAAGATATCATGGAAAAAGATGATGACTTCTTTGACAAGTGTATAGAGGGTTTTGTAATGTTTAATCTTAACCAAGGTGAGGTTTGTACTTGTCCAAGTAGAGCTTTAGTTCAAGAGTCTATCTATGATAAGTTCATGGAAAGAGCTGTAGCAAGAACAAAAGCTGTTGTTCAAGACAATCCTTTAAAAATGGAAACTATGATTGGAGCCCAAGCCTCAGTTGAACAGATGGAGAAAATAAAATCTTATCTTGAACTAGGTAAAAAAGAGGGCGCTAAAGTTCTAACTGGTGGTAGTGTTGGTAAACTTAATAGTGGATTGGAAAAAGGTAACTACATTCAACCTACTATTTTTGAAGCTAACAATCAGATGAGAATTTCTCAAGAAGAGATTTTCGGACCAGTTGTATCAGTGATCAAATTTAAAGATGAAGCAGAAGCATTAAAAATTGCTAATGATACTCTTTATGGTTTGGGAGCTGCTGTATGGACTAGAAATGGTAATATAGCTCACAGAATGGGTAGAGCGATACAAGCAGGAATAGTATGGACAAATTGTTATCATGCTTATCCAGCACACTCACCATTTGGTGGTTACAAACAATCAGGAGTTGGAAGAGAAACTCATAAAATGATGCTTAATCATTACAGACAGAATAAGAACTTACATGTGTCTTATGCTGAAAAGAAATTAGGCTTCTTTTAATCAAATAATATATACTGGTCCATGATTCGCTATCATGGGCCAGAGAAAAAATATGAAAGTATCTGCAACACATTCGGCATTAAATTTACTATCGGAATTAAAAGAAAAATACGGTGAAAAACTGATGTTTCACCAGTCAGGGGGTTGTTGCGATGGAAGTGCACCCATGTGTTTTCAAGAGGGAGAATTTCCTTTAGGAGATAATGATATAAAGTTGGGAGAAATTGGTGGAGTTCCTTTTTATATGAACGGTGATCAATATGAAAAGTGGAAACACACAGATCTTACAATAGATGCAGTAAAAGGTATTGGTGGAATGTTCTCACTGGATAATGGCACAGGTAGACGATTTTTAACAAAATCTGAGATATGTCTTGTGGTAGACAACGATAATCCTAACCACTAATTTTATTTTTTTAATTTAGCTGTAAATTTTAAATCTTCACTTTTAAAGAGAGATTTATTTTTCTCAATATATTCGTCCATTAAAAGACTTTTTTCCTTATCAAATTCAATGACTTTTCTATTGTTTAAATCAACGTGAAGAGCCAGCACTTCAAGAGTAGAGGCTAAAAATTTTTTTTCTTTGTGTACCATTTCAATTTTGTATTGAAGACGTTTTTTATCATGATCAAAATAAACCAAATTAATTTCCACTTCATCATTTAGTTTAAGCTCTTGATTATAAGTCATGTGGGATTCAACAATCATTGTACTCTTACCAGAGGTTTTTGCTGAATTTTCTCCCATTTTAAATTTATCATTTAAAACATCAGCACCATATTTATCAAAAATTAAAAGATAATATGAAACATTAAGATGGTTATTATAATCGATCCAATCTTTAATGATTTTCTGAGAACTTAAAAAAACTGACATAGGTTTTTTATTTAACTTTCATCCATGCCCAAAAGTTTAATCAGGCATGGATGAATTTTGATTATTGACCTACACCTTTGTACTTCTGTGCAATCTTAGCAGCGTGAGCAGCAATATCATTTAGATTTGTTTCTTCTAAAATCACAAGATTACATAAAGTTCCACTTGCTTCGGTTGCCATTTTAATTCCAGCACCTTGTTCAAAGCTACCTTCAAACACAGCCATAAAATCATAAGCACCTCTTAGTCCACAAAATGAAACCATCTTTGCCCCTACTGCTTCTGCAGCAATTTGAGCAGCCTTTGATCTATCCGATCCAGGATCTTTACAGAATCCTTGAAAGCCTTGTGTAGTATAATTTCCTAAAGCATAAAATTTTGCCATAGAGTCTCCTTTTGTTAATTGTTTATGCTAGCATTGATAAACAAATTTTTTAATAGCAAAAATTACACAGTAGACACAACCTACAGTAATGCTAAGTTAAACACATGTACGAAAAATTTGGTCAATTTATTGATGGTAAATGGTGTCAGTCATCTGACAAATCAACATATGAAGTAATAAACCCAGCTAACGAGGAAGTGATAGGACACGCATCAAAAGCTACTGCTCAAGATGTTGATAGAGCATTAAAGTCAGCAGAAAAAGGATTAGAAGTTTGGAAAAAAACTGCTCCATGGCAAAGATCTTATATTATTAGACGCATTGCAGATAAAATGAGAGAGAAGCAAGACGTGCTTGCAAAATGGATGACTTTAGAAGTTGGAAAACCTTTTGCAGAAGCTAAAGGTGAAGTAGGGGGTGCTGCAGATATATTTGAATGGAATGCCGAAGAAACAAAAAGAATTTATGGACAAACAGTTGAAAGTAGATTTGAAGATACTAGAGTGCATGTGTACTATCAACCAGTTGGTGTTGTTGCAGCCTTAACACCTTGGAATTTTCCAGCAGTTTTGTCAGCAAGAAAAATTTCAACTGCTCTAGCAGCTGGCTGTTCAGTAATAGTTAAACCCGATGTAATTACTCCTGGTATTGTAATGGAAATGGTTGATATCTGTAGAGAATGTGGTGTGCCCCCAGGTGTTGTTAATCTTTTATCAGGTGATCCACCAAGTATTGCACAACAACTAATAGCCTCTGATATTATAAAAAAAATTTCAATAACAGGATCTTCAAGAGTTGGAAAATTAATATTAAAACAGGCAGCCGATAAAGTTCAAAGAGTTACAATGGAACTTTCAGGTCATTCACCTTTTATAGTATTCGATGATGCTAATATTAAAAAAGCTGCCGATATGGCAATTGCCGCAAAATTTAGAAATAATGGACAAGTCTGCATATCTCCCAATAGATTTTATATTCATGAAAGTAAGAAAGATGAATTTGTAAATTTGTTTATCGAAAAAACAAAAAAATTAAAAATTGGGGATGGTATGGATCCCACAACAAAATTGGGTCCATTAACTACAAAAAAAAGATTAAATGAAATTGAGGAACTAGTTGAAAAAACAAAACAAGAAGGTGCTAAAGTTTTACTAGGCGGCAAAAGACCTGCTGGTTTTAATAAAGGCTTCTTTTATGAACCCACTATATTTGATGATGTTAAGGACGATTTTACAATAATGAAACAAGAACCATTTGGACCATTAGTACCTATGTTATCTTTTAATTCTTTTGACGATGTTATCAAAAGAGCCAATAACCATGAACTTGGATTATGCAGCTACGTTTGTACTAGCTCTATGGAGACTGCTCACCTTGCCTCTGAACATTTAGAGACAGGTTCAGTTGCGGTAAATACCCCAATGGTTGCATTAGCTGAAGCACCTTTCGGAGGAATTAAGCAAAGCGGATATGGTCGTGAAGGTGGATCAATGGCAATTAGAGATTACCTAAATATAAAGTATACCCATCTTGGTATCAAAGGGTAGTTAATGAAACTTTTAAGGGTTGGAGAACAAGGTAAAGAAATACCTGCAATTATTGACAGTCAAAATAATTTACGAAATTTATCTAAAATTATAAATGATTTTACACCTGAAAATTTAAATTTTGAAATTTTAGATAAAATAAAAGAGTTAAATTTAAACTCTCTTCCTTTAATTGATAATAATCAAAGAATAGGACCTTGTGTAATTAAACCAGCAAATTTCATAGCAATTGGTTTAAATTATAAGGCTCATGCTGAAGAAACTAATTCTGATGCTCCAAAAGAGCCAATCGTTTTTAACAAATCACCAAATTGTATTATTGGACCCAACGATAATATTGTAATACCAAAAAAATCAAAGTCTTTAGATCATGAAGTTGAGATTGCATTAATTATTGGAAGTAAAGCTAAATATATAAAAGAAGATGAAGCACAAGATTATGTATTAGGTTACTGTATTTGTAATGATATAAGTGAGAGAGAATGGCAAAAAGACAGAGGCGGTCAATGGGTAAAAGGAAAATCTGGAGATACCTTTGGTCCATTGGGTCCTTACTTGGTTACAAAAGATGAAATAGATGATTTGTTTAATCTAAATTTATCATTAGATCTCAATGGAAAAAGAAGACAAACTGGTAATACTAGTTTAATGATATTTAATTTTAATTTTTTAATTTCACATATAAGTCAATTTTTAACTTTAATGCCAGGCGATGTGATTACAACCGGCACACCAGCAGGAGTTGGAATGGGAATGAACCCACCAGATTATTTGAAAGATGGTGATGAAATGATTTTAAAAGTTGATAAGCTTGGTGCACAAAAATCAAAAATTATTAAAGAGGAATAATGATTGAATTAATAATTGCTTTTGGTGCTGGATTGATAAGTTTTTTGTCACCGTGTGTTTTACCACTCATACCGGGTTATATTTCATATATTTCTGGTAGTTCAATTAATGAGCTTGTAGATAAGAAAAATATCAATTTATTTCCTATTATTTTATTTACAGTTGGTTTTTCCTTAGTTTTTATAATCTTTGGAGCAGCTTCAACTTTTTTAGGACAAATATTTTTAGAAAATTCTTATGAGTTACGAATAGCTGCGGGATTAATAATTATTATCTTATCTCTTCATATAATTGGCATAATAAATCTAAAATTTTTAAATTACGAAAAAAGAATTCAAACAAATATTAATAAAAGTGTTTTTAGTCCTATATTAATAGGAATGGCGTTTGCATTTGGGTGGACACCATGTATCGGACCTATTTTAGGATCAATTTTAGTGTTAGCAGCGACTGAACAAAGTTTAAGCCAAGGAATATTGTTATTATCTTTTTATTCTGTTGGATTAGCGCTACCTTTTATTTTATCGGGTTATTTAATACAAAGGTTTCTTATATTTTCAAAAAACTTCAGAAAAAATATTAATCTAGTTTCAAGAATAGGAGGAATAATACTATTAATTACTGGTATTTTGATATTAACTAATCAATTACAAGCCTTAGGATATTATTTACTAAATATTTTCCCTTTCCTACAAAATTTTGGTTAAATTAAATTATGAAAATTTATCAAATAGACTCTAGCGCAAGAAAAGATGGCTCAACCTCAAGAGCTTTAGCGAAAAAACTTTTAAATAAGATAAAAAAACCTGGGGATGAGGTTATCTATAGAGATCTAAATGATGAGATGGTTTTTGTATCTAATTTGACAGAGTCAGGAATGAAAATAGATCCTAAGGATCAAACAGAAACACATAAAAAAATGTTTAAGCTTTCCGATACTCTTGTAAGGGAATTGAAAGAAAGTGATATCATAATTATATCTGCCCCAATTTACAATTATGGACCTCCTGCAACCTTAAAAGCTTGGTCCGATCTTGCTGCTAGAATTGGGGAAACCTTTAAATTTAAACCAAATGGTAGGAGAGAGGGTTTATTAAAGAATAAAAAAGCTTATTTAGTAATTACTTCAGGAGGTACCAAGCTTAATAGCAATGAAGATTTTCTTACTCCTTGGTTAAAGTTTATTTTAAACTTTTTTGGTATAGAAAAGGTAGAGGTAGTAAGTGCTGATCAAATGTCACTAGATTATGAAAAATCAATAAGAGATGCTGAAAAACAGATAGAAAATATATCTTAATAGTTAAATTTTCTCTTTAAATGTTTTAGTCTTCCTTCGGTACTATCGTAGTCAATATAACAACCCTGAAGAAAGCGATTACCTTCATTTGCATCATACTTGGTTCTGCCATGTAATAATCTATAATTGTCCATCATTAATAAGTCTCCAGGTAATAATTTAAATTCAATTTTATAATTTTCAGAATTATATAGCTCAGATAATTTTTTTCTCGCAGAATAAAATAATTCCAATTTCTCTTTATCTATTAGTGGAACAAAATCTAGTCTTGGACTAAAGCGAACTTGTTTAAAATTTCCACTTTCATCTAATTGAATCATTTCAGCCCAGTCCTCCAAAACTATCGTTTGATCTATAAATTGAAATCGTATTTTAACTTCTGTCAAAATTTTATAATAATCTGTAAATTCTTGTTTAAGTTTTTCAGAAACAGTGTATCCATCAACTAGAGTTGATAAACCACCAGATACCTCATTTTCAATGCATTGAAGAATTTGAATACATGGCACAGGATTTCTATAAGGGTTATCAGTATGGGGGGCTAGATTTAAAGATGTATAAGCTAAATCATTAGGATTTAGTTTTGATTGTACATTAAAAAATTCCCCAAAGTTTGTTCGCCTAATGCTACCGATTGAGTTAGCAAACTTTACAATAAAATTATCTCTTGTAGGTACATTTTTAAAGATTACAAAACCATATTGATAAAAATTAATTAAAGCTTTGTACATTTCTTCGGTCTCAAATAAATTTTCATCGAACTCAAAAGTATTTTGTTCGCTGAAAGAAGAGTCCCACTTTATTTTTTCTATTTGTTTAATTCCATTAATACTTGAGAATTCTTTAAAAATATCAATAACAGCAATTTTTGTTGAAGCACCGTCATTAAAATTTACCTCTAAAAAATCATTACACAAACTTAAATTTTTAATTTGAATATTTTCCTGCAATTGAGTCGGATCAAATAATCGTTGTTGAGTAGACTTATCGACAAATTTTTCTCCATTTGATCTCTCTCTTAGCCAAAATGGGTGAATTTCTTTTTTTAGACCCTTACTTTCAAAAAATACCTTGTTATTTTTTAACTCCAATTTCATTTAATTTTAAATCATTATTAAAAATTTAGCTTTAATCAATAGTAATAAAATAGTATTAGAGCGATGTGCAAATTTTAAAATCATCAGATTATAAACTTTATTCTAAATTTATTGAAAATTTAGCTTATAAATTGACGAGATTTTATTATTCCAAATTAAACAAACCCTTCAAAGTATCCAATAAACTTAGAAGTGGCTATGATCCAGTGACAACTGCCGACAGAGCTTTTGAAAGATTTATAAGAAATGAGATCAAAAAAAAATTTCCGAATCACCAAATTATAGGTGAAGAATTTGGCTCAAAAAAAACTAAAAGTGATTACTCTTGGATTATTGATCCTATCGACGGAACCAGATCATTTGTGATAGGAAACCCAACATGGAGCAACTTAATATCTCTAAATTACAAAGGTACTCCAATTATAGGTCTCGCAAACTTTCCAATTCTTAGAAAATTTTATTTTAATACCTCAAGTAATATTTCGTATGTTTCAGAGAATGGAAAAAAAAAGAGAATACTTGTTAATCAAAAAGCAACTTATTCAAATATGAAATTATCTGCAGCTTTTCACGGAAGTTTATCACTAAATAAACAAAAAAAAATTCCTCAAATTTTAAAGAGAATGCAGTTTCCTTGTTCAGATGCTTTAAGCTATTCACATTTAGCTGAGGGTAAACTTGATGTAGTAATTCAATGTGGAAACAAAATTTGGGATATCCATGCTTTAATTCCAATTATTGAAGCTGCGAAAGGTGTAGTTTCAACTTGGAAAAATGATAATGCCAAGAAAGCTGGGAATATTATTTGCTCAGCAAATAATGTTCTGCATAAAAAAATGCTCAAAATTTTAAAGCCAGTTTCTAGTTAGTTTTACCTAAAGTATTTAGAAGAATTACACCAATAATTATTAAACTAATTCCAATTATTCCATAAAGGTTTGGAATTTGTTGATATTTAAAAACCCCAAACAATGTTACTGCTGTTATTGTTAAACCTCCATAAGTCGCGTATGTAAAACCAACTGGAATAATATCCATGGCTTTTGATAAACAAAAAATACACGCAATTATTGATATTATACAAAAAATAGTTGGAGCCAGGATTGTAAATCCGTTAGTAGATTTTAAATACCCATTTGAAGTTATTCCTAGGATAATTGCTAATATGAGAAAAATATATCCTGAAAAATTACTCATTATAAAGAATAAAACTATTTAATAATTTTATCTACAATTTTTTGTACCATGGGTGCTACTAATGATATTGCAACTAATGCTACAGGCAAACTTACAGACCAAGCTTTGAAAAATCTCATATAGTACATTTCATCAAAACCCGTATTAATATAAGTAATTATTAAAGTCATAATTAAACTCATACTGAAACTCATAAGACAGATGAATAAAATTTTAGTATATTTTTTTGGTAACATTATTTCTAAATACTTTGTTTTTGCAATTCTAGCATAAGTTTTTCAATCATTATCATAGGAGATTTCATATATGGATGAACTTTGTGAGCTTCAATATAACTATCAATAGCTTTTTGATAATTTTGTAAAGCAGTTTGTACTAAACCTTGACCCGTGAGTGCTCCGAAATGTCTTTTTTCAATATCCAGCACTTTATTTATGTCAGCTTGTGACATTTCGTATTTACCCATTAAATACAATACTGTGGCTCTTTTATTCCAAGCTTCTGCCCAATTTGGATCTATTTCGATTACTTCTGTAAATATATTATAAGCATCCTCGAGTTTATTTTGAGACATCGAAGAAGATCCATCGGCTAAAAGATTTGTAAGACTATCTTTAGTAGGGTGGGTGGTCCAAAGACCCCATATTTTTGATTCAATTTTTTCCGAATTCTCAAAATTTGCAGCTTTTTTTAATTGATCGAATAGTTCATCAATTTGCTTTTGATGATATTCATCAGCACACAGAGATGTTGCAAAAAAAATGAGAAAAAAAAATAAAATTTTTCTCACTTATTTGGACATCGGGGTAGCGCCAGTTTCTAAACTAACAATTTTTCCGTCTTTATATCTATAAACTGCCATTACAGCCTCAACATTTCCGTCATTAAATGTAACCAAAGAATGGTGTACACCCACTTCATCATTTTCATACACAACTCTAGCTTTATCTTGATTTATATCTCCACTCATTGCCCATTTAATAACATCAGTTTTTCCTAAAGAATTTCCAGATTTATGCATCGTGAATTTAAAATCATCATGCAAAAGTTCATTCATAGTTGCTTCGTCTTTCTTGTCTATTGCATCAGTATATCTTTTTAATATCGACATTTTATACTCCTTTAATTATTATTCCGTTACCTATTGAGTTTTCTAAACGGATTTGTTTTATTGGTTTATATTCATCAGAGTTATACCACTCTAAAGCTTTTTCGTAACTTGGAAATTTAATGACAACTGTTCTAGGATATTCCCAATTTCCTTCTAAAACTTTGGTTTCACCTCCACGGATTATATAGTCTCCACCAAATTTTTCGGCCAGTGGTTTAACTTTTTCTACATATTCCTTGTACTCTTCTGGTTTTTTTATCTCAATATTGAATATTGCGTAGCCTGACATTAAACGTAGATTTTATCAGATAAACCATAACAAAGCACTGCACTTAATATAGTCAAAAACATGGGTGCATAAATTGCTTCATCTGATGTTTTATCGGTGTGTCCAAGTTTATTTATTTTTGTACTATAGAAACCTACAATAAACGCTGAAAGGTTTTGTAAAAATATTAAATTAAAAAATGCCCAAGTTGCTTCCAAGCCATTAGGTCGTATAAATCCTACATAAATGGCCATCGCAGTAGAGCCAATAAAAATAGAGCCAAAAAATCTTACAGCTCCTGCCCCTGTATCATGCATACCGTATTGATTTAAAAAAGACTGCGTTTGAAACACACACCTAAATCCATAGTAAGCAAAACCTGCAAAGTGAATTATAAATAAAGATAAATAAATTATTCCATTAAATTTTTCTAACATAATTTAAATCCTTTAGCTAAATATTGGTCTAATCTCATCTTCGATAGTACCTTCTATTGCAACTTCTTTTAACTGATCTAAAAGTTTTATATATTCAGGATCCGCAGACATGTTAGCATCAGCATCATTATCACCTTCAAACATAGTTCCGATTAAAGTTTCTCTTATTGTTCTTGGGTCTCCACCCATTTGAAAAGAGAAATAAACATCATGATTGGGGTAATGCTTTTTTCTTACTGCAGCTAAACCTTTCCCAATTTCCATTGCTTTTCCTAGGCCATCGTCTTTTACTCTCATAGTTCTTGTGTAAATTACTTTCATTTTTTTTCCTCTTAAATTTAATTAAAAAAAGTTTTGGCCTATTCTAGGCGTTGTAATCCATAACTTCATCTGTGCACTCAGTAAATTTGTGAGGTTCAAAAAAGTCATTCATAGATGCTAATTGTTTATTAATAGCCTCTGGATTTTTACCTTTCCACCAGCAAAACATTTGCATTGTATCTCCTGGAGTATTCCAAGTCATTTGACATGCTGCATCTTCACTAGTCATTGATTTTACAATATCTTCCATCTTCATTGATGCAACTGTCTCTGAAAATTTATCTTTCATCTCCTTCGATTTGAAAGTGTGAGTTACCATGTAGTTTTTCATATTTTCTCCTTTATAGATTTATTTTAGATAGTTCAAATAACTGAGCACTCTCTACACACTCTGCATAAATAGCTTTTGCAGTAGGATTATTACCGGTTACAAATTCTTTCATTCCAGCTTCATTATGAACATTAACTTTGAATAACATCCCACTTTTATCTGGTATCATAGCCCCAATAGTTTTTTCAGGATAAGCAACACTTTTTCTGACACTCATACCTTCATCTGATTGCATCCAACCCATGAAAGTTTCTAATTTACCTTCTTTAAGTTTAAGATGTACTAACATTTCTTTTTCCATTTTCCTCCTTTTTTAATTTTATCTTATTGAATGATATATTTCTCCACCCAAGCTTCGAACAACACCATATTTTTCCATTATTTCACCAAATTTTGGAAAGTAATCGTTTTTCATTGCATTTTCCACGTGACGTTTAACACTATCCATTGAGGTAAATCTCTCATTAATTGTAAAAACAACATTCCCAGTCAATCCTTGGCTTGGGTCTGCAGGATTTACAAATTCATCTGCTTTTGTGAAAAATGAGCTTATCAAATACTTGGAACCATCATTTGAGTCTGAGTAAAATTCTTGCATCCATGCGGCATGTGTTTTGAATAATTCTAGAACCTCATCAGCCTTATCTTTTGGAACAACATAGCCCAAATTTATACATTTAATTTCTGACATAATACTTCTTTATTAATTATTAATATGTGTACTCACCCTTAAATATGTTTAAAGTTGATGCAAAACCCTTTTTCTTCGTTTTTAAGTTAGTTCTACTACTGGTTCCACTACCTTTGATATTTTCATATTTTCCAGTTCCTCTTACAAATACAAAAGCACCAGATCCATCTACACCTGTAGTTCCTTTACCAGTATATTTTATAAATACGCTTTCCCCATCAAAAAGATCAAATCTACACATACCAGTTTCATCTACAAAGTTTCCACCTTGAGTGGTCAATCCCCCTACACAATGAACTGAAACATTATTAAATACTTGGTCACTGTTTTTGTCCTTCATACTTGCTATTCCATCATAAGTAATTGCCAAATCTCCTTTTCCAGCATTTATCGCAGTAATATCCCATGATCCAAAACCTTCTAAATTAATTTTACCTGAATTAGCAAATGCTATGGTTGAAAGCATTGAAAACAATATTGATAATATAATTTTTTTCATTTTATCTCCTTTTTTAATATAAAGTTTGAACTACTTTTTTAACTTTTTCAGCCCCATTAGGAACTAAAGCCTCAACAAATGTATGACATTTGTCAGTTTTAGCTTTGTCGTATTTTGAACCGTAATGTTTATCTACAGCTTTGTTTACTCCAGCATCCCAATCTTTTTCTGGAATACCTATTTCAAGAGCGTATGTTTTAAGAACTTTTACGGTTGAAATAGATTTTTCTTTCATACCGTATTCAAATTTTTCACCAGATGGAAGAAAGTAGTTAGCCATATAAATACCAACACAATCCCATGCTTTTGATTTATCGTTATCACTCATTTCTGCATTAGCAGATGTGAAAATTAAAAAAGATAAAATTATAAAAATTTTTCTCATAATCCTTCCAAGTTAATTAATGTTATCTTAAAAATGTAACTGTTTTGTTACATGCCTGGTATGCGATATTATAACCAGCTAGGAATAGGTAGGTTTTTTTCCTTTAAAAATGACTTGTTAAACATCTTTGAGTTGTATTTATCTGATCTATCACAGAGAATTGTTACAATTGTTTTTCCTGGGCCTAGTTCTTTTCCTAATCTAATTGCACCTGCAATATTTACTCCACAACTCGTTCCTAAGCTTAATCCCTCATTTTGAATTAAGTCGTAAAGCACAGGTAAAGATTCTTGGTCACTGATTGAAAAAGCACCATCAATTTTAGCTTCAGCAAAATTTTTAGTTATTCTACTCGATCCAATACCTTCAGTTATTGATCCACCCTCAGCTTTTAGTTCTCCATTTACAATGTGATTATAGAGAGCAGAACCAGTTGGATCAGATAAATAAATTTTTACATCTTTATTTTTTTCTTTTAAAAATCTACTCACACCACCAATAGTACCACCTGTTCCAGATGCACAAACAAAACCATCTACTTTACCGTCGGTTTGTTCCCAAATTTCTGGTCCTGTTGTTTCATAATGACCTTTTGCATTAGCAGTATTATCAAATTGATTGGCCCAAACTACACCATTGTTATTTGTACTTTTTAATTCTTCAGCTAAACGACCTGCAACTTTTACATAATTGCCATCATCTTTATAAGGTTTGGGTGGCACTAGTCTTAGATCTGCACCAATGTTTTTTAATGTATCTTTTTTTTCTTGAGTTTGGTTATCATTCATTACGATTATTGTTTTATAACCTAAGGAATTTCCCAAAAGACACAATCCTATCCCAGTGTTACCTGCAGTGCCCTCGACAATTATTCCACCTTCTGAAATTAAT
The DNA here is from genome assembly GCA_902543375.1 of uncultured Pelagibacteraceae bacterium. Classification (GTDB taxonomy): domain Bacteria; phylum Pseudomonadota; class Alphaproteobacteria; order Pelagibacterales; family Pelagibacteraceae; genus Pelagibacter. The sequence continues at coordinate 98,103 of CACBYE010000004.1, forward strand.
TTTTTTTCTTGTGCATCTTTGACTAATGCCAGTGCAGCTCTATCTTTTACTGATCCTCCTGGATTAAGATATTCAGCTTTACCATAAATATTACATCCAGTTATTTCCGAAGCTGCTTTTAATCTTACTAGAGGTGTATTGCCAACTGACTCAATAAAGTTATTTTTAATTTGTGACATTAATCTTTATCTTTATCAGTAACAGCATAAGGTTGAAATCCTTTTGTAGCATCGCCAACTCTAGTGGCTGGAATTCCAACCATTATTGATTTTTCTGTAACATTCTTAGTAACTACTGCATTAGCGCCGATTAAGGAATTTTTTCCAATTGTTACTGGTCCTAAAATTTGAGCACCGGATCCAACTACAACATTATCTTCTAAAGTCGGATGTCTTTTGGTGTTTCTTTGATCATTAGAATTTATACTTGGAGCAATTCCGCCCAAAGTGACATTATGATAAATAGTAACATTTTTTCCTATTTCAGAAGTTTCACCTATTACAACTCCCATCCCATGATCTATAAATAAATTTTTTCCAATTTTTGCTTTTGGATGAATCTCTATTCCGGTCAGAAATCTTGAAAATTGGGAAATGATTCTTGCAATTAAATCAAATTTTGCAATTGCGAAAAAGTTTGCAATTTTGTGAAAAAAAATAGCTTTAACACCTGGGTAAGTTAATATTAAACTTAGCTTTGATTTTGCCGCAGGATCTCTATCTATTATAGATTGTAAAAAGTCATTCATTAGTATTTGCCAGCTTGATAAAAAAAGTTATTGCTTATATAGTTACTTTACTCAGTATTTAAAGGAGAAAAATATGTACAAAAACACTAATTGTTTTCATTTAGCTATCCCATGTGGAGATTTAGAAACAGCAAAAAAGTTTTATAGCGAAACCTTAGGCTGTCGACTTGATAACTCAGCACAAGAATGGGCTGACGTAGATTTTTGGGGAAATGAATTAACTCTTCATGCTAGTGATCATAAACTAGATAGTGAAAGACACGATGTAGACATGGGTAACGTTTCGGTTCCACATTTTGGCGTACATCTATCTAGAAAAGATTTTGATACTTTAAAAAATAGATTGAAAGAGAGAGGGGCAAAATATTACGATGAACCTTATCTCAGATTTAAAGGAACAAAATACGAGCAAGAAACATTTTTTGTAAAAGACCCTAACGAAAATATTTTAGAAATTAAAACTTTAACAGCTAATTCAGAGTAATCTGAACTTAGATGGAATACCTGGTATTAGGTTTTTTTACCGGGCTTAGCTTAATTTTAGCAATAGGTGCTCAGAATATTTTTGTAATCGAGCAGGGGCTTAAGAAACAATATATTTTTTTAGTATGCTTTGTTTGTTCTTTATCAGATTTATTACTGATATTTTCAGGTATACTTTTATTTCATTTTTTTCATCAATATTTTAATTTATTTATAGAATTAATCTTAAATATTTCACTAATAATTTTTTTAATTTATTTTATCTACTCGAAGATCAAATCTTTAAAAATTGATGTTAATTTTAATAGTGAAGTAAAAGAGGTTTCGAAGGGTGCTATTTTGTTAAAGACTCTCGGTTTTACTTATCTTAATGCACACGTATATTCTGATACTGTTTTCTTTTTAGGAAATTTTTCAAAAAATTTTTTACTAGAGGAAAAAGTTTATTTTGGTTTTGGAGCATCTATTGCTTCAATTATATTTTTCTTTTTGCTGGGATATTTATCTGTTTATTTTTCAAAACATGCTCAAGATGACAAAATATGGAGATATATAAATATATTTATCATTTGTTTTATGTCATTACTTACAATCTACATAGTTAAGGAAACAATATATTTTCTCTAATAAATGAAATGTTTTTAGTGGTAATTATAGCGCATGTTAAAATTTTTATTAATAATTTATCTATTTAAATATGTTTTTAAGAAGAAAGTTTTTTAAAGTTTTAGGTATTTCCATTTTAACTTTCATTTCCTTACCTTATAAATTTTTATATTCAGCAACAAAAAAAATCATAAATAAAAATCTTTCAAAAGAACAAAAAAATATTATGTTTAACGAGGGCACTGAAAGACCTTTTACAAGTGAATTACTTAAGGAAAATAGAGAAGGATTTTATCATTGTGCAAACTGTGGAGCTAAATTATTTGCCTCAAGTGCGAAATTTGATAGCGGTACGGGTTGGCCATCATTCTCAGAGGCACTACCTGGAGCTTTTAAAACAAAAATAGATTATTCTTTTGGAATGAGGAGAATGGAATATCATTGTGCAAATTGTGGTGTTCATCACGGTCATGTTTTTTTAGATGGTCCAACTGCTAGCGGTAAAAGATTTTGTAATAATGGATTGTGTTTAATCTTTAAACCAGAGAACTAATTAGAAAAACCGTATTTTCTTAACCTTACATCACCTGTCCTTGCATGAGCTTCCATTCCCTCATATCTAGAAATTCTAGCTGCAGCAGCACCAACTAATTTAGTAGATTGTTTTGTCATTCTTTGAAAGCTTAATGTTTTAATAAATTTTCCAACAAATAATCCACCAGTATATTTTCCTGCTCCTTTAGTCGGTAATATATGATTTGTTCCAGAACATTTGTCGCCATATGCAACAGTTGTTTCTTCACCTACAAACAATGATCCATAATTTGTTAATCTTTCATGAAACCATTTTAAGTTTTCAGTCTGTACTTCTAAATGTTCAGGAGCATATTCGTCACTAATTTTTACTATTTCCTCATCAGTGTCACAAAGAATTACTTCACCATAGTCTCTCCAGGCTGCTTCAGCACTTGTTCTTGGAACTTCTGGAAGTTCTGCAATTAATTCTGGTACTCTTTTCATTACTTTTTCAGCTAATTCTTTACTAGTTGTATAAAGCCAACATGGTGAATTATATCCATGCTCTGCTTGTCCTACTAAATCTACAGCAACAATTTCTGGATCAGCTTTAGCATCAGCTATAATTCCAATTTCAGTTGGTCCTGCAAATAGATCTATACCAACTTTTCCAAACAAAATCCTTTTAGCCTCTGCTACAAACTGATTTCCTGGGCCAACTATAATATCTGCAGGAGGATTTTTAAATAATCCATTGGTCATTGCTGCAATAGCAGGAACACCACCTAAATTTAAAATAACATCTGCACCACAAAGATCGGCTGTATAAATAATAGTTGGGTGGGCACCGACACCTTCTTTAGGAGGACTGCATGCAATAATACTTTTAACACCTGCTACTTTTGCAGTGGTCACGCTCATGACAGCAGATGCGATATGTGCATATCTACCTCCAGGGATGTAGCATCCTGCAGTATTCACAGGTACTAATTTTTGACCCGCATATAAACCATCAGAAAGCTCTACTTCAAAGTCTTTTCCATAGTTTTTTAATTGTGCTTCTGCAAATTTTTTAACCCTTTCAAATGAAAATTGAATATCGTCTTTAGTTTTCTGGTCTAAAGTTTTTCTAATTTCCTCAATTCTATCTTTTGATACAACAATATCTCCATCATATTTATCAAATTTTTTGGTTAAATCGATACAACCTTGTTCTTTTGTAGTTTCTATATTTTTAAGTAAATCTTGGACTATTCCGGTTGTCTTGGTGTCGTCAGTGGAAGAAGTTTTTGGTGATTTTTTTAAATAAGTAATGGTCATTATTACATTTTTATAATTAACAAATTGTTTAAGACAAATTTTGTTTTATTGCAAATAAACATTTAATCTAGAGCAACAACGGCTGCAGCAATTGAAGCTAATCTAGCAGGCGCTTCATCGGAACGACTTGTTATTACCACTGGCACTTTTCCTCCTACTACTACTCCAGCGGCGCACGCACCACTAAAATAAATCAACATTTTAACCAATGCATTACCTGCTTCAACGTTAGGCACTAATAGAACATCAGCAATTCCTGCAACATTATTTTTAATACCTTTAATAGTTGCAGACTTTTTTGATATACTATTGTCAAATGCTAAAGGTCCAAATACATCAGCATTTAAATCCTCTTTTTTTGCAAGTTTAGTTATTTCCTCTGCTTCTTTGGAACTTGGCACACTATCTAAAACTTCTTCAGTAGCCGACATTACTGCAATCTTGGGTCTTTCAATCCCAATTCTATTTGAAAAATTAATAACATTCTTTAAAATATGCATTTTTGTCTTCACGTTTGGTAAAACATTTAATGCACCGTCTGTTATTATCAGAGGCTTGTCTTCTTTATCTAATGTCATATGCCATATGTGGCTTAGTCTAGTTCTACCTAATAAATTGTATTCTCTTTTAAGAACTTCTTTCATTAATATATCAGTATGGATATGACCCTTAACTATAATTCTAATTTTATCTTCACTTGCAAGTTTTGCAGCAATTGCGGCTGTATTATTTTCAACAGGTTCATTTATTATTTCATATTTTGAAATATCCCATTTTAAATTACTTGCACACTTAATGATTTCCTTTTCATCACCAATGAATATTGGTTCAATTAAATTCTCTATGACTGCGTCTTGAACGGATTGCATAGGCAAGGGTTTACCCGCATTAACAATACCTGCTTTTACACCCTTTTTTTTATGAGCTGAATTTAATAAGTTGTTAGGAACAATTATTTCTTTATTTGATAACATCTCTAAAATATACAACTATATTGTTAAATTTAAAAACTTTAAAAGAGTATTTATGAAAATTAAAAAAGAAAAAATAATATTTGGTGTATCTTTTTTATTTTCAATTTTTTTAGGATATTTTATATGGGGAATAATAGAGCTCGAATTTGTAGATAGGGGTATAATTGGAGAGTATTCAAAAAAGAATCATCATGCTTTAAATGATATTCTGCGGTACCTCTCTTTTCTGCTATTTCCTACATTAACGTTACTTTTTTATAAGTATTATAAAAATCAAAGTTTTTTATCAGATATAAAAATTTTCTTCTGCACAAATGAAGAAAGTGTTTTAGAAAAAAGTTTTAAATTAAATCTATTCTTTGTTTTTCTAATACTCTTACTTTTAGCGAGTTTTTTATCTGTTAATTTTTCGATACCTTTGATTGACAGTTATCATGAGGGACAGCGAATGAGCTCAGCGTATAAAAATTTTCTTGATGGCTCTATGTGGTCTGGATCTTATATTACAGTTGGTATATTTTATGAAACATTGTCGTCATCTATTTTTTGGAAATTCTTTGATCACGTAAGTATAGGAATTGCAAGATATGCGGATACCTTTTATATTTTTATTTTTAAATTACTTTCAATTCTTTTTATTTATTTTTTAACAAAATTAACAAATCTTGATCAAAATAAAAAAATTATTTTTTTTTTAATTAATTCTTTCTTTTTTGTCTCTTTTTTGAATTATGAGGTTGCCGATGTTGGATCAATATCTTTTAGGGAAATTCCAATAATACTATTATTAATTTTGTTTATATTTTTAATTTCAAGAAAAAATTCATTAATACCAATTATTTTTATCTCAGTTTTGACATTGCTATCTATGTTCTGGAGTATTGATCGAGGTTTAATCTTTAATATTCTTACGCTATTAATCCTTTTTTACTTATTCTTATCAAAACGATATTTACATGGTTTTTTACTTTTACTATCTATAGCGATAACTTGGACATCTTTCTTCTTAGTCTCAAAAAATGAATTTCAATATTTCATACAAAATACTTATTTAATTTATAAAGAAATGTCTTATGTGCATGGAATAATTCATCCGACACCTTTTAGCAATGAACCCAACTCTTCGCGAGCAACAAAAACAATTTTATTAATTTTGATTTGTTTATTAATTTCGGTAAATATAATCTTTAAGAAAGAATATCCTATAAATTTTAAAAGAGTTATATTTTTTTTAACTTTAGTTTCAGTAGGAAGCTATCTATATGCACTTGGAAGATCAGATGGCCCTCATATTAAAAACTCTTTTGGATTTCCATTAATAACAGTGTTAATTTTTCTAACATACTTGTTTCTAAAAAATACAAAGGTTAATTCGAAATTTAATTATAATGTTTTTAGTTCTATTTTAATTTTATTTATAATCGCAATTTCTGAAATAAAACCTTCTAATATTTTTTCAATAAAAGAAAGGTTAAATGAATATTTTTACTTTGAAGATAAAATTTATTTAAATGAAAATGAGAAAGAATTAATAAATTTTCTCAATTCAAAAGTTGAGTCTTTTGAGTGCATTCAATTATTTAGTAATGATGCGGCTTTGTACTACCTTCTTAGAAAAAAAAGCTGTACTAAATTTTATTTTGTTTGGAGTGCTTCATCTACATTTAATCAAGCTAGATTTATAGATGAGTTAAAAAAAGTAAATTTAATAATTGATGGTGGTCCAAAAAATGATTGGGATTTCCCTTTAAAAGAAAAACTATATTTGGTAGATGAGTACATTGCTACTAATTTTAAGAAAATGGAAAGTTATCAAAGTTGGAATATTTTAATTAGAAATTAATTTTATCCAAGGCTTTGCATAAACTTATTATTTTTTTATGATCTAAATGTGGATAATTTCCAATGTACAATCCATAAAAATGCATATGTTCTGTATTTTTCAATGTTTCATATCTTTTTCTAGAAATATATGATTTTAAATAAGGTTGTCTTAATTGATTTCCACCTCCTACACTTCCAACTCTATATTCTACCGAATTTTTTTTTAATACAGAAAGAACCTTGTGAAATAATTTCTTATTTCTATTTTTTAGGATTAGTTGAAAGGCATAATTACTAGATCCTTTTAAATCAAAGTCGGTAAAAAAAATATCTTTTCTTAAATGGTTTATGAATAATTTGTGGTTTATATTTCTTGCTTTAATTACCTTATTTAGTCTTTTAAGCTGTTGTAATCCAATAACAGCTGATAATTCATTATTTCTTAAATTAAAACCTTGGGTAAGAAATATAAAATCACTATTTAGATCTTTTAAATTTTTTTTTGTTTTATTTTTTAAAGTTTCATTCTGTGATTCTCTAAGTAAGCCGTGGCCTCTTTTCATTTTGACAATTGTATCTATTTGTTTTGAATTAGTGCAAACCATACCACCTTCTATGGTTGTCATGTGATGAGCGTAATAAAATGAAAAATTTGAAATATCTCCCAAAGTTCCTAATTTTTTATTATTGAGTTTTGCACCATGTGATTCACAAACGTCTTCGATTAAAAAAATTTTTCTTTTTTTTATAAATCTTAAAAAGTTTGAACTTATACCCGGAAAACCCATGGCATGAGTTAAAAAAATAGCTGCAGTTTTTCTGTTAATTTTATTTTTTACTTGCTCCTCATCTAAAGCTAGATTTTTTAATTTTATATCAACAAATATAGGTTTAAATCCAGCATTAAGAACTGAGACTATATCTGAATTCCATGTAAAAGCAGGAAGTATTACTTCAGTTTTATTTTTTTTTAGCTCCTTAAGCAAGTGAAGAGTAATTAAATTTGCTGATGAACCTGAGTTAACAAACGTACTATATTTAACCCCAAGCCATTTTGACCATTTTTTTTCAAATTCTTTAACCTTAATTCCACTTGTGAATTTATTTGTTGACTTTATAAATTTTAATAAGACTTCCTTATCTTCCTCAAGTATATTATTAGTCATTAACTGCCAACGAAATTTTTTCATTATTTGGACAATAGATTAATAATAATTTTAATCAAACGAAAAAGATTAAATACTTAAAACCAGCAATTGTAGTTTACTATAACTAATTAATTTTTTAATAACCATTCGATATCTCTTTGAATATTTTCTTTTATAGTAATGTTTTTTTTTAAATTTTTTTTATACTTGAAAAATTTACTCTCTCCTGGATACAAAATTTCTTTGACACCCTTTAATTTGGGTAGTTTTTTTATTGTTTTGATATTATCTTTCATTCTTCTGATAAAGTTTTTTTCGAATAAATTTGATTTGAAAGTTAAAAATAAATGTCCAACATTTTGTGGGCCTGAAAAATCGATGAAGGGGTCCTTTACCCCTCCAGCATGATTACTGCCAGTCAAAACACCACTTAAAATATCTACCATCCAAGCAAATCCTGATCCTCTGTAACCAGCAATTGGAAGTTGAACACCTTCTAATGCTTTTTTTGGATCAGTCGTTGGTTTACCAAATTTATCCAAGGCAAAACCTCTTGGTATTTTTGAATTATTTCTTTCAGCGAGTCTAATCTTGCCTCTATTAATCATTGATATAGATGTATCTAATATAAATGGAATTTTAGAGCCAGATGGAGAACCAAAACAGATAGGATTAGTTCCAAATAAACTTTTTGATGATCCATGAGGTGCTACTGCAGGAGGAGCGTTTGTATAAATCATTGTTAGCAGATTTTTTTTTACTGCTTGCTCAGCGTAATGACTAGATAAACCATAATGACCACTATTTTTCACTGCAACTAAACCAATTCCAGTTTTTTGAGCATTTTTAATCGCAAGTTTAATTGCAATATCTGCTGCAACGAAACCAATACTATTATTAGCATCAATACTCGAAATTGATGAAGAAATTTTTTTAATTTTAATCTGTGGATTTGGATTGATTAATTTTTTTTTAATTCTATTACAATACATTTTAAGTCTTGCTAATCCGTGTCCATGTGCTCCTACTAATTCAGCATTAATAATTGCTTTTGCTGAAATTTCAGCATGTTCGGATTTAAGTTTATATTTTTTAAAGATTTTTTTAACTACAATATGAAGTTTTTTATTTTTGGTGTTCAATTAATTCCTTAATAATTTTTTTTGTATTATATTTTTGTTCCCATTTTGGATAATGTTTTTTAAATTTAGTTGTATCAGAAATATACCAAATATGATCACCAACTCTTGGAACTTTTAAAATTTTTCTTTTAATTTTAATGTTGCAGATATCCTCAACTAGGTTTAACGCTTCAATTATCGAACAATTTGAATATCTTCCGCCACCCATATTGTATATTTCTCCACTTCTAGGCTTTTTGTAAAATTGCCAAAAACAATTTACTAAATCGTGACTATGCAAATTGTCTCGAACTTGTTTCCCTTTATATCCAATCAGATTGTATTTTTTCTGACTTAAACTCGCTTTAACTAAGTAAGATAAAAATCCATGAAGTGTTGCTCCGCTGTGATTTGGACCTGTAATACAACCCCCTCTAAAGCATACTGTTTTTAAACCAACATTTTTTCCATATTCCTGGACTATTAAGTCTGCATAAGTTTTAGATACTCCAAAAAAACTATGAGTTGCGTTATCAATTGAAAAACTCTCTTTAATACCATTAAAATTCTTATCATTTTTTTTTAATTCCCATCTTGTATTCTTTTCATGAATATTAAGCCTATTAGGATTATCTCCATAAACTTTGTTAGTTGACATAAATATGAACGGAGCATTGGGAGAATATTTTTTCGTTAGCTCTAGAAGATTGAGAGTTCCAGTAGCATTAACATTAAAGTCTAAGAAAGGAAATTTTTTTCCATAATCATGAGAAGGTTGAGCAGCACAATGAATTACTACTGATATTCCTTTTGAGTATTTTTTGAAAATTTTTCTAATACCATCTGAATTTCGAATATCAATATTGTAGTTTTTAAAATTTTTGTTTCTTTTCAAAAGTTGAGATTTGAGCCAAGATGTAGAGCCATTATTTCCAAAAAAAAGTTTTCTTAAGTTGTTATCAATTCCAACCACATCAAAACCTTTATCATGAAAAAAATTGACAGCTTCTGATCCAACTAATCCTGTTGATCCTGTAATAATTGCTATAGACATTAGAAGTAATTATTAATTTTTGATTTATTATTCTTTAACCATACATAAGTATCTTTAACAACTTTATATATATTCCTTTTTGGTTTCCATCCATAAGTTTTCATAGCTTGATTATTATTAGTTATAAAATATGGAATATCATAAATTGATGTTTTTGAAACTTTAGTAAATTTAATTTTATTGTTTGTTATTTTTTCACATATTTTTGTTAGTTGTCTTAAAGAGGTATAACTTTTTTTCGAACCACCTACAGTAAACATCTTATTATTTATCTTATTAATATTATTGATTTGTAAAAATATTAATTCACACAAGTCATAAATATGTAAAACATCTCTAACTTGATTTCCAAAGCCCCCATAACCAATATATTTTAATTTATTCTTGTTATAATGACTCCATATCCATAAGCTAACGAACCCTTGATCTTGTTTACCAAATTGCAAAGGTCCAGATATAACTCCACATCTATTAATTATAAATTTTGTTCCAAATGCATATGAGAATTCTTCAACTAACATTTCAGAAGATAATTTACTTAAACCATATATAGTCTTTGGACCTTTAATATTATCTTTCTCTCCGAAAGATTTTTTTATTTTCAATTTTGATTTAATAATTCTTTTGTTAACAACATTATTAATCTCCTTAATGGGATAAACCCTACTACTTGAGAGAAATATAATTTTTGAATTGTCTTTTTTAATTTTTTTTAAAATATTTAATGTTCCAATGAAATTTGTGTTCACAACCCTGTCAATGTCTTTTTTTGAAATCTCTACCGCAGCTTCAGCACAGCAGTCGATAATCAAATCATATGAAGGTAATTTTTGTATTTTTTTAAAATTACAAATATCAAAATTAAAATTTTTAATTTTTTTTTTTTTTAATAACTCTAAATTATATCTGGAACCTTTTCTTGACAGATTGTCTAGAGTGTTTATTTTGAAACCTTTAGAGTAAAGAAATAAAGCTAAATTTGTTCCAACAAATCCACAACCGCCTGTAATTAAAATTTTCATTTTTTTTGTTTTTTATAATAGCTATATTCTAATACAATAAATTTCTTAAATACTGCGAAATTAATACTTATAAAATTAAATTCTAATTTCAAAAGATTCTGGAAAGATCTTTGAAAAAAAAATTTGGTTTGTTTTAATGTTAATTTAATAGTTTTGTAAATAGAGGGTTTTTTAATTTTATATCCAAAAGAATGATAACGCCAAACCCTATGGGATAAAGAGTCCAAATCATCATTTTGTAAATGCTTTGATAATGCATCAGAGCAATATTTTATAATTAAATGCTTTTGATTTTTAATTTTATTTGAATAGTCAATATCCTCTCCATTGGTTTGTAAACTTTCGTCATAGCCTTTGACAGTGTCCCATACGGATTTGTGCTGAATTGTATTGCATCCAAACAAAAATGGAGGATTTTCAAAAGATTTATCTCCCCAATTTTGACTATAGTATTTTGCTCTCCACGCATTAAATTTATTTTCAATTAGTTCTTCTATCATTTTTCCACCGCAAATAAGATTTTTAGATTGATCAAAATTTTTAATCATTACTTCAAGCCAGTTTTTTTCTAAAACTACGTCTGCATCTATAGAGGCTATTATTTCATGAGAGCTATTTTTAATTCCAAGATTTCTATTATAACCTAATCCTCTATTCTCGATATTATTGATGATATTCACATTTTTAAACTCTTTTACAATATCTAAAGTAAAATCTTTAGAATTATCATTGATCACAAGGATTTCATCAAACTTATAAGATTGGTTTTTTATTGAAGTTAGCGAATGCTCAATAGTTTTTTCAGCGTTAAAAGCTGGTATATAAATACTTACACTCTTTCTGCTCACAAATTTTAATTATTTTGCAAACTTTTTACCAAGCTTTGCCATTTTTTCCCACCATCTTTTTGTCTGTCATAATCAGCGCTTATACTAGCGCCAGGATAATTCTTTAAGTCTTTATTATTCAATGTGTGAAGAGGAGTTCCCTCTATTTCTGCTGTACCAGATTCTTGAACAGTATTAAAATTTGTCTCATTAATAAATTTTTTAGTTTCCAACATTTGTTCTTTGGTTTCACCTGGTAAACCATAAGTAAAAGTTCCATGGACAGACATATCTAAGTTTCTTAAATGATCTACTAATTCTTTGGTATAGTTTAAATCCAAATGCTTATTAACAATTTTATCAACAACATATTGACTTCCTGACTCAACACCAATTTTAACCCCTTTACATCCATTATCTTTCATAATTTTCCAGTTTTCTTTTTTACAAGTATCTGCTCTACACATTGCGAACCATGGAATATTATATTTACCTGCAACCTTACTTATTTCAATTGTGTGTTTGTTACCTATATTAAAAGTGTCGTCATCAAAATATATTGCCTCAAATTTATACTCACTTGTGAGCTGGTCTAAAAAACCTTTCATATAATCCGCCGAGTACTGTCTCACAGTTCTTTTGTTTTCACCATCTGGATCATTACCAGTCATTGCTGCTGGCCAAACACAAAATATACATTTAAACGGACACCCTCTACTTGTAAGAATATGTGCTTGAGGAGATAACTGATTCATTGGAATTGGATTGCCGTCAAAATACTTATCATAAATATTTTTATCATAGTATGGAAATGGGGAATTATTCATTTCTTCAAGAGTAAGAAGATCATGTTCAATAAGACCAGTCTCCCCATTTATTACTTTCATTACATTCTTTTCGAATTCTCCTTTAAGCACAGCGTGTATTACATCACTATCCCATTTTTGATCTGAAGTAGATATAGGTCCTGCGACAATTATTTTTAAGTGAGGATGTTTTTTTTTAATCTTTTTTATTAACTTATAATCATGATCCCATGATGGTGTAGCACTTTCAATTAAAAAAAATTTAATTTTTTTTTCAATTGTTTCTAAATACTTAAAAAAACTTTCATACGATTCTGATAATGCAATGCTATCTCTAAAAAAAACCTCTTTATTTCCCATCATCTTAGAGGCATAGGTAGTAGCATAGCCTAAAAAATATGGATAAGGTATATAATCTTTTGCTCGAGGGTTATCAGGTGTACATCTTCCAAGATATGTAAAAGGCCATCTTGAGCCAGATCTTACTCCTCTACGCCATCTTTTTTTTCTTAAAAAACCTCTGCTCTCCTTATTTTCCCACCATGGAGGATTGCTGAACAAAATTGACATAATATTGTCTAGTTATAGTTTATTTTGTAATCATTCAACTAAAGAATTATAAAATTAATATAAATGAGAGTATTTGACACCACAACATTTTTTGAAGAGAAATTAATGATGGACTTAAGGTTCAATATTCTTGATCCTTTTGTAGATAAATTTGTAGTTTGTGAAGCTAAATTTTCACATAGTGGAAGAGAAAAGAATATTAATTTTAATAAAAAGGATTATCCTAAATTTGAAGACAAAATTATCCACTTAGTTTTGGATAATGATCCGGTAGAAAAAGACATAAACTTACAAAAAGACCCACACTGGTTGAGACAAAGCAGCATAGATAGAATAGAAGCCCAAAGAAATTATATCTCTAAGGCTTTGGATGAAGCTGATCAAAATGATTATATCATTTATAGTGACAATGATGAAATTCCAAATTTATCCAAAGTGGACTTTAAAAAGAATAAAATAAAAATTCTGATTTTTAAGCAAAAATTGTTTTATTACAAATTCAACCTTGCATATCCAAGAGTAGATTGGTTTGGAACTAAAGCCTGTAAATTAAAAGACTTAAAAAATATTTCATGGTTAAGAAACATAAAAAATAAAAAATATAATATATTTAGATTAGACACCTTTTTCTCTGATTTGAAACATAGAAATTTGAAAATCATAGATGATGGTGGCTGGCATTTCACAAACTTAAAAACACCAGAGGAGCTTTTAAAAAAATATCTTAATGATGAAATGCATTCAGAATTTGAGTTAAATAACTCTAATCTTAAAGAGATAAAAAATAAAATTGAAAATAAATTTATTAATTATGATCATTTGATTGATACGAAATCATCGAACGAAAAAAAACAAAATAATAGATTTGATTTAACTAAAGTTAATTTAGATGTTTTACCAAATTACATTAAAGATAATTTAGAAAAATATAAATCTTGGATTGACTAATTAAACTATTATCACTTGCTAAAATGATAATAAAAACTATAAGAAATTGATGGTAAAAAAAAATACTATTATAGTTACTGGTGGAGCTGGTTTTGTAGGATCAAATTTAATTGAATTTCTGTTAGATAAAACAAAATATAATATAATTAGTATAGATAATTATTCCTCTGGATATAAAAAAAACCATCTTAAAAATTCCAAAGTAAAATATTTTAATGCAAATACTAAAGATATTAATAAAGTAATAAAGTATCCAAAAAAAATAAAAACAGTTTTTCATTTTGGTGAATTTGCTAGAATTTATCAAAGTTTTTTAAAAATGAATGAGTGTATAGACTCAAATTCAATTGGAACGAATTCAGTCTTTAATTTTTGTTTAAAAAATAAAATTAATTTGATTTATTCAGCTACGTCTGCATCCTTAGGAAACAAAGGACAAGATAAGAATCTTTCACCGTACTCATTTACAAAAGCAAAAAATTTGGAATTATTAGAAAATCTTAAGAAATGGTTCAACTTTAAATTTGAAGTGATATATTTTTATAATGTCTATGGACCAAAACAAATTTCTAAGGGAAAAATGTCGACTGTGATTGGAATTTTTGAGGAAGCTTATAAAAATAAAAAACCATTACCTGTAGTAAAACCTGGAAATCAATCAAGAAGATTTACTCATATAGATGATACTGTTCGTGTTTGTTACATAGCTTGGAAAAAAAATCTATCTAGGCATTACAGTATTTCAAGCAAACAAAGTCATTCAATAATCGAAGTTGCAAAAATGTTTAAATCCAAAATAAAGTATTTAAAAAAAAGACCAGGTGAAAGATATGCATCTGCGTTAACAAAAATGAATCTTTCTAATAAAGTCTACAGACACTTTGGTAAAATTAAACTCATTGATTATATAAAAAATCTAATAAAAAATTGATATAAATTATTAACCTTTGCCTCGCCAGGGTATTGTTTTGTTGATAATTTTCCTTAAGGTTATATCAAATAATAAGCCAAGCATTCCCATAATAAAAATTGTTATCCAAATCACTTCGTATTGAAAATATTTTTTGGCTACATTTTCCACAAAACCAATACCTGTGGTACCAGCTAAAAATTCTGCCGCTACTAGGGTTCCCCAACACATACCTACCGCTACTCTTATACCAGTGAGTATCTCTGGTAATGAGTTTGGGAAAATTACATGTATTAATATTTGTTTTTTAGATGCCCCCAATGAGTGAGCTGCATGAATTTTTGATAATTGAGTCCCTGATGCTCCTGCTCGTGCTGAAATTATCATTATCGATAAAGAAACCATAAATAGTAAGAATACTTTACCGGTATTATCAATTCCCAAAACAGAAATAATAAGTGGAGCCCATGCAAGAGGTGGCACTGGTCTATAAAGCTCAATCAAAGGATCAAAAAAACCTTTTGCAAATCTATTCAATCCCATAAATAAACCAAGTGGTACACCAATTAAAATTCCAAACACTAAACCAAGAAAAACTCTTAAAAAAGAGTCCCAAATATGTCCGTAAGGAACAGGCACTTTGAACAAATTAAAATCACCAGTTACAATTTTTAGAACTCCACCTTTAAAATTCTGTTTTACTATCCCATCTTTAGTATGAACAGGATATTCCCCTGGCAAAATATCTGCAATCCAGTCTGGCAGAATAAAGCCAATCATTTTACTCACATCAACCATTTGTATCCATAAAAGAGGAATATCTTTATAACCAATACTAGGTTTTGACATTAATATAAATTTATTGAAAGTATCAGATGGTTTAGGTAACCATCTACCCGAACCTTGTTCTGAGCAACTTGGACCACTGGCTACTATTGTTCCTGCTGGAAATAAAAATATATCGATAAATCTAAGACCCCCTTGCGCATCTTTTTGAGCATTTTCAAATTTGATAATTGCTGCTTGCATCTTATCTAATGCATTTGGAGGATAAATACTTGCAAATTCAATTCTTCTTGCAATTTTAACAATATTTTTTGCGTAAGTTGATGCCACTTCCTCATTATCATTTAAATTTTTCCTATAAGATTTAATTTCATCTTTTAGTTCTTTAATTTTACTTTTAAATTGAGGGTTATGATTTCTTAATTTAAAAAATTCATCACTTATTAAATTTAATTCTTGAGCTGCAGTGTGAAACTTTAGACCTCTATAAGTTGCAGGTACCAAAGGTACCTCTAATGTGTTTTCAATAGAACCTGAACCAGCATCTACTTTCGTTATACCCCAGCCACCTTCTTCATTTACATCTTTGAGTCTTTTATTAAGCTCTGGTTCTGTTTCAAAAGGATAGTCTGGTTTTTTAAAGTTCTCAGTTAAAAGATTAATTTTTCCAGTAATATCATCTATTTTTTGTTTGGTATCATTCTCCAGTAAATCTTCATTAGTAAGTAATGGGATTAGTTGATTTGTTTTTTTGATATAACTGATTAGTATAGTTTTTTGTTGACTACTTAGCTCATCAGAATTTTGAATCTCATTTTGAATTAATATTAAATTTTTATTTTCTTTTTTTATTTGTGAAGTACTTTTGAATTCTCTTTCTTCTATTGGAAATTGATATTTTAATCCAAGCAAAGAGTCATTAACTTTTGCAACTTGGCACAGCTCATTAGCAGATTTTGGATAAAATCCTTTAGCAATATCCCAAGAATAATAGAGCCAAATTAAAAGTAAAAAACTACTTCCAACAATTACCCAATGAGTGCCACCTAATGCTCTCTCAGGATTTCCAAATACCGCATCAATTTTTTCTGTCCTTATTAGCCGTCTCCCATAAAGAATACAGCCAACTACAGTAAAAAAGATTAGAAAAGTTAATATTTGAGTTAACATTTAATTATCTTTACCCATTATTTCCTCTTCCATGTTCCAAATCATCTCAAGGATTTCTTCTCTTTTTTCAGAAAACTCTTTGTTTTTTTTGATTTCTCTTAGATCCTCTTTTAATCCCATTGAGGCAAATGGAAGGTTATATTCTTTGTGTATTCTACCTGGTCTGGGTGCCATCACGTATAATCTTTCACCAAGTAACAATGCTTCCTCAACTGAGTGAGTAATTAATATTATTGTTTTACCTGTTTCTTTCCAAATTTTTAATACTAAAGATTGCATCTTTTCTCTTGTAAGAGCGTCAAGAGCTCCCAATGGTTCATCCATTAATATCAAATCTGGATCATTAATAAGACATCTTGCAAGAGCAACTCTTTGCTGCATTCCTCCTGACAATTGATAAGTGGGGGTATTTCCAAAACCCTTTAAACCAACAATCTCTAACCATTCATCTACTTTTTTTTGAGTTTTAACAGGATCTTCTTTCTTCATTCTTAATCCAAAGTTCACATTTTCAGCAACTGTCAGCCATTCAAACAAAGCACCTTGCTGAAAAACCATTCCCCGTTCAACTCCTGGTCCATCTATCTCTTTATTATTTAAAGTAATATTACCTGAAGTTGGTCTTATAAAACCTGCAGTAATATTTAATAAAGTGGTCTTACCACAACCAGACGGCCCAAGAACAGTAAGAAGCTCACCTTTTTTAAGAGTAAAATTTAAATCTTTTAATGCGTGAACAGTTTCTCCTTTAGGAGTTTTAAAAATCATATTTAGATTTTGTGAAATTAAATCATTCATAAAGAGACTTTATATTTGAATTTTTAATAAAAAAATAGGCACCAATTTATTACAATTGGCGCCTATTAAAATTTAAATTACCCTTAGATTATAAAGGTAAGAAACTAGTATCTACATTTCCTTTTGGTGTTCCCATACCATCTAGGAAACCTTTAAGATTTCCACTTTCCATAGACTGTTTAGTTTCTTCAGGTGTAAGAAATTTAAAGCCACTTAAAGTTTCTTTCATATCTGCAACTTTCATTTCTGAAGCTTTTGACATCGCATTCATGTCAGCTTTTCCAGCCTTATATCTAGCGTTAGCTTCATGAGTTACTTCTATAAAAGTTCTAAGCATTCCAGGGTTTTCCTTCATAAACTTTGTAGTTACTGAAGTAATATCTATACCCAAGATTCCAGCATCTCTGGCTTCCTGAACTGTAAGTAATCTAGATCCAATAGCTGTAGCAGCTTTGATAGAGTTACCACCAAATAAACATGCCATAACAACATCTCCGCTTACAAGTGCAGCAGCACCTTCCTCAGGATCCATTTGAATGATGTCCATTTTTTTTCTATCAGCACCAACAACTTTCATACTTTCATCAAAAACGTATTCAGCCATTGTTCCAAGTGGCACAGCAACTTTTTTACCTTCAAGCTCTGTAGCATTTGCTTTTGTAATTCCAGAAGCATTTGAAGTTACACAAGTTGTTCCACCCATTCCATATTCCATAGCTACATCTACAAGTTTGATTGGAGCTTTAGATTTAACTGCGTTAATGAAAGGTACTAAACCTTGTGAATAAGAAATGTCGATATCTCCTGCCAACATTGCATCTGTCATTGCTCCACCATTTGTGAAGTTAGTCCATTTAACTGGCACACCTAGAGCTTTTGCAAAGTTTTTCTTTTGCATGTCCTCAAGGTTTGGACTAGGCCACTCTAAGAAGTAAGCAACTCTAACTTCATTAGCTGCTGAATTAGCAACTGAAATCGAAAGATTAAGAGCTACAAAACATCCAAGAATAAAACTAATTATTTTTTTCATTTTTCCTCTTCCTTGTTTATTTATATGTTTCAATTTTAAGATTAAATTGACCAAGAAGTAAAACAAAAAAAACGATCATTCTTATTACACAACTTAAAGTTGTGACAATTATAATGGTGGTTAATTGGACCTAATTAGTCTAATGATTATCTCATCACGATTTAAAAAATTAATTTATGAGCTCTGAAAAAAGAACGTTAGTCCCTAATTCATTAAATGAACATTGGATGCCTTTTACCTCTAATAAAGACTTTAAAGAAAATCCAAAACTGATCGTAGAAGCAAAAGGTGTGTACTTAAAGAATCACCATGGAAAAACACAAATTGATGCGAGCTCAGGATTATTTTGCAATCCATTAGGACATGGACGTAAGGAAATTATTGAAGCAATAACCAACCAGCTTAATACTTTAGATTATTGCCAACCTTTCCAACAAGGATTTGGGGGATCATTTGAATTAGCCACTAGAATTGCAAAACACACTCCAGGAAACTTAAATAAAATTTTTTATACAATATGCGGATCTACAGCAGTAGAAACAGCAATTAAAATAAGTGTAGCTTATCACAAGGCGAGAGGCGAAGGACAAAGATTTAGATTTGTTGGTAGAGAACGTGCCTATCATGGGATGAACATAGGAGCAACTTCAGTTGGAGGAATGATTAACAACGTAAAAGCTTATGCGAGTGTTCTAATGCCAGGAGTGGTTCATATGAGACACACACATCTGGATGAACATAAATTTATATCAGGTCAACCTGAAACAGGAGCAGATATAGCTAATGACTTGGAGAGAATTTGCACAAATTTTGGTTCAGAAAATATCGCAGCATGTATAGTTGAACCCATAGCAGGATCTACAGGAACTTTAGTTCCACCAGTTGGATATTTACAAAGACTAAGAGAACTATGTGATAAACACAATATTCTTTTAATTTTCGATGAAGTCATAACAGGTTGGGGTAGAACAGGTTCTGCCTTTGGAGCTCAAGAATTTGGTGTTACACCAGATATAATGACAATGGCAAAAGCTACTACAAATGGCATTGTTCCATTTGGTGTTGTCGCGTGTAAAGAGGAAATTTATGATGCAGTTCTTGATGCAACTCCCAAAGGTGCAGTGGAATTATTCCACGGATATACTTATTCAGGAATTCCTATTTCAGTAGCAGCTGCATTAGCAGTTCAAGATATATTTGAAAAAGATGATATTTTTAACAGAGCAAAAGAACTTGCTCCTTATTTTCAAGAAGGTTTATTTTCATTAAAAGATATTGACGTAGTTGAAAATATTAGAGGATATGGAATGATGGGTGGGATAGACATTAAAATGGACGGCAGACCTGGTAAAGCCGGTCTTGCAACATTCAAGCATTGTTACGATGCAGGGGTGAATTTTAAAGCAACTGGAGATGCACTTATTATTGCACCTATGTTTATTTGTGAAAAAAAACATATTGACGAAATTATTGAAAAACTAAGAACTGGTATTACGAATTACGCTAAAAGTAAAAAGAATTAAATTTCATTGATGAGAATTGGTGTACCTAAGGAAATTAAACCTCAAGAAAATCGAATTGGCTTAACACCAGATAGTGTCAAAACTCTTGTGTCTGAAGGACATCAAGTTTTATTAGAAAATAATGGTGGATTTGAAGCAGGATTTGAAAATGATCAGTATATTAAAGCTGGAGCTAAAATTGCTAAAAGTGCGTCCGACATTTTTAATGACTCCGATATAATTGTTAAAGTCAAAGAGCCTCAAAAAGTTGAAGTGGATATGATTAAAGAAAATCAAATTATATATACTTATCTCCACTTAGCAGCAGCAAAAGAACTAACAGAGGGACTAATAAAATCTAAAAGTATAAATATAGCTTATGAAACAGTAACAGACGATAATGGACGATTACCATTATTGGCCCCAATGAGTGCAGTAGCGGGTCGTATGTCAGTTCAAGCTGGAGCACATTGTCTAGAAAAAAATCAAAAAGGAAGAGGAGTATTATTGGGTGGAGCTCCAGGTGGTGAAGCAGCAAATGTGTTAATTTTAGGAGGTGGTGTTGTAGGGGAGAATGCAGCAATAATTGCTAGCGGTATGAGAGCTAAAGTTCATATTGTTGATAAATCGGAAGCAAGGCTAAAACAATTAGTTAATATGTTTGGGGATAAGATTGTACCAGAACAAAGTGATAAAATAGATCTAAACAAACTAGTGGCAGAAGCTGATTTATTAGTGGGGGGAGTACTAGTTCCCGGGGCAGAGGCGCCGAAATTAGTTACTAAAGATATGTTAAAATTAATGAAGAGAGGCTCAGTTATTGTTGATGTCGCAATAGACCAAGGAGGCTGTGTTGAAACAAGTAAGCCAACCACTCATGAAGATCCAACTTACATTGTTGACGATGTTGTTCATTATTGTGTAGCAAATATGCCAGGCGGGGTTCCTAGAACTTCAACTTTAGCATTAAATCAGGCAACACTTCCTTATTTAGTAAAATTGGCAAATAAAGGTTATCAAAAAGCTTTGAAGGAAGATAAAAATTTTTTAGCAGGTCTAAATGTTTGTAAAGGACAAATTACGTACAAAGCTGTGGCAGATGCATTTGGTCATGAGTATATTGAGCCTTCTGAGTTTATTTAATTGTAATATTTTAAATACCAATCTAAAAAATTTCTTATCCCAGTCTTAAAATTTATTTTTGGATTATAATTAGTTATTCTCTTTAACAAGTTTGTATTAGATAAAGTTTGCTTAACATCACCTTTTTGTAAGGGCATATAATTTCTTTTTGCTTTTTTTCCTAATACTTTCTCAATTTCCTTTATAAAATCTAACAAAAAAACTTTTTTTGTGTTTCCTATATTTAAAATTCTAAATGGTGCAATTGGTGAGAGACTGTCATCTTTATATTTTCCTAATTGTTTTGTACTAGGCACTTTGCTTATTAATAAGTTTATTCCATTAACTATATCGTCTATGTAGGTAAAATCTCTATACATTTTACCGTTATTGTATACATCAATTTTTTTATTCTTTAATATTCCTCTTGTGAATTTAAACAAAGCCATATCTGGTCGACCCCATGGTCCATAGACTGTAAAAAATCTAACCATTGTTATTGGAATCTTCCAAATATTTGAATAAGCGTGAGCCATACTTTCATTTGATTTTTTAGTAGCAGCATAAATACTCATCTGAGTTTCTGTTTTATCTACCTCTTTAAATGGAATTTTTTTATTTGCCCCATACACTGAAGAACTTGAAGCCATTATAAGATGTTTCACATTTAATCTTTTTGCAATTTCAATAATATTATAAGTACCAGTGATATTTGAATCCAGATATACTCGGGGTTTTTCGATACTATATCTTACACCTGCTTGCGCTGCTAGGTGGATGACTACAGTGGGTTTAAATTTTTTAAAGGCTTTGCTTAAATTTTTACTGTTCTCAATTTTTGCTTTTGAGAATGAAAAATTTTTATATTTTTTAAGTATAGCTAATCTTGCTTTTTTGAGATTAACATCATAATAATTGTTCATCGAGTCTATTCCGTGAACTTTATTTCCGCTTCCTAGAAGTTTTTTCGAAACATGAAAACCGATAAAGCCAGATGATCCAGTAACTATTATTTTCATTTATTAAATCTTAATTATCAAATATATTATATTTGATATATCATAATTTTTATGAGTAAAGAACTTCCAGATAAAACAAAGGTAGTCGTAATAGGCGGTGGTGTAGTTGGTTGTTCTGTAGCTTATCATTTAGCAAAATTCGGATGGAAAGATACAATTCTTTTAGAGAGAGATCAGTTAACATCAGGTACCACCTGGCATGCAGCTGGCCTTGTAAGTCAGTTAGGTCCGACAGCAGCAATCACTAAGATAAGAAAATATACTTTGGATTTATATAAACAGCTTGAAAAAGAAGTAGGTCACTCAGCTGGATTGAGATTGAACGGGGCACTTTCAATTGCTCAAAATAAAGGAAGATGGCAAGAACTTCGAAGACAAGCAACAACAGCACAACTTTTTGATGTAGATGTAAGAATTTTAGATAAAGATCAAATCAAGCAAAATTATCCGATTGTAAATACTGATGAGGTGTTAGGAGGAATATTAATGCCTGGTGATGGTTCAGCAGATCCCTCAGGTGTTACACATATGTTAGCAAAAGCAGCAAGAATGGAAGGTGCAAAAATTTTTGAAAAATCTCCTGTAGATGAAATTTTAATAAAAAATGGAAAAATTTCAGGTGTTAAAGTAAATGGGAAAAAAGTTGATTGTGAATACATAGTCTTGGCATCTGGAATGTGGTCTCGTCAAATTGGAGAAAAAGCAGGCGTAAGTATTCCTCTTTATCCTGCTGAACATTTTTATATTATTACTGAGCCAATTGAAAACCTTTCAAAAACTTTACCAGTCATTAGAGATTTCGATAACCGGACATATATTAAAGAAGATGCCGGAAAAATATTAGTTGGAATCTTTGAGTCTAAATCTATTCCAGCGTGGGATAAAATTAATAGAGTGCCAGAAGATTTTTCGTTTGGTGAATTCCAAGAAAATTTTGAACATTTTGAACCATATTTGGCGTCTGCAATCAAAAGATTTCCGGTTTTAGAAACTGCAGGTATCAGAAAATTTTTTTCAGGTCCAGAGTCTTTTACCCCAGACACAAATACATTATTAGGAGAAGTGCCCGAAGTAAAAAACTTTTTTGTATGTTGTGGTCTTAACAGCATCGGAATAGGAAGTGGAGGGGGAGTTGGTAAAGTTACTGCAGAATGGTTAATTAACGGACATATTAATGAGGATATTTTTTGTTATGATATTAAAAGATTTCAAAAATTTCATTCTGATTTAGGATTCATTAAAAAGAGAATTACTGAGTCTTTAGGAGATTTATATGGAATGCACTGGCCGTTTAAGCAACACAAAACTTCTAGAAATGTAAAAGTTCTTCCGTATCACAAAGAATTAAAAAGTTTTGGAGCATGTTTTGGTGTTTCAGGTGGATACGAAAGACCTATGTGGTTTGCTTTGGATGGAGAAAAAACTGAATATGAATATAGTTACAATTACCAAAACTGGTACCCTTCAGCAGAATATGAAACAAACAATACTATTAGAAATGTTGGCTTATTTGATTTAACTCCTTTTTCCAAATTTGAGATTAAATCTGATAAGGCACACAAGGAGTTGCAAAAAATATGTACAGCTAACATTAAAGATCAGGTAGGTAAATGTACTTATACTAATATGCTAAATCCTGATGGTGGAATTGAGACAGATTTAACAGTAGTTTGTATTGATATAAATCATTTTTGGATAATCAGTTCTGCAGTATCAAGAGAAAGAGATAAATTTCACATAAAAAAATACCTCTCTAATGATATAGAATTAAAAGATGTAACAGATGATTTTTGTGTATTTGGAATTTTTGGTCCAAAAAGCAGAGCTTTAATGAAATTAATCTCTAAAAACGATTTCGAAAATGATAATTTTAAATTTGGAACAGGCAAATATATTACAATTGAAGGGATTAAATGTTGGGCACAAAGATTATCTTATGTAGGTGAATTAGGATTCGAATTATACGTAAAATCTAACTATTCCAGACAAGTTTATGAATTACTAATGCATAAAGGTAAAGAATTTAATCTTTCAAATTGTGGTATGCATGCAATGGATATCATGCGAATGGAAAGTGGATTTTTACATTGGGGGCATGATATTTCGCCCGAAGAAAATCAATATCAGGCAGGTTTGTCTTTTGCGGTAAGCATTAAAAAAAAAGAGGATTTTATTGGTAAAAAAGCATTAGAGAAAATTAAAAAGTTAAGAATTAAAAAAAGATTTGCTATGTTTACCTTAAAAAATAGTAAGCCAGGGGAACCATTGTTACTTCATGACGAGCCTATTTATTTAGAAGATAAAATTATAGGAAGGTCGACCTCTGGAAACTACTCATTTAATTTTAAGAAAAATCTAATATTCGGATATATCACTACTGATTTTTCTAATGAGGAACTTATAAATAAAAAATTGTTTGTTGAGGTAGAGAAAAATAAATATCCTATAGAATTAATTAGTAAACCTCTAAAACAAACAAACTTTAAAAATAGTTAGGCTTTATTCTTTAAAAGAAAAACGAAGGTAATACCAGTTACGTACATAATCAAGGCATATGCGGCAGTGGGAGTTATGTAGACTATATCTGCGCCGAATAATTGTGTGGAAACAAATATTGCTAAAGTACCATTTTGCAATCCACATTCTAAAGCAATGCATTTTTGCTGTTTAATTCCTGATCCAAAAGTTTTACCAAGATAATATGCTATAATCATCATTGTTATATTCAGAGATAGAGTAATAAAACCAGCTTGCATTAGAAAATTTATAAAGCTTTCTTTCTCCTCATAAAATGCAGCAATAAAAAAAATAATAAATAATATTAAATTAAGCTTTTCAAATAGCTGAATTTTTGAATTTACAAAATTTTCAGCAAATTTTCTTATAATCATTCCTAAGATAACTGGAACCGTTACAACTAAAAACATTTTTAGCGCTATACCAATCATTGAAATATTTTGAGAGATATTTGTAATTCCAAATAAATCAGCAGATGAAAAAATTATAAGAGGCACTGTAATAATAGAAATCAAACTAATTATAGCTGTTAAAGTAATAGATAAAGCAACATCTCCATTAGCAAATTTAGTTAATATATTTGATGTAACTCCACCTGGTGCAGCAGCAATAATCATAACTCCAATGGCCAACTCAGGCGGTGTTTTTAATAATATAATTAATAAGTAAGCAACTATTGGAAGAATTATTAGTTGAGAAATAAGTCCTACAATAAAATCTTTTGGAGTTTTTAATACTCTAGTAAAATCCTCAACTTTTAAACCTAAACCCAAACCAAACATTATTAATGCGAGTATGATAGGTGCTATTTTAGTTACTACTTCCATTTCTCCTCAATTGAAATTAACAATTAATTAACAGTACATTAAAAATTTTTAAAAAAAAGGTTTTTATGAAATTATAAGCAGATTTAAAATTTTTCGAATAAACTTTGCTTTAAACCAAAAAACTTCTGTCTGGTAAGGTAGAATTTTTTTAAAGTTTGTTGAACCTAAAATATATTGCTTTTTATCATTTATTTTTATCAAATCATTTTCAATTAAATATTTACATTTTCTTATAATTGTTGCTCGAGGAATATTAGTCATATCTGAAATAGACATTGCACTTACCCCGATATCACTTCCTAGATTATTTATCAAATAATCACTTGTGGTAAAATGATCCAATGGAAGCTCGTACTTATTTCTATCCAATTGACTTGAGACATTTAAGGCTTGATTTAAACAAATTGTTCCCCAAAT
>CACBYE010000005.1 GCA_902543375.1 uncultured Pelagibacteraceae bacterium
GCAAAGAAATATGGATTAACTCCAAAAAATTCAACTAAAGGTAAAAAAATTGGAACAAAAATAATTAAAATTTCTGTCCATTCTAGCGGCCACCCTAATAAAAAAATAATTATTTGGGTTATTACTAAGAATTGCCAAGGCTGAAGATTTAAAGATTTAAAGAAATGTTCAAATACTTCATGCCCACCTAAATAAGAAAAAACAGAAGCGAAAGTCCAAGAACCGATAAACAACCACATAATCATAGCTGTTGTTTTTGCTGTTAAAAATACTGACTCTTTAAAATTTTTCCATTTTAAGGTTTTATAGAAATAGGAAAGCACTAAAGCACCAAAAGCACCCACTGCGGCAGCCTCCGCTGGAGTAGCAATACCTGCAAGTATAGTCCCCAAAACTAAAATAATAAGTGAGAATAATGGTAAAAATGAAACTAAAACTTCTCTCATAATTACAGATGGTGGTGGTATCTCCTCTGCAGCTGGCTTTGGAGCTATTGATGGATTTAACCAAGCCCTGAAAACTGCATAACCAATGTATAATCCGGCTAACATCAGTCCTGGAAATATTGCGGCAGCAAATAATCTTAAAGGAGACAACTGTGCAATAACAGAGTAAACAATTAACATAATGCTTGGTGGAATTAAAATACCTAAGCACCCACCAGAACAAATTATTCCAGATGCAAATTTTTTATCGTACCCAGCCTTTACCATTGCTGGCCAAGCTAAAAGTCCCATTAATGTAACAACAGCTCCAATAATTCCTGTTGCTGTTGAAAATAAAGTACAAGTTATTAATGCTGCAACTGCCATCGAAGCAGGAAGTTTGTGAGAAGCTAATCTGATTGCAAAAAATAATTTTGCAACTATTCCTGCTCTTTCAACTAAATAACCCATGAATAGAAAAAGAGGTACGGCGGTCAAGACATTGTTGTCCATTACCGTATAAGTATTTTGCACAAAAAGTTGGAATATCCTATTATCAAAAAGATGTTCCATTTTTGTTGGATCGAAGTAAGCATAATATCCAAAACCCAAACCCATTGCCATTAATGTGAATGCAATTGGAAATCCTAATAAAACTGCAAATAGGAATATCCCCATCATCATAATTGCAACTTCTGGATTTGTAAGACTAAATAACATCGTCTACATTTCCTTTCTGAGCAGTTCTCATTAATATTTTTTCGGTTTCCTCTGCATCTGCTGAAACTCTTTCAGGCCAACCACCTTCTTTAATACAAATCAAACATCTAAATACTTCACTAATGCCTTGTAATGTTAAAAGAGTTCCTGACAAAGGTATTAAAGACTTTGCCATATAAATTTGTATTTGTGCTGGACTATTCCAGCTGGTCTCTCCAATTTTCCAAGCCAAGGCAGCATACTCGTATCCATAAAAAGCCAAAGCGATAACGCCTGGAAAAAAGAAAATAAAATATAAAACCAAATCAATATAAGCCTGTGTTTTTTGAGAGAATAGTCTATAGATAACATCTCCTCTAACATGCGCTTCAGTTGATAATGTATAAGCACCAGCCATCATAAAAATTGCTCCATACATTTGAAGACTAAAATCAAAATTCCATAAAGTAGGAGCATTTAGTGCATATGCCATAAATACCTCATAGCATGTCCCACCCATTAAGATAACTATGCACCATGAAAAAGCTTTACCCATCGAGACACTTAAACGATCAGCAAACTTTATGTAGGATCTCATCATAGATATAAACTTTTATTGAATTGTACTCAAATAATCAAACAAAAAAGGGGGCCGAAGCCCCCCTTAATAAAAATTATAAAAGTTAATTATATCTTAACTTTTCCAATTGGACCAAACTCATTTTCATAAGCAAGTTTGTAATTTGGCTGATTCATCAGCAAGTATTTCATTACTCTCTTCGCATATGATTTCTGAGAATCGACAACTTTTTTAAAGAAAGGATCTTTCTTATTGAAATCACCGATTACCTTGTCCCAACCTTTTAATTGTTGAGCTAAGATCTCATCAGAAGTTTGATACACATTTACTTTATGCTCATTCATCAACTTAGCTAAGTCAGCTGAGTATCTTACTAAAGCTTTAAAGTAGTTATCACTGTTTGCAGCGTAAGCAGCATTTTTCAATATTGCTTGGTGCGCTGGTGATAAACTATTATATGTTTTTTTGTTTACTGGTATCTCAAACATCTCTTGAGATTGGTGAAAGCTTCCTAAGTGATAGTGCTTAGAAACATCTTGCATACCAAATTGAGAGTCTGAAGTTGGGTTGTTAAACTCAGCTGCTTCAATCAAACCAGTTTTCATAGCTGGTTGAATTTCACCACCTGGTAATTGTCTAACTACCATTCCCATTGCAGTTAAAACGTTAGTCGCTAAACCAACTGTTCTATACTTCATACCTTTAACATCAGATACTTTAGTTACGTTCTTTTTGAACCAACCGAAAGGCTGTGCTGGCATAGGCATATGGAAAAAACCAATATAATCGAAACCTACTTTTGCAAGTGTTTCATCATAAAGTTTTCTTCCTCCACCATACTCCATCCATCCCATAACTTCTTGAGATGACATACCGTATGAAGGACCAGTTCCAAATAAAGATGCAGC
Source organism: uncultured Pelagibacteraceae bacterium (assembly GCA_902543375.1). Classification (GTDB taxonomy): domain Bacteria; phylum Pseudomonadota; class Alphaproteobacteria; order Pelagibacterales; family Pelagibacteraceae; genus Pelagibacter. Next base: position 2,613 of record CACBYE010000005.1, read on the forward strand.
TGGATTTTTACCATACCAATATGCAGTCACCCAGTGACCCATATCAACTACACCAGAACTAACTGCTTGTCCGATTTCTGAAGTCTTTACGACTGCTCCAACTGGTTGAAGATCTATCTTAAGTGTACCTCCAGACATTTCGTCTACCATTTTGCAATAGTCACCGGCCATTTCAAAAAAGATGTTTGCTCCACTTGGCCATGCAGCTTGCATCTTTAAAGTTTTGTGACCGCCTGCAGTTGCTATGTTTGGCATTGCAACAGCAGCTGCAGCTACAGCACTCGCTTTAGCAGCAGTTTTAAAGAACTTACGTCTTGAAGATGTTTTAATCTTCAATGATTTGTTTTCTTTAGTCATTATTACTCCTCTTAAGTTAATTAACTAGAGTAATTAAGCATAGAATCAAATTAGAGTCTTTCTAAAAAAACGTGCTGATGACGCAGAAATTTAATTAAATTCAATCTAGGGTAGTATTAATTAACTTTATTTACACAATTTCCGGTGTTGAAAAACTCATCAATATTATCAATAGCTAAATTAGCCATTGCAATCCTAGTGTCTTTAGTTGCGCTTCCTAAATGAGGTAAAATGAATGCTGATTTAATTTTTAGATAACCGGGATTTAAATTTGGCTCATTCTTGTAAACATCTAAACCCGCTGCATAAATTTTTCTCCTATTAAGTGCATCTATCAAAGCTTCGTCATCAACTATATCACCTCTTGCAACATTTGTTATTACTGCTCCTTTTGGAAAATATTCAACTGTTTCTTTATTTATCATATTTTCAGTTTCTTTGGTTGCAGGGCAACAAATAGACAAGACATCTGAAACTGAGAAAAGACTTTTAATATTATCGTGATAAGTAGCTCCATTTTCTTTATCTTCAGATAACTTTGACCTATTGTGATAATGTATCACCATACCTAAAGACTTTGCTATTCTTGCAATTTTTTGTCCAATCCTTCCCATCCCTAAAACTCCCAACCTAGTTCCAGTTAGTTGCTTACCAATTAAATAATCTGCTGACCATTTCCAACCACCGTCTTTTGCAGACTGAATACCTTCTGAAGCTCTTCTGCATGCACCTAAAATTAATAGTATGCCGATTTCTGCCGTAGCATCGGACAATACATCTGGAGTGTTGGTAACTGCGATACCTTTTTCTTTAGCAGCGTTTAAGTCGATATTTCCAAAACCTACTGCAAAGTTTGAGATAATCTTAATTGTATCAGGCAACTTGCTAATAGTCTCTTTATCCATTTTATCAGTAAGTGATGTTAAAATTCCATCACAACCTTGGCTCATATCTATTACTTTGGATTGAGAGTATAGCTCATCATTGGTATTAAATATTGGATTAAATATTTTAGACGCTTTATCCTCACTATCTTTGATCAATTTTCTTGTAATCAAAATTTTTTTCATAAACTTTTTTATTAATTAAGATCGAATATCTTCCCAGGATTCATAATATTATTTTGATCAATACTTCTTTTAATCAACTTCATTAAAGGAATATTGTCTCCATGCTCTTTTAGAAGATATTCTTTTTTGTGAAGACCCACGCCGTGTTCACCAGTTATTGTTCCGTTTAATTCTAATGTCTTTTTAATCAATAAGTCATTAAATTCCCTTATTTTTTTATAAGTTTCTTTTTTTTCAGGATCAAATGGTAACAGTACATGAAAGTTCCCATCTCCAAGATGGCCCACCATTGGAGCCCTAAGTCCAAATTTTTTTGCTTGCTCCTCAGCATAATTTACGCATTCTGTTATATTTGAAATAGGTAGACACACATCTGTCGAGTAAACTCTTCCATTATTTATCAAAGCTTTTACAGAATAGTATACATCCCATCTAGCTCTCCAAAGTTTATTTCTTTCTTCTAAATCTTTGGCCCATTTAAAAGAGCTACCATCATTATCTTTGGAGATTTCCTCCACGATTTTGATATTTTCATTATTAGATAGTTCTGTGCCGTGAAATTCAAAAAAGAGCGTAGGTGTTTCTTCAACATTGGTTAATTTTGAGTAATTTATACTTATGCCCATTTGATCTTTGTTGAGCATTTCAATTCTTGCAATTGGTACACCATATTGAATTACTTGTTGTGCAGTTTGAACTGCTTTCTCCAAAGACGGGAAATGACAAACAGCAGACATTATACTTTCTGGTATAGGTGAGAGCCTTAATTGAACCTCAGTTATTATCCCTAATGTTCCCTCAGAGCCTATAAATAAATTAGTTAGATTATAACCTGCTGAAGTTTTTTTTGTTCTTCCACCTGTATTGATAATATCACCAGTAGGCATAACAACTGTAAGACCTGTGATAACAGTTTTCATAGTACCGTATTTAACGGCCATTGTTCCTGAGGCTGATGTTGAAGCCATACCGCCAATTGCTGCATTTGCGCCTGGATCGATTGGAAAAAAAACACCATCTTCTCTTAAATATTCGTTTAGTTGCTCTTTTGTTACGCAAGCTTGGACTCTACAATCAAAGTCCTCAGCGTTAACACTTAAAATTTTGTTCATCTTTTCTAAACAAATAGTTATTCCCTCTTCATTTCCTACAACATTACCTTCTAATGATGTTCCTGTACCAAAGGGCACTACAGGAATTTTATGCTCATTACAAAGTCTAAGTATTTGAGAAACCTCTTCATTGGTTTCCGGAAATACTACAGCTTTTGATAAAATTGGATCATAGGTATCCTCACCTCTCGCATAATTTGTTCTTGTAGATACAGAAGTTGAAAATCTGGAATTAAAAATCTTTTTAAGTTCAGTTTGGACTTGATCATTCATATGAGAGAATATTAATAAAGATTAAGAGAAAAATACAGCTTATTTAGTTAGCATTTTCTTTATATTTTCTAAAGCCTGTGAAATGTTATCTCTTGAAGCTGCAAAGCTAAATCTTACGTAATTTTGGCAGGTTTCACCAAAAGCTGACCCTGGCACTATTGCTACTCCTGCTTCATGCATAGCTTTTCTGGCAAACTCTGCTCCATTCATCCCTGTACCAATTACTTTAGGAAATGCATAGAAAGCTCCACCGGGTAAACTACATTCCACTCCTGGCAAATCATTTAAACCTTTATAAATTATATCTCGTCTTTGGGTAAATTTTTCCATCATAGCATCAATTGAATCGTCGGGACCATCCAATGCAGCAATACCTGCAAATTGAGCTGCAGCATTAACGCATGAAACACTATTTATTAATAATTTATTGACATGCTCAACCAAATGTTGTGGCCAAAAACTCCAACCTAGTCTCCATCCAGTCATTGAATAAGCTTTGCTCCATCCCTCTAACACTATTAATCTTTCTCTTAATTCTGGATAATTAAAAAATGTTGGCATTTCTTTTCCATCAAAAATTTGCCTACTATAAATTTCATCACTAAGTATTGTTACATGAGGGTGTTTCTTAAGACCATCAGCTAGAACATCAATATCCTTTCTATCCACAAAGCTTCCAGTTGGATTGTTGGGGTTAATTAAAATCAACAATCGAGTTTTATCTGTTATTAAAGATAATATTTTATCTGGATCAAATTTTAGATCTTTATTTTCTGTCAAATCATATGGAACTGAGGTTGAACCTGTGTAATTTATCATGGACTCGTAAATCGGGAATGCGGGTGTTGGATGTATAATTTCTGCTCCTGGCTCACCAAAACATTGGATAGCATAACTCATTGTAGGCTTTCCGCCTGGCATTATTATTATTCTTTCAAAATCAATATCTACGTTATAACGTTTTTTTATCCATCTAGTTACTGACTGACGACATTCTGGGATACCGTTTGACATAACATATCCATGATGTCCGTCATCAAGTGCTTTTTTAGCAGCCTCAACAACATGCTTTGGAGTTTTAAAATCTGGTTGCCCTAACCCTAAATGGATCATAGGTTTTCCTTGAGCTTCAAGTTTTTTTGCTTCTGCTAGGACTGTAAATGCAGACTCTGTTCCTAATCTCTCTAGACTTTTAGCTAATTTCATAATTTATCCTTTATTTTCTATAGATTAATTTTGAACTATTCAACTCTTTTAAAGTTTTACAACCCATTAAAACCATATTTCTATTTATCTCATCGTGCATGTTTTGAAGCAAATGTTCAACACCTTGTTGCCCCCCTGCGGCCAAAGAGAACAAAAACATTTTTCCAAAACTACAAGCTTTTGCCCCTGCTGCTATAGCCTTTAAAACATGCGTTCCTCTTCTAACCCCTCCATCCAAAATTATTTCTAATTTATCACCTACAGCATCCGAAATTGCCTTTACTTGATCAAAGGGCGATCTTGATCCATCCAGCTGTCTACCTCCATGATTTGAAATCATTATAGCAGTGCAACCAATATCAATTGCTCGTTTTGCATCTTCAATTGACATAACTCCTTTTAATGCAAAAGGTCCGTTCCACCTCTTTGCACAATATTCTGCATCCTTCCATCCCATAGCAGGATCATATTGTTCATTTATATAATCGATAACTGACTTAGCAATATTAGTTCCTTTATCTGTTTTTTTTTTGACATTTGATAATTCAAATCTTTTTCCAGTTAAATAATTAAATACCCAACCAGGTCTCATTGCAAAACTCATTAAACTTTGTAAAGTTAACTTTGGCGGAGTTGTAAAACCTGTTCTATGATCTTTTTCTCTGTTTCCTGCCACTAAAGTATCAACCGTCAAACACATAGCATCAAAACCAGATCTTCTTGATCTATCTATTAAATCATCAGAAATTGATCTATCTTTATGAACGTAAAGCTGAAACATTTTTGGACCACTAGAAATATTTGATATTTCCTCTATTGAGTTATTTCCCATGGAGGACATGCTGTAGAAAGTTCCAAATTTTTCAGCTGCCCTAGCTGAAGCTTTATCTCCATCTGGATGATAAAGTCTTTGCATCGCTGCTGGTGATAGAAAAATTGGCATATCAATTTTTCGACCAAATAAAGTAGTCGATAAGTCTGGTTTTCCAACACTAGCGAGAATATTTGGAACTAAATCACAGTCATTGAATGAGTTGGTATTCCGTCTAAGGGTTGACTCATCGTCTGATCCACCATCAATGTAATGAAAAATTGGTGCTGGCAATTTTTTTTTTGCCAATTTTCGAAAGTCTTCGAAATTATAACAATTTTTTAAACTCACTACTTCCTAAATCTCAAATTATTTCTATTTAGGTCACTAATTTTAGTACAGCCCATGAGTTTCATGTCTCTAACTAATTCAGACTTATACTTTTCCAAGGCTCTTTCAACTCCTGCCTGGCCAGCAGCAGCTAAAGCGTAAAGATAAAGTCTACCTCCTGAACAAGCTTTGGCTCCTAGTGATAATGCTTTCAACATGTGTGTTCCTCTATGAATTCCTCCCTCACAAATAACATCCAACTTATCTCCAACAGCATCAACAATTTCAGCTAATTGATCGAAGGGAGATCTTGATCCATCAAGCTGTCTACCACCATGGTTTGATACCATGATGCCGGTACATCCGATATCGACAGCTCTTTTTGCGTCTTCAACACTCATAATACCTTTAAGTGCAAAGTGACCACCCCATTTAGAGCAAAGATTTTCTGCATCTTTCCAATTCATAGATTGATCTAACATGGTAGAAAAGTAATTTCCAATTGATGAGTTGGTACTGGTTCCTTCCTTTACAAAATCTTGAAGATGAGGAAGTTCAAATTTACCTTTTGTTAAATAATTTATTCCCCACATTGGTTTAGTAGCAAAACTAAAAAGACTTGATAATGTTAATTTAGGTGGAGATGTAAAACCAGTCCTAAGATCCCTCTCACGATTACCTCCGGTTATAGTGTCAACTGTTAAAGCCATAACATCAAATTTGGCAGCTTTTGCTCTTTCTAAACAGGAGTCATTTAGACCTCTGTCCTTATGGAAATAAAATTGAAACATTTTTGGAGTATCAATCATTGAGGATATTTCTTCTACGCTTACAGTAGCTAAAGCAGAAACACCAAACATTGTATTAAACTTTTTCGCAGCTTTTCCCACTGCTCTTTCACCATCGTAATGAAATAGTCTTTGAAGTGCTGTGGGAGACAAGTAAAAAGGTAGATCTAATTTTTTTCCAAAAATAGTGGTCGATAAATCAACGTCTGCAACGCCTCTTAAAACATTTGGAACTAAATCAACATCATCAAATGCACTTGTATTCCTGGCATAAGTAACTTCGTCGTCAGCAGCACCATCTATATAATGGAATATTGGAGATGGTAATTTCTTTTGTGCTAACTTTCTAAAATCACTAAAATTATGACAGTCTTTTAAATTCATAGAACTCTACTAAAACTTTTTAAGAAAATTAAACATATAACTATTTGCCCCAGGATTTTTATCTCCTAAACTTGCGTTAGACACATGATTGTAAGATACAGCAAAGTTTGTTGTTTCTGTAGTTTTATAGGATAATTGTACTTCTGATTTAAATTCAAGAACATGTCCTAAATCCTTTCCGTCCCCTTCATGATAAAGACCAGGAGCAAAGCTTGGAGTGAAAAAAAATGCACCCATGTCCATATTCCATTCAACTCCTGTATAAATATATGCAGCTGAATTTTCTGTTACAAACCCTCCTGTAATAGGTGAAATATTTCCTAAAAATGTGTTTCTATTTAAATTTTCATCTTGGTGTTGAAAACCTAACAATGTTGCTTTCTGCTTATCATCACTAAAATCAAAATTCCCAAGATATAAATTTAATTGATGATTGTTATTTTCAACTGAAGTGTCTCCAAATAATTTTGACGGCAAAGTCAAAATTAATAAGATTAATAAAATTTTTTTTAAAATCATAATATTTAATTTAGATTATTTTTGTTATTAAACTTTCTAATGATTATGGCACCCCCTGCCAAGAATATCAAGAGAGGCAATAGCCATAAAAAATAAGTATTTCTGTTGAAAACTGGATCATACAATATCCATTCTCCATATTTTGTTTTTAAAAAACTATATATTTGCTCCTCACTCATGCCTTCTTGAATTTTGTTTTTAATTAATAATTTTAAACTTATTGCAAACTCTGAGTCCGAGTCATACACCGATTGGCCCTGACAAATTAGACATCGCAAATTTTTTGCTATTTTATTTTCAGTTTTAATATCTTCTGCCTTTAAGAAATTAAAATTTAAAATAATACTTGCGATTAAAAATATATGAATAAATCTCATCTAATTATTTTCTTAATTTCTAATAAATCCTCATTATTTATTGGCCCAATAAATCTTTTAATAATTTTATTTTCATGTATTAAGAAACTTTCTGGAACTCCATAAGCACCCCAATTAATCGACGCAATACCATCCTTGTCTGAAACAATTATATTATAGGGATTTCCTAGATCTTTTAAAAAACTTGTGGCATTTTTAAAGTTATCTTTATAATTGAATCCTATTAATTCTATTTTTTTGTCCTTTTTTAAATCCATTAAAATTTTATGTTCATCTCTACAAGGGATACACCATGATGCCCAGATGTTCATTAAATAGTATTTATTACCTCTAAAAATTTTTTCTGAAATAATTTTTGTGTTATCTCCTAAAGATTTTAACTCAAATGATGGAACTTCTTTTCCCTGATTTGAGATGGGAGTGTATAAATTTGGATTTTTTAAACCTTTGAAGAAAATCACAAAAGTAATTAAAAAAAATAAAATTAAAGTTATTGTAATGACTTTAGATTTCATATCTTTTTTTAAAAAAACTAAGAAGACCACCAAAACTAATTAATATTACTGAAATCCATATCCAAATCATAAAAGGCTTAACTTGATATCTAATATTAAAATATTCCTGGTTTTGAACATAATTCATTGTCATAAACTTATCTGTAAGTAAGTTTGTTTTAATGTCAGCTTCACTCGTTATAATATTTGGTTGATTATATATCCTTAGCTCAGGATTAAGAGTATCTGATGAACCATCCGTATGTAGAACATTAAATTTTCCTATAATTGCCTTGAAATTTTTTTCATCTTCTTGATCAATATTTTCAAAATTTATTGTAAATTTATCAGACCTAAAAGTTTCCCCAATTTTTAAATTAGTAATTATTTCATTAGAAAAAATATTATTAAATAAAACGCTCAAAATTAATAAACTGAAACCAAAATGAGCAATGTTTTGAGATAAATTTTTTAGTCTTTTGATAAAAAATTCTCTTAAAGTGGAGAAAAATAAAAAAAAAGCGGAAGTAACCAAAATTGTGTTAATCAGAAAACTTATATCAAATTCTTTAATTATTAATGCTGATAACAAAAACGATATCATTAAAAATATGATCATATAAAACTTATCTTTAAAATCTGATTTGATCCAATTTAGTTTTGGCCCAATTGCCATTGCTAGTAAAAATGGTATTAGGAAAGGTATTATAAGTTTATTATAAAAAGGTGGTCCAACAGATATTTTATTTGCAGTTATAACTTCTAAAAATATTGGATAAATTGTTCCTATTAAAACAACTGACAAAAAATACATCATAAACCAATTATTAACTAAAATTGATGACTCTTTACTAAGCCAAAAAAAATTATTTTCTATTTTTTCTTTCTCTGAATGAAAAAAGATGAAAATAAAAATAGATAAAAAGATAAGTGTAAAAAGAAAAATTAAAATAAATAAACCCCTTTCTGGATCATTAGCAAATGTATGAACTGAATTTAAAATTCCAGACCTTACTAAAAAAGTACCACTCATACTTAAAGCAAAAGTTGCTATTGACAGTATCATAGCCCACGAGGTTAATATTTTTTTCTTTTCTAGAACTAATATACAATGAAGTAGTGTAGTTAGTGCAAACCATGGCATTAAAGATACATTTTCAACTGGGTCCCAAAACCAAAAACCTCCCCAGCCTAATTCATAATATGCCCAAATAGATCCAAGCAAAATTCCTAATGTAAGAAAAACCCAAGATATTAAAACCCATCGTTTAATATGTTTTGCCCATTCTTTTGTAACATGTGATGTGACCATGGCACCAAGGGCAGATGAGAATATTATCGAAGAACCCACATAACCTAAATATAAAATTGGTGGGTGAATTGCCAAAGCAGGATCTTGTAAAATTGGGTTCAAGCCTAAACCTTCGTTTGGTTTTGGAAAAATATAATTAAATGGACTTGAGGTTTTGATCAAAAAAATAAAAAAGCCAATAATTATTATTTGTTGAAACAATAAAGTAAAAATTCTATATTTTGTTGGCTGTTGATTAGATCTAATCAGAAAAATTGAGATAAACAGAGTTAGTACTAATAACCACAATAATAAACTCCCCTCATGATTGCCCCAAGTTCCAGAAATTTTATAAAACAAAGGTTTAGTTGTGTGAGAGTGATTGAAAACAGTTTCGTTGCTAAAATCTGAGTTAACAAAAGATATAATTAATCCTAAAAAACTAATAAGAACAAAAAAAAATTGAATAAATGTAAAAGATACTATTTTTTTATCTAAAACTTCAGAATTTTTTAAATTAATAAATGAATACAAAATTATAAATATTGAAAAAAAAAGTCCGAAGCTTAATGAATAAAAACCTATAAAACTTGCCAAATTTATTTCTCCTCTAATGCAGCCTTAACTTCTGGTGGCATATAATTTTCATCATGTTTAGCTAAAATTTTTGTGGCTAAAAAAAAATTTTTATCTTTTAAATATCCCTCAGCAACAACTCCTTTTTCCTCAGCGAAAAGATTTGGCACAACTCCAGAATAAACCACATTTATCTCATTTTTAAAATCTGTAACAACAAATTTTAACTCTTTTGAAATTATGGTTATAGAGTCTTTCTTGACCATACCACCTACTCTAATCTTTTTTTTATTAATTTCACTCAAAGTTTTTATTTCGGTTGGAGATTTAAAGAAAATAACATTTTCTTCCAAAGACTTAATTAACAAAAAAACTGATAACACTAATGTTGCTAATATTAGTAATACGAAAAAAAATCTTAATTTAACTTTTCGCCCATACATGTTTCAGAAATTAAATGCTTGAAGTGTTTGACAAAATTTCTTTATTAATATTTTGAGATTTTGCAATAGCCGATCTTTCAGAATTTAAAGATCCAAATTTTGCTATAAATTTATTTTTTTCTCTATTGTATTGTACTTTGACAACTAAAAAAAGTGTCAAAAAACTAACTAAAGTAAAAGAAAATGCTGACCAAACATACTGGCCGTATCCATCCATAAAAAATAAATTTTCAATCATAATCTATCTAACCCTTTATTCTTAATTTTTATCAGTTCTGTATTATATTTCATTAAAAAAATCAGTAGAGAAAATAGGGCAAATGCCGCAGTCATTATCAATAAAGGAAAGAGCATTGATAGGTCAATTGATGATTTCGAAAGAATGTTAATTGAAGCTGGTTGATGCAATGTATTCCACCAATCTACTGAGTACTTTATGATAGGAACATTAATTATTCCTAAAATTGAAACAATAGATGTGACTTTAAATACTTTATCATCATCTTCAAATATTCTCCACGCAACAACATAAATTAGGTAAAATAATGCTAATATTAACATAGAGGTAATTCTTGCGTCCCAAGCCCACCATGTTCCCCAGGTAGGTTTCCCCCATATCGAGCCAGTAACAAGAGCTATTATATTGAATACTAATCCAGAGGGTGCCAAACTTTTTGCAATTAAAAAAAAGTTTCTCACTTTAAAAATGTATCCAACTAAGGATAAAAGAGTAATAACAGAAAAAATTCCTAATGAAATCCAAGCTGCTGGTACATGAACATACATAATTCTTACAGAGTGACTTTGTTTGTAATCCTCAGGAGATAATATTAATGCTTCTGTTAATCCTATCGAAAGAATGACAATAAATAAAAATAAAACATACTTAGGGGCTTTCGATGTTATCGAAAAGATTTTATTTGGTTCAAAATATTTAAACATATATGAGATTATTTTTATTATGAAAAAACTGCCTGATCAAGAATGCTAGAGGGAGATAATAACGAAGGGTAAATAAGTAGCACCCTTGATCAGAATTAATCCATAGAAGCAAATTGCTGTGTCAAAGGTTTGAGCTAAATGTGTTAAAAAAGTGATTTATTTAATTAGATAGCTTAAAATAGCTAGATCCTTTTTTTCCAGAGAAAATTTCCTCAATTAGAGGATGTTTTATTGGTTCATCTGAGTCATCAACTAGAAGATTTTGCTCAGAAACGTATGCTTCATAAGTGATCTCATCATTTTCAGCTAACAAATGATAAAAAGGTTGATCTTTTTTAGGTCTTACATTTTTTGGAATGGATTGGTACCATTCTTCAGAATTATTAAACTCAAAATCAACATCATAAATCACACCTCTAAAGTCAAAGTGTTTGTGTTTTACAATATCACCAATTGAGAATTTAGCTTTTTGAATTGCCATTATGTTTAGTATGGGTATTTAAAATTAAAAATCAATAAGAAAAAATTAAAAGTTTTTACGAAAATGTTATTTGTGTTAATATCTTACTTGTGAACAAATCATTTTTAAAGTTTCTAACAGATTTTGGACCTTTAGTAATTTTTTTTTACTACTACTACGATAGTGGAAAAGACTTAAAAATTGCCATTCCTCCATTTATTATTGCGACAATAATAGCATTATCAATCGTATGGTTTTTAGAAAAAAAGATACCAAAGGTTACTTTGTTAAGTGGAGTTTTAATTACTTTCTTTGGTGGCTTAACAATTTACTTTAACAACCCAGTTTTTATTTATATTAAACCAACAATTATAAATATTCTTTTTGCATTTGCTTTGATATTTGGAAGATACTTCACAAATGAACCTGTTTTAAAAAAATTAATGGGCAAGTCTATCTCACTAACAGATGAAGGTTGGGAGGTGTTAAATAAAAGATGGATATATTTCTTCTTTGGCCTTGCAATACTCAACGAAATAGTTTGGAGAACTCAATCTGAAGAATTTTGGGTAAACTTTAAAGTTTGGGGATTATTACCAATTACATTTATATTTACTGCTTTCCAAGTAAGTTTAATAAATAAATATAAGACAAATGAGTAATAATTTACGTCTAATAATTAATAATGTTAATAAAAAGAATATTGAAGAAAAACATTTTTTTGAAAAAGATGAATTAAAGATAATTTTAGACCTATATGCAAAAATGGTTTCTGAAGGATCATGGAAAGATTATGGGCTTAATATTTCAAGTAAACAAGTTGGTTTTAGTGTTTTTAAAAATACTACCGAAAATGCTTTGTACAAGATTTGTAAAAATTTTAAGCCGAAAAATAATAATCTTAAATATCTAATTACTGATGCAAATGGAAAAATATTTAGAAACTCTTCTGATTTAGGTAATTTGTTAAAAAATATTAATTGGAAAAAACTTTGAATTATCTTCTTTGACCAAAAAGTCTAAGTAACATAATAAACAAATTAATAAAGTCTAAATAAAGTGTTAATGCACCCATTACAGCTTTTTTACCCATTAGTTCACCTGTGTCGCTAGCAGCATACATATTCTTAATTTTTTGTGTATCGTAGGCCGTAAGTCCAACAAAAATTAAAACTCCTAAAATTGAAATTACAAAATACATCATCGAAGATTTCATAAATATGTTAACGATTGATGCAATTATGATTCCAATTAACCCCATCATTAAAAAAGATCCTAATTTTGTTAAGTCTCTTTTAGTTGTGTAGCCATATATGCTCATAGCTCCAAATGTTGCTGAACAAATGAAAAATACTCTTGTGATACTCATGCCGGTATAAACTAACAAAATTGATGAAAGAGACAAACCCATTAACGCAGCAAAAATCCAAAAAGTTGTTTGAGCTTTTGATGCACTCATTTTATTTATTCCAAAACTCATATAAAATACTACTCCAAGAGGAGCTAACATAACCAACCATTTTAACCCTGACATATAGATTGCGTTACCCATTTGAGTTAGTCCAACTATAGACCCTGAACTATCAGTCACAACAGACATTTTGAAAGTCACAAGTGCAATTATACCTGTCAGAAGAATTCCAGTTGCCATGTAGTTATATACTTTAAGCATGTAAGCTCTTAAGCCTTCATCTGTAACTGTTGATGTAGCTGATTGTTGAGCAGCTTGTTTAGCTCTTCCTAAGATACCTTTTTTATTAAATTCCATGCTGAAATATATATAATCTTTTATTAATTATTCAAGATATCAAAAAAACAATAAATGACTAATACTTAAAACAGTAATGAATTACAAAAAATTAGGAAATACTGATCTAAATGTAAGCACAATTTGTCTCGGTACAATGACCTGGGGTGAGCAGAACTCAGAAAAAGAAGGTTTCGAACAAATGGATTTTGCTTTAAACCAAGGAGTAAATTTTTGGGATACAGCAGAAATATATTCAATTCCAATGAGAGAGGAAACGTATGGGGAAACTGAGAGAATAATTGGTAATTGGTTTGAGAAAACAAAAAAAAGAAATGAAATTGTTTTGGCTACAAAAGTTTGCGGGAATACATCAAATAAATATATTAGGGGTGGTGGAAATAGTTTTGGTAAAAAAAAGATTAAAGAAGCTCTAGATGAGAGTTTAAAGAGACTAAAAACCGACTATATTGACTTATATCAACTTCATTGGCCTGAAAGAAATACAAATTTTTTTGGTGATTATGGTTATGAACATGATGAGAATGATAAAAATTGGACACCTTTTGAAGAAATTTTGGAAAGTTTAAAAAAATTTATTGAACAAGGTAAAATTAGATATGTAGGTTTATCAAATGAAACTGCCTGGGGTCTATCTAAATTTCTTGAACTCTCAAAGATGAAAGGGCTTCCAAAAATGATGTCAGTACAAAATCCATATAATTTACTCAATAGAACTTATGAAGTTGGTTTGGCAGAAATTTCTGTAAGGGAGCAAAGCGGCTTATTAGCTTACTCTCCATTAGCGTTTGGATATCTAACAGGAAAATATAGAAATAATAAACTACCACCAAAATCTCGGATGCAACTATTTAAAAATTTTAATCGATATAAAAATGAAAATGGCCAAAAAGCTATCGACGAATATTACAAAATTTCGAAAAAATATAATTTAGATTTTACTCAAATGTCTTTAAAATTCTGTGAAATTCAACATTTTACCACAAGCGTTATTATTGGAGCAACAACAATGGAACAGTTGAAAACAAACATAGAAAGTGTAAATGTAAATTTAAACAGTGATATAATTAATGATATTAACAAAATTCAACAAAAATACCCTAACCCATGTCCATAATTAAAAGATTTATCTTCACGTTTCTATTTTTAATCATTCCTATTACGATTAGTTTAGCAGATATTAAAAAGGTTGGTAAATTCAAAGATTGGGAAACGTTAGTAATCCAAGAAAGTTCTGGAAAAGTTTGTTTTGCTCAATCAATTCCAGTTTTACAGGCACCAAAAACAAATAAAAGAGATGCCAGATTATTTGTTACCTTCAGACCAAATGAAAAAATTTCTAATGAGATTAGTGCAACTGCTGGATATGAATTTAACAAAAACAATTCTGTTTTAGCAACATCAGGAAATAATAAATTTAAATTTGATATCAAACAACAAGGTTTTGCTTGGATGACAAGCGGTAAAAAAGAAAAGATAATGGTTAAGGTTATGAAAAAAGGATCAAGAATTATGGTTACTGGCTATAATGAAAAAGGATCTCAAACCATAGATCATTATTCATTGTTGGGATTTACTAAAGCTTATAACTCTGCAAAAAAAGCTTGCAGTTAATTAATGAAATCAAAAAAAAGAATTGTTTTAGCTTATTCCGGAGGTTTAGATACATCTATAATTCTAAAATGGCTTCAAGAAAATTATAGTGCAGAAGTAATTTGTTACACTTCTGATATAGGACAAGAGATTAATAGAAAAAAGATAATCAATAATGCTAAAAAATTTGGTGTTAAAAAGATTATAATTAAAAATCTAAAGAATATTTTCGTAAAAGAATATGTTTTTCCAATGATACGAGGAAACGCAGTTTACGAAGGGGTTTATTTATTAGGCACTTCTATAGCAAGACCATTAATTGCAAAAGACCAAATAAGAATAGCAAAAAAATTTAAAGCGTTTGCAGTATCTCATGGAGCAACAGGAAAAGGTAATGATCAGGTCAGATTTGAGCTAGGTTACCATTATTTTGGTCCAAAGATAAAAGTTGTTGCTCCTTGGAGAATTTGGAAACTAAGGTCCAGAAATGATTTAATAAGTTATGCAAAAAAACATGGGATACCTATCCCAAAAGATAAAAAAGGTGCACCCCCTTTTTCTGTCGACGATAATTTATTTCATACCTCAACTGAGGGTAAGATTTTAGAAAATCCAAAAAATTCAGCTCCAGAATTTATTTTCCAAAGAACAACCTCTCCTGAAAAAGCACCAAATAAACCAACTTTTATTTCAATTAATTTTAAAAATGGTGACCCTGTTGGAATAAATGGAAAAAAATTAAATCCTGAAAACATTCTTACCAAATTAAATTCTATTGCTGGAAAAAATGGCATAGGAAGAGTCGACCTAGTTGAAAATAGGTTTCTTGGAATTAAATCAAGAGGAGTTTATGAGACACCAGGTGGAACACTTTTGATACACGCCCACAGAGCTATCGAGTCAGTGACATTGGATAAAGAAACGATGCACAAAAAAGATTCGATCATGCCAAGATATGCAGAATTAATTTATAATGGTTATTGGTACTCAAAAGAAAGATTTAAATTACAAAAAATTATTGATCAAAAAAGAAATAAGGTAAATGGATCTGTAAAACTTAAACTATACAAAGGGAATATTACTATCCTATCTAGAATTACAAAGAGTACTGCGTACTCAATGAAAAAAGTTTCTTTTGAGGAAAATAAAACGTTCAATAAATCTAATGTTGAAAGATTTATTAATTATCACAAGAAAAAACTCTAATATTGTTAAGTTTTAGGACAATTTATGGTTTGTTAAATTTATTTTTAGTTATATCTTAGAATCATGGAATCAATTAAAAATTGGATGAGAGATACAGCAAACATATTGTTTGATGATAGTAAGAATGATCTCCGTTCACTTCCTAAAACAGTCAGATTGCAAATTTTATTAGTTTTAAGCTTTATTTGGACAACAGTTTTTAGTTTATACGTATTTTCATATACAACTTTTGTATTTGGTTGGACTGGACTTTTTTTAGCTCATATTGGGTTGATCTTTGCTGTGTATATGACCTTTAAACACTTTCACAGGGCTGAAGAAAATTCATCTAGTGTTTTTAAAACAAAAAATTTTGACCCCTTTAAAATAATGGTCCTCGTTTTTGTGATCGTATTTATATTCGTATTTTCTAAAGGAATTGAAGTTCTAACAAGTCCAAACCCCTACTCTTATTCAATACCATATGATGGCTCATCAAAATCTGTATTTGAAAAATGGTTGCCATTTAGTAAAGACAAATAATGGAAAAAGTAGCTAAAAATTTACAACTTATTTTAATGGTTATTATTTTAGTAAGTACAGTAATTGCAGTGGGTATAGAGATGTATAAAATGTTTGAAAACAGGTCAGTTACTTTAGCTGATTTACTATTAATGTTTCTTTACCTAGAGGTACTTGCAATGGTGCGAGTTTTTTGGAACCAGCAATCAATAAGCATTACACTACCACTTTTAATAGCTATTACTGCTTTAGCGCGATTTATAATTCTTCAGGGAAAAGAAATGGATCCAACAGCATTAGTTTATGAAGCTATCGCTATAGTGCTGATTGCAGGTGCAATTGTTATTCTTAGATTAAGACATAGTGATAAACTAGGTCTTAAGAAAAAAAAATCAAAATAAATAAAAATGAAGTTTGATGCCTCTAGGGCTGCGGCCTTAAATAAATTAAACAATTTTGTTGAGGAAAATCTTGCTGAATATTCTAAATTAAGAAATTTTGATTTTGGACCAGAAAAGAGAACCAATGTATCCTGTTTATCTCCTTACATTACCCATGGAGTAATAAACGAAAGAGAAATAATTGAAAAATCACTTAGCAAATTTTCTTTTTCAAAAAATGAAAAATTTATTCAAGAAGTTTTGTGGCGAACGTATTGGAAAGGCTGGTTAGAATTAAGACCAAACGTTTGGACAGATTATTTGATTGAATTAAATAAAATTAAAGAAGATTTTAAAGATAACCAAAACTATAATAACGCTATTGAAGGAAAAACAAATATTGAGTGTTTTAATTACTGGGTAAATGAACTCAAAGAAAACAACTATTTACATAATCATACAAGAATGTGGTTTGCAAGTATTTGGATTTTTACTTTGGATTTGCCCTGGCAGTTAGGAGCAGAATTTTTTATGCAACACCTTTATGATGGAGATGCTGCGTCTAACACTCTTGGTTGGAGATGGGTAGCTGGGGTTCAAACGCAAGGAAAACATTATCTAGCCAGTGAATGGAATATTAAAAAATTCACAAATAATAGATTTAATAATATTAAGTTAAATGAGAACGCTCCCCCAAAGGTTTCAGAAAAAACTTACTCAATTATCAAACAAGATTTTGGTAATAAAAATTTAGATAATAGAAATCTTCTAATTTTTGAAAATAATTTATCTTTTGAAGCTAGTGATTTCCAAAATAATGAATTTAAAAAGATTTATATAATTTCAAATAAAAATGAAACTAGATCTATAAAATTAAGTGAAAATGTTATCAAATTTAAATCACTTTTAATTGATGACCAAAAGCATAGATTAAATAATAAGTCCATAAGTTGTGAAACAATAGATATAAATGAAATTAAAAATATAGATGAGAGAGTTATCGCGTTATATCCAAATGTCGGTGAAAGCCTCGATTATTTAAATTCAAATAGTTTAAAATTTGATTTTCTGTATAGAAAACTAGATCAGTACTCTTGGCAATATTGCAATAAAGGTTTTTTTAATTTTAAGAATTATATTCCCAAAATAATTTCAACTTTTAATTAAGGTTAAATTTTATTCATTCTCCAATTTAAACTTTTTTCTATTATAAATTTTTTTTTCATTTTTTATTATTTTATTTCTTAACATTGGTGAACTTAACAATTTTGCTATTGGATTTTTTTTTTTAATTTTTTTTCTTTTTTTGATTTTCTTTCCCATAAAAAGTTATCTTGCAAGTTTTATAAAAATATCACCCATGCCAGCTTCTAAATTTTCTATAGGGGTATTATTTCTAAATTCGCAAAATCTTCCGGTTATCTGATGACTTTTTACAAAATCTATCTCGTCTTTTTCACAGCTTTTCCCATTATGTAGTAAACCTATTACTATTCGATCTTTGATACTGTAGACTTGTTTATCATTAATTTTATCACCATCACAAAAATAATCTTTATTTACTTTGTTTGGAAAGTCTTGTTTTTTGCAGGGATTTTTAATTGTAAAAACAAAAAACTCTTTTACACCATCTTTAAATTTATGTTTCATTTTTTGAACTTCGGAGTATTTCATAATATCACATGAACATGGGACACAGCATTTATAGTAGCTACCACAAATCTTATTTTTAGTTTTTCTTTCGTTAACAAATATAAAATCTGGCTGACTATTAGGATCAATTAATGAGCCAGATACAGCACAATATAATTTGTTGTACTCAATAAAATCTTTATAAGTAATATCTTTATCAATTATATATTTAAAGAATTTTGGGCCTGCAGCATTTCTATTTTTATCTGGAAATATTCTTGACCAGTCATTAATCAAATCTTTGTAATAGTTTTTTTCTGATGAATTTGAGATATTTGAAAAAGACAAAACTAGAGCGATAATTACCAATGTCTTAATTATATTTTTTAAAAATCTCATTTATTTAGATTAAAATTTATGGTTAAAGTTTAGTCTAGATTAATAGTTGTAACTTTCTACTGTTAAATATAAACAATATGTGGTTTTTGTTTAAACATTTGTCGCACTAAATTAACCTTTTAAATTATTAATTTTTATATATTTAAAACAAATGAAAAAAATTAGTTCAATTATCTGTTTATTAATAATGATTTTCGTACCAACGATTACATTTGCAAATATAATTAATCTACTTAATGAAACTGGCAAGTTTACTAAATTAAATGAAACACTAACTAAGTCGGGTTTAGATAAAAATCTAGGGGGCGATGGACCATTTACAATTTTTGCACCATTGGATGATGCATTTGCTGCAATTAGTGCACAAACATATTACGGCCTCTTAAGGGAAGAGAATAAAGAAAAACTAATAAACATCTTAGGAAGACATGTTTTTTCAAAAAAAATAACTTCTTCAGAAATAAACGGTGAAATAAAAATTAAGGCAATTAATGGTGAAGAGATAACGATTAAAAAGGTTAATGGAATTGTATATATAAATGAGGCTGAAGTTGTAACGGCTGACATTGAAGCTCCGAATGGTGTAATCCATTTTATAAATAGAGTTCTGCAACCTTTAAATTAGTTATTTTTGATTTAAAACAATTGTTTCGTTTAATTTTTTGATAGAAATCGTTTCGGTTTGACCATTAGTCCATCTAACCTGAATTTTTATATTTTTTTCATTTTCTCGAATTCCATAGTGAGCCACTGGCTCCATTTGGCAAAGATAACCAGATCCAGAGTCAATTGTTTTAGAATGTTTTCTCAAATTTGAAATTAATGTCACTGATGCTCCTCTTGCAGGCGCACCGTATTTATTTAAAGGTTTTATTCTTAAATATTTATTTTGAGGATTTACTTTTGCTTTATACAAGGACAATGGCTGATCAAAACTTTCTCCGTGTGAAACTAATAACTCTAGAACACCGTCATTATCTATATCAGCAACTGCTGCTCCAGTTCCATATCCATTTGGCTCTAAACCAACATCTAATGGTATTTGCTCAATCACACCATTATCTAATATTTTAAAAAGTTTATTAGGTTCACCAATGTTGTTCATGAAGACCTCATCATAACCATCATTATCTAAATCAGCTGAAATAACAGTTCTTATTCTTGAAGGCTCATCAAAAGGTGGCTTGGCTATATCTTGAAAGATATTATCCTTTAACACATAGGCTCTGTGAAATCCTCCCCAATTTCCATTTAAAATGTCCAATCGTCCTCTATAATAAATATCAGACAAAGCAGTTCCTCTCCCATTTTGAAGAAAATCTTCAACTCTATATTCGTTTGCAACGTCTAAAAATTTACCCTCATTGTTTTTATATAAAAAATTTGCTCCTCTTTCATTAGCCGCAAACACATCAATTTTATCAGAAATAATATGTCCAGCTACAACAGCTCGACCGCCAGTGACCTTTGCAAGATTTAATTGAACAGATTTATCAACTATTATCTCGTCACTATATTCATAAAACCTAGTTGGTCCTCCATAATTCGCAACATAAACACCATAATTTCCATCACCTTTTCTGTCGACACAGACAACCGATCTGCCAGCAGTTAAATTAAGATCTCTCTGATTTTTTTCAATTTCAAATAAATCTACATACTTATCTTTTTCTAAATCGATAAATCTGTCTGAATATTTTTTTGTTCCACTATATGTATCAGTGTTAAGAAAATATATTTCTTCATATCCATCTTTATCTATATCGCATGCAGCGACCCCGATAGTTCTCCTAAACTCATCTGTAAACTTTTTTTGATTTACAATATTGATTAATTTTCCATTCTCATATGATAAAGCTAAATTCAAATAACCAAATCCAGTTACTATAAAATCAAAATTTCCATCTTGGTTTACGTCCGTTACAGAAACTCCATAACTAAGTCTTTTGGGATTATCGACGATTTGGTTTGTAATATCCTCAAAGAAATCAGCATATAGACTATTTGGGATTAACAGAAAAAATAAAACCACTATTTTTTTTAAATATTTTATCATCTTAATTCTCACTTTTTTTACTTTTATATTTTTTCATCCAATCAATAAATATTTTTATGGCATCCTCCATATCTTCAGTTTTGTTAGGATGGTTCTTTGCTCTACCCAACATGGTTGCAATGACATTTACCTGATACTTACTTGAACGATTTTTAATAGTTTTAATTGTATAAAGAGCTTTTTCCTTATTTTTAAATCCCAAACCTTGAGTGGTGGTTTTGGGATTATAATCTGAATAAAGAGATAAATTTATAGGTCTAGATTTTTTACTTAGAGGCATTTTATCTATGATTTTAAACATAATTTTGTAATTAAGTTTATCCATTATCTTTTTAGATTTTCCATCAAAACCAATTAGATTGATAGAAAATTTTTCATTCTTATTAATTTTACAAATTAATTTTACATATCTTTTATGAAAATCTTTTATTTTATCTTGATATATTTTTTTCGTCTCTAGATAAATTCTATCCTTATAATTTGGGGTAGAAATAAGTAAGATTCTACTTTTCCATTTGTATTTTCCTAAATTCATATTTTTTTGCTAGAGCATCTTTTTGAGCAATACTTAACCCTCTCCCAATTCAGCTTCCATTTTTTTCTCCAAGTGAAAGGTCTTTTACAAATAATACAGATTTTAGAAGGAAGATTTTCTTTTCTCACTAAATTGTGTTTTGTTTAATAAATTTTTCTGCTGCAGGAAGAATTAATTTTTTCCTATCAGTTTTCATTTTATCAAAAATTCTAACCATCATGGATAACCTTGGATTTTTCAAAAAAAATTTTCTATTTCGGTCAATAAATCTCCAATAAAGACCATCCATTGTATTACACCAGTCTCCTTTTTTAAAATCCATCATTTTCATAAAATAAGCAGATCCACAGATATAAGGTTTGGTTGCAAATATCCCACCATCACTGAATAATCCCATACCATAAACATTTGGGACCATAACCCAGTCAGAAGAGTCTACAAACATTTCCATAAACCATTTGTAAACCATAACAGGTTTTATTTCGCAAAGGTTCATGATGTTGGATAAAATCATTAGCCTTTCAATGTGATGAGACCATCCGTGGTTAAGCGCATTTTTAATTGCATAATCGAGTGGTGGTAAACCAGTTGTTCCGTCATACCAGGATTTTTTCATTTTTTTATTTTGATTAAAAAAATTTCCAGTTTCCATCTCATTCGAGTAACTTTGGTAAATTCCTCTCATAAATTCTCTCCAACCAATTACTTGGCGTATGTAACCTTCTAAAGAATTCAACTTAATTTTTTTACTTTTATGAAAGTCGAGAACTTTTTTGATAATCAACTCAGGCGTGATCAAGCCTAAGTTGATATAAGGACTTAAAGCACTATGAAATAAGATATTATCCTTTTGGTCAACTGCATCTTCATAATCGCCAAATAAATTTGATTTTTCTTTTATAAAAAAATTTAAAAGCTTAATGACGTCATCATATTCTGTTGCATGCCAAAAATTGTCTGTTTTGCCAGGATGATCCTTAAATAATTTCTCAATAATTGGTTTTAATTTTTTCGTGTGGTTTGTTTCATTAATTTTTGGAAATTTTGGAATAGAAATATTTTTAGGTAATTTATTTCTATTATCCTCATCAAAGCTCCATTTACCTCCTATTGGGTTTCCATCTGAGCCCATTAATATTCCTGATTTTTTTCTAACATCCTTATAAAAGGTTGCCATAAAGGGTTTTTTTGATTTCGATAAATATTGTTTAAATTCCTCTCTCGAATTTAAAAACATTGGAGTTTGTATAATATTCCACTTTATTTTTTCTTTTTTAATGAACTGATTTATTTTTTTTTCAAAAAATTTATCCTCAACCTCAAAGCTTGAAATTTCTTTTATTTTTTTTGAAATTATAACTTTCTTTAATTTCTTTAAATAATCGTCTTTAAATTCTTTATCTTCAATTTTAATGTATTCTAATTTAAATTTATCCTTTTTAAGACTTTCAGCATGTGAACGCATGGAAGATAAGAAAAGAAGTATCTTTTGTTTATGATGCTTTTCATAAGTACACAATTCATAATCCTCAGCCATGAAAAATAGATGGTCTTTTTTGAAGCGATCTAAGTATTTTGATGGAAATAATTGATTTCCCAGTATAAAGAATAAGTTCATAGCTAAATATAACTAATAAAATTTTTTATGTCAGAAAAATATCTAATTTTTGGTGCGACAGGTTCAATCGGATCTAGCTTGGCCGAACAAATGGTAAATTCAGGATTTAATGTGCATTTAGTTGGGAGAAGCGAAACTGAAACAAAGAATATTTCTGATAAATTAGGTTGTACTTTTACAATCGCTAATGTTTTGGAAAACGGTTTTATAGAAAAAGTTAAAAATGATATTTCAGAAGTTAAGGGTGTTGCTTACTGTGTAGGTTCTATAGACCTAAAACCTTTAAGAATGGTAACAGAGCATGATTTTAATAAATGTATGAAATTAAATCTCTATTCAGCAGTTGAGGTTATCAAGGGTTATCAAGAAAGTTTAAAAAAAAGTAAAGGATCAGTAGTTTTATTTTCAACTGTAGCTGCTCAAAGAGGATTTACCAATCACACAATAATAGCGTCTACAAAAGCAGCAGTAGAAGGTTTAACAGTATCTCTAGCTGCTGAATTTGCTCCAAATATTAGAGTTAACTGTATTGCACCAAGTCTGACTAATTCGAAAATTGCTGAACCAATGTTAAAAAATAAAGCATTGGCGGATGGGATAGCTAAAGCACATCCTTTAAAAAGGTTGGGTGAAGGTAAAGACTCAGCTTCACTGGCAAAGTTTCTTATTACTGACGATAGCTCTTGGGTTACTGGTCAGATTATAGCTGTTGATGGTGGCAGATCAAAACTTTCCTAAAGTGAAAAGCATAGTCGTAACAATATTCTTAGTTTTATTTATAGCAACCAATTCGGTTGCGGAAGAATTTAATTTTAAAAAAATTATAAATTTGAAAGGTCCTTGGGGTTCAACTTTTATTAATGATAAAGAATTATTGATCACAGAAAAAAGTGGATCAATCAAATTAATCAATCTTAATACAAAAAAAATTTCTAATATTAATCATAACCTTAATTTTTTAGAGCATGGCCAAGGTGGTCTGCTTGATATTCTTTATAAAAACAATTTTGTGTATATTTCATATTCTGAAAATAGGGGTGGTGGAAAAACAAGCACTTCCATAGCAAAATCAAAATTTAATAAAAAGGATTTTATCTTTAGAAATATTTTTCAAGCAAACCCACCTATTAATTCTGGATATCATTTTGGATCACGGTTAGCCATAAAAGATGATTTCCTATTTGCATCTGCAGGTGAAAGAGGAGAGGGTATGATTGCACAAGATCCTACTAAACATCCAGGCAGCGTTATTAGAATTAATATTGACGGAAGTATTCCAAAAGATAATCCAAAATTTCAAGGTAAATCCGATTGGCTTCCAGAAATTTATCAAATTGGAATCAGAAATCCTCAAGGTTTAACTTTGTCTCCATATGACGGAAAAATTTATATGAGCAATCATGGAGCAAGAGGGGGTGATTGGTTTGGTGAAGCAAAAATAGGTGAAAACTATGGATGGAAGATTTTAGGATGGGGTGGAACAAACTATTCAGGTATTCCAATCGGCCCTAAATGGAAACCAGGATTTACAAAAGCAATACATTATTGGGTTCCATCTATCGCAACAAGTGCGATAACAATCTATAAAGGTAAAGAATTTAATGAGTGGAATGGACATGCTTTGATTACTTCACTAAAAGATAAGTCTTTGAGAAAATTAATATTTAATGACACTTCAAATGTGAAGGAAGATATAATTTTTAAGGATAAAATTGGAAGATTAAGAGATATTCAGGTACATCCAAGTAATGGGAAAATTTACTTTTTAGGTGCAGATGCTCTTTGGTTAATGGAGAAAAAGTAGTTTTTTTAGATACAACTAGGTAATTAATTCTATTAAAACTTTGGTCTAAATAAATTTATGAATTGGGTTATCTTTACAGTTTTAGCAGCTTTTTTTCAGAATTTAAGAACGTCGTTACAGAAAAGATTAAATAAGAATCTATCATTAGTTGCCTCAGCATATGTAAGGTTTGCTTTTGCTTTACCATTTGCGTTTATAATATTTTTTATTAATTTTCGTAGTTTAAATATAGTTCAAATAATTTTAGATCAAAATAATTTTATTTACTACACTTTCTTAGGAGCAATTTTTCAGGTTATATTCACATTACTGTTACTATATCTTTTTAAATTTTCAAATTTTGTTGTGGGAACATCCTTAAGTAAAACAGAGGTAATACAAATAGCTATATTCGAATATATTATACTTAAAGATAAATTAAATTTATTTGGAGTTATTGGAATAATAGTCGCCACTATAGGTGTAATTGTTATAACAATTAAAGATGTAAAATTATTTTTTAGAAATTTTTTTTCAAAGGTTACTCTTATAGGATTAACAACAGGTCTGATTTTAGGTTTGAGTGTTGTTTATTTCAGGGCAGCAGCATTATCACTTGAAAATTTTTCATCAAATTTTGATAAGGCAATTGCAACTTTATTTTTTGGTTTGTTTATCCAAACTGCAGTGGTAACGACTTATCTTTTGATTTTTGAAAAATCAGAATTTAAAAAATTTTATCAAAATAAAGTTGAAATTTGTTTCACAGGATTAGCTGGTTTTTTAGCAACATTATCATGGTTTTTTGCGTTTACCTTAATTCAAGCCTCTTTTGTTAGAGCAGTTGGTCAAATTGAAATACTTTTTAGTTATATGTCGTCAAAATATCTTTTTAAGGAAAAAATAACTTTTATAGAAATTATGGGTATTATGATATTTATTTCTGGAGCAACTTTATTGCTACTAACAAAGTAATTTAATTATTTAGTAATTTATTTTTAGCCTTTTCAAATTCTTCTTCTGTCAAGACACCAGAATCTTTTAGTTTGTTAAGTTTTTCTAGCTCATCACTTAAAGACTGCTCCTCACTAGGTTGATCATAGGAAATTTTGTCTTCATTATCATCCTTTACTTTTCGATTAGCTTCTTTGGCACTAAAACCACTCATAATGGCTGTACCACCCAAATATAAAACAAAAAGGAAAATTGGAATTACTAAACTAAAAAAAATTAATTTTTCCATGATCTAATCCTCATCCTCTTCCTCTTCTCTCCAATTTTTTTCATACATTAACCAAGCAGCATATATAACTGAGAATGTTCCAACAATCATACCATAATCAAAACCTGTTTGTTGATCATATAGGTACCATCCCAGTTGGGTTGCTCCAATAGTAGGGACTGTTAAAATCAAAAATACAATTGCAATTCTATAAGGATACTTTGGTTTCTTCACGCTATAAGGTATCAAAAAATTTAACTGGTTGTAACTTTAAAGTTGCGATCTTTTGAAACACTCTACGGTATTTTTTAATAAACACGCTATTGTCATTGGACCTACACCACCTGGAACTGGTGTTAAAGCTCTAGCACTTTTTGAAACTTCATCAAAAGCAACATCTCCAACAATACCCTTATCTGTTTTATTGATACCTACATCAATTACTATTGCATCTTTTTTTACCCAGTCTCCCTTAACAAGTTCAGGTATACCAACAGCTGCAACAAGAATATCTGCTTCCAAACATTCGGCTTTAAGATTTTTAGTTTTTGAGTGGGTGATTGTAACTGTGCAATTTTCTTTCAAAAGAAGTTGTGTCATTGGTTTTCCATTTAAATTTGATCTGCCAATTATTACTGCTTTTTTTCCACTTAAATTTGGTTCAATTTTTTTAACTAACAAATAACACCCTAATGGAGTACATGGCACGGAACTTTCATAACCTGAGGAAAGACTTCCAACATTCATTGGATGGAATCCATCTACATCTTTAGAGGGATTAATTGCCTCTATAATCTTTTGTTTGTCTATATGTTTTGGTAAAGGTAACTGAACTAGAATACCTGATACGGTATCGTCTTTATTAAGCTCATCTATTTTATCTAAGATAACTTTTTCCTCCACAGAATCAGGATACTTAATTACCTCTGATTTTAATCCTACTTCTTTTGCTGATTTCTCTTTATTTCTTACATATATCTGGCTGGGTGTTAGATCTCCAATCAATATAACTGTCAAGCCTGGAACTTTGTTATGTTTGTTTTTTAATTCAACTACTTCTTTTCTAAGTTCTTCTCTTAATTCAGCTGCTGCCTTTTTTCCATCTATTAAAATCATAAGTCTAAAATATTAAGGGTGCAATGTAGAGCTTCATACACATTTCTATAAACCAAATCAATAGAAGTAATATTATGGGTGAAATATCTAAAGATCCTAAATTCGGTAAAAAGCGTCTTATTCTAATCAAAAATGGATCGGTTAAACGATAGGTCAACTCTAAAATTGAATAAACAAATCTATTTTGAGTATTTAATATATTAAATGCAATCAACCAACTTACAATTACATTCGCAATAACTACATAAGAGTAAAGCTTTAAAATTTGTAAAGCCAAATAAAAAATAGCTATCATTTTTTTTCAATGTAAATAGATGAACTTGGAAATGCAAAAGATGCTTTATTTTTCTCTACTATTTTTTTAATTTCAATTGCCAATCTTTCTTTTACTGACAACCATTCATTCCAACTATTTGACTTTGTAAAACAACGAACATACATGTCAATGGAGCTATCCGAAAATTTATCTACTCTCACTGCTACACCAACTTTAGTGTCGTAATCTTCACTACTATTAATATAAGCCTCAATTTCATTTCTAATAGTTCTCAATTGATCAATAGTGGAGTCGTATTGAAGAGTTATAATCCAGCTAATTGCCCAATTATTTTTAGCACTATTATTAATGACAGCATTTTCTGCAAATTGAAAATTAGGTATGATTGCAAGAGATTTATCAAACTTTCTTATTGTGGTTGATCTAAATCCAATTTTTTCAACTATACCCTCGATAATTCCTTCTACCTGTATCCAGTCTCCAATTTTAAATCTTTTCTCTACCAGAACTAAAATTCCTGAAATTAAATTTTTGAACAAATCTTGTGCACCTAAAGCAACTGCAACACCAAATAAACCTAATCCTGCAATAATTGGACCAATTTTGATTCCCCACAACTCTAGTACGGCAGCTAAGCCTAATATAAAAATTAATATTTTTAATGATTTAATTATCCATCCAATAAGTTCTCTTGTTAAAAGTTTATCTAGTCCACTTAATATATAAGAGACCGGTTCAATTATTTGGTGGATGACCCAAAATATTAAAATCGTTATCAAAGTTCTGTTGATAGTATCTACTATATCTCTACCTTCAGAAGTGAAAGTCATGTAATAACTCGCTATAAAAAATCCCAGAACGATTGGTAGAAATCTAGCTGGACCCTCTAGAGAACGAACAAAAGTGTCATCTAGTTTATTCGTGGTTCTTTTTGAAATAATTTCTAATTTTTTTATAACTAATTTACTTATTAACCCCCTAAAAACTAGAAATATTAAAAATATAAAAATACCAATTAGTATTTGAAAAATGTCTACCCCAAGAATTCCTTTACTCCAAACAGATAAAAATATTTCAGAAAAATTATTTATTATTTCCATTTTTAAATTTTATATAACAAAAACTCCTCTTCTCCAGGATTAAAAAGAAATATCTTCTTCCATTTAATTTCATTCAATATTGACGAGGTTTTTTCACCAATACACATTAAATTCGTGTCCATACAAAGAGCTTCTAATTGATGAAATTTGATAAAATTTAGAAAACTATCTGCGCTATTTTGAGAGTAAATATATATAATATTTGGCATATTTTTTTTTAATTCTTTAACAAATTTTTCACTAAAATTTTTATTATGGGTAACTTTGTAATTTATAATTCTTTTAATTTTATAACCTTCATTTAACAATTGTTGATCTAGATTTACTGATATTATTTCTCCACTTATATAAAGTAACTTACCAGTTGATGGATTATAATTTTGTATAATTAATTCTTTTAAATTTGAAACATTTCCATCTGCAGCAATTGTATTTTGAAAACCTAAGCTTCTTGCCTTTTTTTCAGTAGCTTCTCCAACACAAAAACATTTAATTGTTTTATTAATTTCATTTAGATTTAAAAATTTTACAGCATTAGCACTGGTGAAGATGATCCCATTATAATCTATAAACTCAATTTCATCATAAAATGTTTTCTCTACATTTAGTAACGGGAGATGAGAAACTTTATGACCTAGAGATTGAAATTTAATAATCATTTCAGAACAATCTTCTAAAGGTCTTGTTAACAAAATATGCATATTACTTTTTATAAGAATTATTAGATTTTAATTTTAAAATTTCACCAACTTCTTTACCTATTCCAATATATTCTTCTAATTTACCAGTTTTTTTTTCATAAAATCTTTCTAGACCATCAAGTGAAAAAAGCTCAGCCTCTAAAGTAATTTTACCACCCTCTATTTTGGAATAAACTCCAACAGCTGTTTCACAATCACCTTCCAAAACTTTCAAAACGTTTCTTTCACTATGCGCTCTCATATATGTTTCTTCATGATTTATGTTTTTTAAAATCGAGTTTATTTTTTGATCTTGCTCTCTACATTGAAGTGCTATTATACCTTGTCCGGCACTAGGAATTATTTTTTCTGGAGAAAATATTTCTGAAATTTCACTACCAAACTCTAAAAATTTAATTCCTGCATAAGATAAAATTATTGCATCATATAATCCATCTTTTAACTTTTTTAATCTTGTATCAACATTACCTCTGATAAGTTTACATTGAATATCCGATCTAATTTTTTTTATCTGATATTCTCTTCGAAAAGAAGAAGTGCCAATAATAGAATTAGTTTTTAATTCACTTAATTTTTTTTTGTTTAATGTAATAAGAATTTCTCTTGGATCATTTCTTTCTAAAAATGCATCTGTGGTAAGGCCTTCGGTTTCTAAAGCAGGCATGTCTTTAAGAGCATGAACTGCTATATCTATATTTTTATACTTTAGCTCTTTTTCTATGTTGCTTGAAAATAGTCCCTTCCCACCAAATTCTGACAATCTTACATCTTTAAACTCATCACCCTTGGTAGTTATTTTTTTTATAACAATATCTTGCTCTATAAAATCAGTATTTTTTATAATTTTTTCTCTTACTTTTTGTGCATATAGTAAAGCTAACTTGCTGCCTCTTGATCCAATAGTAATTTTTTTACTCATAAATAAATTTATTTCTTACTTGTATTGGGATTGTACAATTATTAAAAACTATTTGAATGAGTAAAAAACCCTTAATTCTTGGAATAGAGTCTAGTTGCGATGAAACGGCGGCCTCCTTGATATCTGAAAATGATCAAGGATTACCAATTATATTATCTAATATTGTATCCAGTCAGGTAGAGGTTCATAGAGATTTTGGTGGAGTTGTCCCAGAATTAGCAGCTAGATCTCATATAGAAAAAATCGATTCGATCGTTCAAAGAGCAATAAGTGAAAGTGGAAAAAAAATAGAGGAAATTGATGCAGTAGCCTGCACAGCAGGACCAGGGCTTATTGTATGTTTATCCGTTGGTTTAAGTTTTGCAAAAACTTTTGCTTCGATAATGAACAAACCTTTTATTGCTGTAAATCATCTTGAGGGGCATGCACTAAGTCCCAAAATAAATTCATTGCTGGATTATCCATATTTACTTCTTTTAATATCTGGAGGACATTCACAGTATCTTGATGTTCAAAGTTTAGGCAAATATAAAAGGTTAGGAACAACTATTGATGACGCTCTTGGTGAAGCATTTGATAAAACAGCTAAACTTTTAGGGATCGAATTTCCAGGTGGACCACAAATAGAAATTTTGGCTAAAAAAGGTGATCCAGAAAAATATGATTTGCCAAAACCAATTTTCAATAAAGGTGGATGCAATTTATCATTTGCTGGACTAAAAACAGCTGTTTTAAAAATAAATAAAACTATCAAAACTGAACAAGAAAAATTTGATTTAGCAGCATCGTTTCAAACGACTATCGAAGAAATATTATCTAAAAAAACTAAAATTGCTTTTAAACAATTTGAAAAAGATAAAACTCTTAAAAAAAAAGTTTTTGTAATAGCTGGTGGTGTTGCAGCAAATAAAAAAATTAGATCAATGTTAATTAATTTATGTGAAGAAAAAAATTATGAAAGTATATTTCCTCCAATTGACCTTTGTGGTGATAATGCTGCAATGATTGGAATGGTAGGTTTAGAAAAATTTAAGTTAAAACAGTTTAATGATCTAGATTATCCAGCAAAACCAAGATGGCCATTAGATGAAAAAGCGAGTTTTTTAAAAGGAGCTGGAGTAAAATTATAATGCAATATTGGTTAATGAAATCAGAACCTGATGTGTGGTCAATTGATCAACAAAAAGAGGCTGGTGCAAGAGGAGCGCCTTGGGACGGTGTAAGAAATTATCAAGCAGCCAAAAATCTCAAAAATATGAAAAAGGGAGATCAATGTTTTTTTTATCATTCGAATATTGGGAAAGAAATTGTGGGAATAGTAGAGGTTGTGAAAGAGCATTTCATCGACAGAACAGATAAATCTGGAAAGTTTGTAGCAGTAACTGTTAAATTTTTAAAAAAATTAGATAAACCAGTAACTTTGGAGGATATAAAAAAAAGCAAGGATTTAAGCCATTTATCTCTGATTAAACAAAGCAGATTATCTGTAATGCCTATTGACTCTAAAAGCTGGAAGATTTTAAATAAGATGAGTAAATTTTAAATATATGCCAAAGAAAAAAAAATCAAAAAAGAAAAAAGCTAAGAAAAAATATTCAAAAAAAAAGAGAAAAATAAGCAGAATATCGAAAGCTAAAAAAACCTACAAAAAAAAACCTAAAAGTAAAAAAATTGAGGCATCCACTAAGGAACAAATAATTAAGATTAAACCTGAATGGGTTAAAAGAAGTCTAGCAAATAAATCTCAGTATCAAAAAAAATATTCTGAATCTATTAAAAATAACAATACATTTTGGAAAAAAGAGGGAAAAAGAATTACATGGATAAAACCCTACAAAAAAATAAAGGACGTGAAGTATAGCAAAGATGAAGTGAGAATTAAGTGGTTTGAAGATGGTACTTTAAACGCGTCAGTTAACTGTATTGATCGTCATTTGAAAGATAAAAAAGATAAAACTGCAATTATTTGGATAGGTGATGATCCAAAGGATACTCAAAAAATTTCTTATAAACAATTACATCAAAAGGTTTCAAAAGCTGCTAATGGCTTAAAAAAATTAGGAATACAAAAAGGTGATCGTGTAACTATTTATCTGACAATGATTCCCGAACTAGCAATCTTAATGTTGGCTTGTGCAAGAATAGGTGCAGTACACTCGATAATTTTTGGAGGTTTTTCCGCAGAATCAATCTCGGGAAGAGTTAATGATTGTAAATCTGAATATATAATTACGGCAGATGAAGGAGTGAGGGGAGGTAAGACTATTCCTCTGAAAGCAACAACAGATGAAGCTTTATCTAATTGCCCAGACGTCAAAAAATGTATTGTAGTGAAAAGAACTGGTAACTATGTGTTCTGGAATGAAGATCGAGATGTTTGGTATCATGATTTGATAAAAGATGTTCCAAGTCATTCTGAGCCTGAAGAAATGAATGCAGAAGATCCTTTATTTATTCTTTATACATCAGGATCAACTGGGAAACCTAAAGGGGTTCTGCATACTACCGGGGGATATATGGTTTATGCTTCTATGACTCATCAATACATTTTTAATTATAAACCAAACGATATTTATTGGTGCACAGCAGATATTGGATGGGTAACTGGTCATAGTTATATAATTTATGGTCCTCTTGCAAATGGTGCAACCACTATAATGTTTGAAGGTGTTCCAAATTATCCTGATAGCTCAAGGTGGTGGCAGATAGTAGACAAATATAAAGTAAATACTTTTTATACTGCACCAACGGCCATAAGGGCCTTAATGAGAGAGGGCGATGGCCCAGTCAATAAAACTTCTAGAAAATCCTTAAAACTATTGGGAACTGTTGGAGAACCAATAAATCCAGAAGCGTGGATGTGGTATTATAAAACAGTTGGAAATTCAAAATGTCCGATAGTTGATACATGGTGGCAGACAGAAACAGGGGGAATTCTTATTGCACCACAAACTGGAGCTATTCCATTAAAACCAGGGTCAGCAACAAAACCTTTTTATGGAATTAAACCGGTATTAGTTAATAAAGATGGAAAAGAAATAAAAGGTGAGGGCGAAGGTAGGCTTTGTATAGCTCAATCTTGGCCTGGTCAAATGAGAACGGTATATGGTGATCATCAAAGGTTTATTGATACCTATTTTTCACAGTTTGACGGAAAATATTTTACTGGAGATGGATGTAAAAGAGATAAAGATGGTTACTACTGGATTACTGGTAGAGTTGATGATGTGATTATTGTTTCAGGACATAATCTAGGTACAGCTGAAATTGAAAGCGCATTTGTTGCACATCCAAAAGTAGCTGAAGCTGCAGTAGTTGGATATCCTCATGATATTAAGGGAAATGGATTATACTGTTATGTTACACTTAACGCAGGGGAGAGTGAGACTGGCGACTTAGATAGAGAACTAAAACTTTGGGTTAGAAAACAAATAGGACCTTTAGCAACACCAGATCTAATTCATTTTACCCCAGGACTTCCAAAAACAAGGTCTGGAAAAATTATGAGAAGAATTTTAAGAAAAATTGCGGCAAATGAACATGGACAATTAGGAGATACAACTACTCTTGCTGATCCAACTGTTGTAGATAGTTTGGTAGATAACAGAAAAAATATTTAAAACTTTATTCTTTCTTTAAATTCTTTTTTTACAACATCCCATTTTAAAATAACTGAATTAAGAACAATTTTACGATCTAACGTCTTTAAATCATCAGCGATTGGTGCCCACTTGTATAATGATAAAGCACTAGAATTAAAGGGTAAATCATTATGATAATTGTCC
This sequence comes from uncultured Pelagibacteraceae bacterium, assembly GCA_902543375.1. Lineage (GTDB taxonomy): Bacteria > Pseudomonadota > Alphaproteobacteria > Pelagibacterales > Pelagibacteraceae > Pelagibacter. The sequence continues at coordinate 36,637 of CACBYE010000005.1, forward strand.
CAATTGATATTCTGTAATCTTTCATCAAAACTTTTTTTTGCATTTTCTATAATATCTATCGGCATTTTGTTTGTAATTTCGTCATCTAAAATTTTTAAAAAAATTTCTTTTGCCTTTTCAGTATCTTGATAATTAAAATTTGCTTTAAGCTTTGAAAATGTAAAGAATGTAAGATCTTGGAGAGCAACTGAATAAATATTCCACTTAGCAAGGTTAACCGAGTCCATGAAAGTATCATTCTCGAAATGAAGTACATATCTAGTTCCCATCCTTGTTTTAAGATATCCATAAAGAGTGACTTGGCTCACCCAAGCAGATTTTGATTGAATAAAAGCTTCAAGTTCATCTAAGTTGCTAATTTTCCCTTTAGGAATGAAAGCTTTAAACATGGCGAAGAGATAAGTCTTAAAATCACTTAAAGTTAAGTCTCTCCAAGTTAATTTGTATTTACCCATAAAAAGCCCTATTTTTGACACTTATAACTGAAAAAGGCCAGTAAATTTACCAATTTTAACACTTTAAATCTATTTTATAATGGTTATGGTTTTCGCCAGTTATAACTAAAAAGAGAGAGGTATAAATGTCAAAACAAGAACAACACTGGGAAAAATCCAAGGGTTTGCTAATGATGACTTTAGCAATTTGGTTTGTTTTCTCAATTGGCATCTTCTTATTCGGGGCTGAAATGAACGAAGTTACGGGACCATTTGGTTATCCGTTGACTTATTGGTTCACTTGTCAAGGTTCTCTTGGAATTTTCGTAATACTAATTTTCTGGTTTGCGAATAGACAAGAAAAAATTGATGAAGAGTTCGGCTTTAGTGAGAGAGGAGATGACTAATGCTAAAAGGTAATTTTATAGACAATTTACCTAAAGTTTATGGAATCTATACAGGAGGATTTTTAGGTTTCATAATCATTATGTCAATTGGTGAGCAGATGGGTATGTCAGCTAAAGCAATAGGAATTTGTTTCGTTGCCTTTACTGTAGCCATCTATGCAATAATTGGTTATCTATCACGTACAGCGCAAGCAGATGCGTATTACGTAGCTGGAAGACAAGTACCAACCGTGTTCAACGGAATGGCGACAGCAGCAGACTGGATGTCTGGTGCTTCATTCGTTGCAATGGCTGGTGGTATTTACTTTAAAGGTTACGGATATATGGCACTACTTGTAGGTTGGACTGGTGGATATGTATTAGTTGCATCACTATTAGCACCTTACTTAAGAAAATTTGGCTGTTACACAGTTCCAGATTTTATAGGTACAAGATACGGTGGTAATTTAAGTAGATTCATGGCAGTAGTAGTTTTAACTGTTGCTTCATTTACTTATGTGACTGCACAAATTAACGCCACAGGTACAATTGCATCTGTTGCACTAGATATTCCATTTCAATACGCTGTATACGTTGGACTAATAAGTATCTTACTTTGTTCAATGCTTGGCGGTATGAGAGGAGTAACTTGGACACAGGTAGCTCAATATATCGTACTAATCATAGCTTACTTATTACCAGTATTCTGGATCAGTAACAAAATGGGTGCGGGTTTCTTCCCTCACTTCATGTTAGCTGATGAAGTTTCTAGAATAGCCGAATTAGAGGCTCAGTTTGGTTTTGTTAAAAACTCTGCTGAAAATCTAAAAGAAGTACCAAAAGGTTTAGCTGGAATAACTAAAGCTCACTCAGCGGTGAACGCAACACCTTGGGCATTTATTTCATTAGCGTTAGCGATGATGATGGGAACAGCTTCATTGCCTCACGTTATGATGAGATATTTTACTACTCCAAGTGTAAAAGCAGCTAGAAAATCAGTAGGTTGGTCATTATTCTTTATCTTCCTACTTTATTCTTCTGCTCCAATGTTAGCGACACTATCTAAGTTGTCATTGATTGATCCGTCATTACCAACTGGTATTATCGGTAAATCAATAACTGAAGTTCAAGCGATAGATTGGTATCAAAACTGGAACCAAGCAAACTTAATGTTTGTAAGCGACTTTAACGGAAATGGAACTCTAGAGTTAAACGAGTTTTTCATGGGTGGTAAAGCCGTTGTGTTAGCAACTCCAGAAATAGCTGGATTACCGTATGTAATCTCAGGTCTGGTTGCTGCTGGAGGTATGGCAGCTGCCATGTCAACAGCTGATGGTTTGATTTTAGCAATTGCAAACGCAATCTCACACGATGTTTACTATAAGATCATCGATCCAAAAGCTGAGACTGCGAAGAGACTAGTTGTTGCAAGGGTATTACTTGTAGTAATTGGTTTTGCAGGAGCAACAATCGCAGCTCTTGAGATCCAAGGTATCTTAGGTTCAGTAATCTGGGCTTTTGACTTTGCGATGTCAGGACTATTCTTCCCACTTGTACTTGGTGTATGGTGGAAGAGAGCTAACAAAGAAGGTGCTATAGCTGGTATGGCTTTAGGATTAATTTCTGGTGCTGGTTACCTAGTTTGGGTAAGAACAGGCGGAAGCGGATTCTTAGGTATAACACAGTTAACGTTTGGTATCTTTGGTTCAGCTGTCAGCTTAGTATCTATGGTTGTGGTAAGTTTAATAACTTCAGAACCAAGTGCTGCTACGCAGAGAATGGTTGACGAAGTTAGAGTACCATCTGGTAGATCTATCATCGGCAAACAATAAAAATAATCTTTATAAGGGGCGATTAATTTCGCCCCTTTTAATTTCTACTTTTTTCAAATATAAATCTTAAATGTCTGCTAACTTTCACCCTTTAGTATATATAATTGATTATATTCTAGGAGTGATAATGTGGACTCTGATTGGTAGAGTGGCAATGAATATTTTTCAAAGAGAGGACTCTCAATTTTTTTTTATGAGAGTTTTTGTAAAATTTACTAATCCTCTTGTTAATTTATTTAAACCTATAACTCCATCTTTTATAATTCAACCAATCGTGCCCTTATACGTTGCTTGGTTTTTCTTTATGATAAGATTTTACCTTATGCCTTGGATTTTGGGATACTCTGTGATGGGTATGTTATCATTTCCTTTAGAAAGTGAAATTTCAAGACAAATTTATCAATTTTTTAATTAATTAAATTTTAAAATTTGGTACTAGTATGTTTAGTCACCAATGAAAAAAATACAAATTTCACCATCAATCCTATCTGCTGACTTCAGTCAATTGGGGAATGAAATTAAGAGATTAGAAGATGCAGGAGCAGACATGATACACGTTGATGTCATGGATGGTCACTTTGTTCCTAATTTAACTATTGGTCCACCAGTTATAAAAGCTCTTAGAAAACACACAAAATTGGTCTTTGATGTGCATTTAATGATTTCACCTGTGCATAAATATATCAAAGATTTTGCAGAAGCTGGTGCAGATATAATTACAATACATCCAGAAGCTACTAAAAACTTAAAAGAGTCAATTGAACAAATCAAGATTTTTAAAAAAAAAGTGGGAGTTTCACTAAACCCAGATACTGAAATTAGTACAATCGAAGAAGATTTAGAAAATGTTGATTTGATATTAGTTATGAGTGTTTTTCCAGGTTTTGGTGGTCAAAAATTTATTCATAAAGTCATAGAAAAAATCAAATTATTAAAAAAAATTAAAGAAGAAAAAAATTATAATTATGACATTGAAGTAGACGGGGGAATAAATTTTGACAATTCTAAAGAAGTAATAAATGCAGGCGCAAATATTCTTGTCTCAGGAACAACTATATTTAAAGAAAATAATGGAAATATAAAAAAAAATATAGAAACACTTAAAGAAGTGTAGAATGTTACTGAATGAATTTTTTAAAACTTTTTATATTTCAATCAGTTACATAAAAGACAAATTTGAAAATTTTTACAAAAATTCTACTTTATATGAGAAAAAAATTTCCAGAACTTTAGAGGTTGAATTTAATTACAAACCTAGCCCCTATTTGCTATCGTCTTTAATAAATTATCAAAACAAAAAATATAAAATTGATGATTTAAATTTTAATAAAATTTGGGTAAATAAAAAAGAATCTAAAGAATTCAAAAAATTAAATAATTTTTTTTGGTTTTTTAGTCTTGATCTTAAATCCTCAAAGAAAATGACACAAAAAGTAATATTAGATTGGGTTACTAGAAATAATCGTTATCGAAAAGAAAGTTGGGAATTTGATACTACTGCCAAAAGAATAATTTCATGGTTATCTAACCATCACCTTTCATATAATAAAAGTAATAGTGAATACAGATCAATATTTGATTACATGATCCAAAAACAAACTAATCACTTAATAATTGAAATTAAAAAATCAAAAAATTTGGATGACAAAATTGTTGGTTGCTCAGCAATTATCTTAGTAGGATTATGTTATAAAATCGATAAAAGATATCTATCATTTGGATTAAATCTTTTAAAAAAAATAATAAGAAATTTATTAGATAATGAAGGTTTCATAAAATCAAGAAATATAAAACAACAGATTTTTTATTTAAAGTATTTAATTCTGATTAAAGAGTGGTTTAGAGAATCTCAAGTTGAGACACCAGAACTTGTAGAAGAAACAATATATTATTTTGGAAAAGCGTATGCTTATTTTTGGCAAAACACACAAGTGAATTTTTTATTTAATGGAAATAATATTACTAATAATAAAACTTTTGATAATTACCTTAAAAGACTAGGTTATAAATTTAAAAGTGATAATAAAGACTATGGCGGTTACACAATTTTACAAAATAAAAAAATTTGTATTGCAATGGATACGGGCTCCTCTCCAGATGTTAAATATTCAAAGGATTATCAATCAGGGGCTTTATCCTTTGAAATTATCTCAAATGGTAAAAAATTGATTGGTAATTGTGGATACTACAAAAAAAAAGATCAAAAACTCAATAAATTATCAAAATCTTCTGCAACTCACAGCACTTTAATAATTGATGATAACTCATCATGTAAATTCTTAAAAGAAAGAGACAGATGGGTTCTTAAAACTGGACTAAGAGTAACGCAAAAAAAAATCATATTTGAAAAAGATTATTGGAGAATTACCGCAGCACATGACGGATATTTAAAAGATTATAAGTCAATACATGAGAGAAATATCGAATTTTATCCTGAAAAGATGATATTTGTAGGAAATGATAAAATTATAAAAAGAAAAAATAAAAACAATTATAAATTTGAAATTAGATTTCATTTAGAGCCAAATATCAAGTTAATGAAAACTCAAGATAAAAAATCAATTTTAATCGAATTAGATGAAGAGGGATGGAAATTTACATGTGATAATTATGATATAAATATTGATAATGGTTTATATTTTGGCAATAAACATTTGTATGTTGAAAACAAAAACATTTTTGTATCTGGAATCTCAAATAATAGTGAAGAAAATATTAAATGGGAAATAAAAAAAATATAATGAAAAGAGTTAAAACCGCATTGATATCCCTCTCTGACAAATCTTACTTAAAACCTTTACTAAAAGAATTAAAGAAAAATAATATAAAAATGATTAGCTCTGGTGGAACTTTTAAAGAAATTAGAAAACTAAAATTCAAATGTTTGGAGGTTTCAGACTTTACCGGTTTTAACGAAATTCTCGAGGGAAGAGTGAAGACCTTACATCCTAAAATACATAGTGGAATTTTAAACAAAAGAAACAAAAAATCGCACCTAAAAGACATGAAAAAAAATAACTTTGAAAATATCGACTTAGTGATTGTAAATTTTTATCCTTTTGAAAAAACTGTTAAACAAACAAATAGTCACTCTAAAATATTGGACAATATTGATATTGGTGGTCCAACTATGGTTAGGGCAGCAGCAAAAAATTACAATGATGTTACTGTGATAACGTCTTTTGATCAATATTCAGAGCTCATTAGTGAATTAAAAAAGAACAAAGGTTATACCACTTTAAAATTTAGAGAAAAAATGTCCAGAATTGCATTTGGTGAATCTGCTTACTATGAAGCTGTGATATCAAATTATTTAAACAACTATAGCAATATTAATTTTCCTAAAAGGAAAATCTTGTACACAAATTTGATACAGGAACTCAGATATGGAGAAAATCCTCATCAGATAGGAGCATTTTATTCTCAAAATAAAAAAAATCTAATCAATCAAATTCATGGAAAAACCTTAAGCTATAATAATTATAGTGATATTTTTTCAGCGCTAGCAATTACAAGATCACTTCCAAAAAATACTGGTACAGTTATTGTGAAACATGGAAATCCTTGTGGCGTCTCAACACTTAAAAATAATATTGATAGTTATAAATTTGCACTAGCATCAGACCCTACAAGTGCTTTTGGTGGAGTTGTTTCATGTAATTATAAAATTACACCTAAAATAGCTTTAATTCTTAATGAAGTTTTTCTTGAAGTCATTATTGCAAATGGATTTGATAAAAATGCTCTAAAAATTTTAAAATTGAAAAAAAATCTAAGACTTATAGACTCATCAAAATTAACTTTTAATCATCTTTGGAAATTTAATTCTATAGGTGATTATACACTCATACAATCAGAGGATAAGGAAAATTTTTCTAAAAAGAACTTTAAAGTTGTTTCGAAGAGAAAACCAACTAAATCACAACTTGATAATTTGATGTTTGCTTTTAACGTGTGTCGCTACGTGAAATCTAATGCAATCGTTTTAGTAAGTAATAAGTCGACAATTGGTATTGGCTCAGGGCAACCTAGTAGACTGGATAGTTGTAAAATTGCAATTAATAAAATGAACAAATTTTCAAAACTTAAACACGAGATTGTGGCAGCATCTGATGCTTTTTTTCCATTTGTAGATGGGATAGAAAAGTTGGTTCAATCAGGAACTACTGCAATAATTCAACCCGCTGGCTCAATAAGAGACAAAGAAATTATAAAATTTGCAAACGACACAAATACTATTTTAGTTTTTTCAAAAACTAGACATTTTAGACATTAATTATCTGATCAATTTTAGCCGCCAAGATGAAATCATTTTCAGATAAACCCTCAATAGCATGTGTACTAATGTTAATCTTAGCATATCCCCAGCCAAAAATTATATCAGGATGATGACCTTCTTCCTCTGAAACTTTTCCAACTTCATTAACAAATTTTTGACTTTCTAAGAAATTTTTAAATTCAAATTTTTTTTCTAAAAGGTAAACTTTTTTATCATTTTGGATAATTTCCCATCCATCAACTTTTTTCTGATATTTGTGAATTTCAGACATATCGAAAGCTTTTACACCGCCTTCACAGGGTACACACTTTTTTTTTAATAAATCACTCATAACAAAATGGAGCGGGCAAAGGGGGTCGAACCCTCGACCTTCTCGTTGGCAACGAGACGCTCTACCACTGAGCTATGCCCGCAAAACTTGGTTAATATAAAGATTGTAAATTATTTTTCAAGAAATTTAAATTATAAATAATTCAATTCACTTAAATTTTTTTCAAAAATATGATTTATTTTTTTGATATAAGCCTCGTCAAAATTTTTTCGCCACTCATTCTTAGGTCCTAAATGGAAAAAAGGAATTTTTTTATTGTCTTTACGTGCATTTATTGACTCACTAAATCCTTTGCTTTCCTCTATTTTTTTTAAATTTTCAAATGATGTACTTTTTACTGCTCTTTTTGCTTTTTCTCTGTTAAATCCATTTTTATTGTTAATTAATTTGTCTATAAAATCTATTATTTCCTTAAACACAAAAAACGTTTCTTTCAATAAATCTTCATATTTTATAAATTTAACTGGAATTAATTTATTATATTTCCAAGATTGGTAATTTTTTTCCCAAGAACTAATAAATTGATAATCACTATAATCGTTTTTTTTTTTAAAATCGTAAGTAAAATTTTTTTCATCTTGCATTGCAATTAATGCTTCACTATGCTTAATTTGAAAATGTCTTGCCATAGAGTCTATAACATTTCGAGGATCACGAACAATATAAATTCCACCGAGTGAATTTTTTACATTTGTAAAATCATTTTGACCTAGTTTTACCAGAGCGTTATGCGTTTTAAAAAATCTTACTTTTTTATCCATGTTTATTTTTTCTTGAGCTGGTATCCAAAATCTGGCGCTATCTCCAGGCTGGTTTGGATCAAAATTAAAGCCCTCTAGATTTTTTTTTGTTGGGAACTGTTCAATATTTCTTAAACTTTGATCTCCTAAAAAAAGACCATCATTTGAATAATAATACGCACTTATTAAAGATCTTATCCATGTATTTCCATTTTTTGGGTAGGATGAGAGCCAAATAATCATTTGTTAATTTTTAAAATTTTTTTATAATTATATTATATATTTTATAAAAATTATGAATCTTCCTAAAATAATACCAGTTTTTCCATTAAGTAGTTTTATCATTTTCCCTAAAACAACTGTGCCTTTAAACATTTTTGAGCCAAGGTATGTAGAAATGATTAATGACAGTATGAAATCCGACAAATTTATTGGAATGGTTCAACCAAAAACTATAGAAAATATTGATAATTTAAAATTTCCTGTTCTACACAAAGTTGGATGTCTTGGCAAAATAACTAGCTTCAAAGAGACTGACGATAAGAGGTATTTGATTGACTTAAAAGGTGTAATTAGATTTGAAATTAAAAAAGAAATTAACTCGAAAAAAAAGTATAGAGAATTTGAAATAAGTTTTGATAACTATATGCATGATTTAGAAGAAAAAAAAGAAGACATAAAGTTTTCAGATTTAGAGCTAATTTTTAAAGATTTTAAGAAATTATTTGAGAAGAGAGGTTTTATAATTAATTGGACAGCTTTAAAAAAGCAAAGTTTAGATGAAACTATTAACGCGCTGGCAATGGCTTCGCCATTTAGTTTAGAAGAAAAACAAGTTTTACTTGAGGCTCAAAACTTAAATATTAGAAAAACAAAAATTGCTCAAATTTTAAATACCTATACACACGATCAATTTGAAAATACAACTCTTCAATAATTTAAGTTTTTAATCCTACGTCAGCAATCTTTTTAAAATATTCATTTAAAAATTTATTTCTTCCGATATACTTTATAGAAGTGTCTATTATGTTATTTCTAATCATATTTTCAGAATTAAAATACTCATAAATAAAATCAATTCCTTCTGAAAAAACAAAATTTCTACTTTTTGCTTCGTTTTGAAACTCAACGCATATAGTTTCATCTAATGGCAAACCAAGACTAATTTTTTCATCAATTATGGTTAACAGTTTACTTATATCTCTTACTGACATGTTAAAACCTTGTCCTGCTAAAGGATGAATTTTATGTAATAAATCTCCGAAGGCTAATATATTAGAATTGTAATATTTTCTTATGTTTAATGATTTTAATTGGAACTTAGAAATTTTATTTATCTTTTTTATTTTATAAACAGAATTAAACCTAGTAATTAATTCCTTAATACAAAAATTATTTTCATTTGTTTTTGATCTCATAGATAAGACTACCGATGTTTTACTATTTGATATAGGTAAGAATGCTATTGGACCTTTGTTTGTAAAAATTTGCACTGCAGTATTATTCACATCTAATTTTTTATGATCTATGATTGTAGTAAAAGCAAAACTATTATATTTTTTTTCAAATTTTTTAAAAAAAAATTTTTTTGTAATTTCGTGGGTATGATCACAATTTATAATTAAATCATAATCAATCTTAATTAAATCTTTTAAAGGAATATTTTTTTTTGAATTATAATATTTATTTTTGTAAAGTTCAGAATTTAATTGAGTATACACTTTATAATTACTCATTATGGAAAAAAGATTATTATGTAAATCATCAAATTTGATTATTTCTTTATTTCCAGAGTTTTCTGAAAAAATCTTTATCTTTTTTATGGGCCACAAAATTTTATTTATATTTGATATACTTTTATTAAAAAAATTTATATTAGACTTTGAAAGTCCTATTGTACGTGTCTTGTCTAGATTAATATTTTTATGTTTGTAAAAGATATCAACAAATATCTCCTTATTAACTAAAGCTTTTGCTAAAGTTAGGCTTGTTAAGTTATTTCCAATTATACAAACTTTCATAATAAATTTAATTTTAACAAGAAAAATTAGATGATACAAAGTGATAAATTTGAATCATTAGATATGAATATGAAAAAGATCATTAATTTAACTCTAGATTTTGTTGCAAAAAGGTTATCAGAAATATTTGGTGTTTTAATTTCTTTAGCTGGTTTAATTTTATTTATTTCGCTAATATCTTATTCTCCGGATGATCCAAACTTTATATTTCCTGAAAATATAGAGATAAAAAATTTACTTGGTTTTAGAGGCAGTTACATTTCAGATCTTTTTTTTCAATCTCTAGGCTTAATTTCTTTTCTTTTTTCATTCACACTTATTTTTACAGGTATAAAAATGACTATAAGTAAAGATTTTTTTTTGGTAATTGAAAATTTATTTTATTCAATTCTATATTTAATTTTTGGCTCATTATTCTTTAGTTATTTCTACAATACTGCATTTGCACTTTTCATTAATGGGAATGGAGGATTTGTTGGAACTTATTTGAATGAAAATATATTCAATAATTTAATAGTTATAAATGAAAGTATATCCTATTATTTAATAATAGTATTAATTTCTGTTTTTTTTTTACTCAGTATAAATTTTAATGCTAAAAAATTTTATAATTTTTTAAAGAGGATGACATTATCCTTAAATAAAAAAGAAAAAAATTATACAGATAAAAGTGAAGTTATAAGTGAATATATTCCACAAGACGAAATTAAAAATTTAATTCAAGAAGACTTGCCTTTTATTAAGGCCAATGAAGTTAAAGAAACCGAAAAATTGAAATTTAATTTACCGAGTGTTGATTTGCTTAAGATTCCTTTAAAAAAGGAGAGGGATACTTCTGAAAAAAATCAATCAAGTAACTCTGATTTCTTAGAAAAAATTTTATTAGACTTTGGTGTTAACGGAAAAATAAAAAAAATAAGTCATGGACCTGTAGTTACTCTTAATGAATTTGAACCTGCCGCTGGTGTAAAAGTATCAAAAATAATTAATCTTTCAGATGATATCGCAAGGAACACAAGTTCTGAATCAGCAAGAATTTCAACTATCCCAGGAAATAATACTGTTGGAATTGAACTGCCTAATAAAACAAGAGAAAATGTTTACCTCAGTGAAATTTTGACTGATGCAGACTTTAAAAAAAAAGAAATCAAACTACCCATTGCCTTGGGTAAGAGTATATCTGGTAATCCAATAGTGGGGGATTTGTCTTCAATGCCTCACTTACTAATTGCTGGAACTACAGGTTCAGGAAAATCTGTTTGTATTAACACGATTATATTGTCTCTTCTTTATCGACATACACCTAAAAGATGCAAGTTTATTTTGATAGATCCTAAAATGCTTGAACTCTCAACTTATGAAGGGGTACCACATTTACTATGTCCCGTAATCACTGAAGCTAAAAAAGCTGCTTCAGTTTTAGGTTGGGTCGTTAAAGAAATGGAGAGTAGATACAGATTGATGACAAAAGAAGGTGTTAGAAATATTGACAGTTATAATTCAAAACACAGTCTGCCAATGCCTTATATCGTTGTAGTGGTTGATGAGATGTCAGATTTAATGCTAATAGCAGGAAAAGAGATTGAAAATTACATACAAAAATTATCACAAATGGCAAGAGCTGCTGGAATACACATTATCATGGCTACTCAAAGACCTAGTGTGGATGTTATAACTGGTACTATTAAGGCAAATTTTCCTACAAGAATATCTTTTCAGGTTACATCAAAAATAGATAGTAGGACTATCTTAGGCGAGCAGGGGGCTGAACAATTATTAGGCAAAGGGGATATGTTATACATGTCATCTGCCAATAGAATTGTCAGAATACACGCTCCATTCGTATCTGATAATGAAATTGAAAATATTAATAACTATTTAAGAATGCAAGCAGAGCCTGATTATGTTGACGAAATTCTTAATTTTGCAGATGAAAAGGAGATGAATGATGGCTCTAAGAATTTAAGTGACAAAGATGAGCTTTATCAGAGTGCTGTTGAGTTAATAAAGTCTGAGAGGAAAGCATCAACGTCTTTTTTACAAAGAAAACTCCAGATTGGATATAATCGTGCTGCAAGAATAATCGATATGATGGAGGAAGAAGGCATTGTAAGTAAAGCCAATCATGTCGGAAAACGTGATGTTCTTTAATGAAGAATAAATTAATCATCTTATATTTATTTTTTTCAATTTTTGAGGCCTCAGCATCTATCAAAGAAAAGATAGTGCAAAACTTAAAAACTACAGAAAATTTAACATTTAATTTTGAGCAAAATATTAATGGCAAAACTGAAAATGGTTATTGTGCATTATCATATCCTAAAAAAATTTTTTGTAGATATAATTTAAAAAACAATAAAATTTTAGTTTCTAATGGAAAATCAATAGTAATAAAAACTACAAATAGTTATTATCTTTATCCACTTGAAAGAACACCCCTAAATTTAATACTAAATAAAAATTTTTTAATGAATAAAATCAACAGTTTGAACGAGAGAATTTTAGATAATAAATTTGTAAATTTTCAATTTTCTGAAGCTGATTTTCAAGTAAATATATTCTTTGATTATAAAACTCTTAATCTGATAGGATGGCAGACTAAAGATATCTATCAAAATCTTAGCATCACCTTTCTGGCCTCTGTAAAAAAAAACCAAGAATTAAATAATAGTTTATTTATTCTACCTAAACAAAATTAAATTAAAATTGACTCAGTTTTATAAACTCTCATGCCTCTTGAAATATAATTATTTAAAGCATGTTCGTGATCTAGGGAGCATGTATGCACCCATACTCTCTTAGTGGTATCTGAAAAAGAGTTTTTAATAGCTGATGTTAAAAGAAATGAGCCTAAATTTTTATTTTGATATTCTTTGAGCAAACCCAAATAAGCAATTTCTGTCTCCTTTTTTTCCTGGTGAAAAATTAGTTCAAAATAACCAGCAACTTCATTAGCTTTTTTTAAGATATATGTTTTTACTTTTTGATCAGAAATATATGCGATCCACTGCCTATCTGTCCAAACTAGTCGGTCAGTCCACCGATGTTCTTCACCGATACTTTTATAAAAAAACTTATTTATTTGAAAATCTGCTGGATCACTTAAGTCAACAATACAATCGTCTGGAGAAAATTTTGATGTTTTTAGATCTTTAAGAGAGTTAATTTCTAAATAATTTCTTTCAACCTTAATACTCACTCCACCATCTTTCCAACTTTTTCACCTCCAAATAGATGAAAATGTAAATGAGGTACCTCTTGACCACCATGTTCAGATGTATTAGCTAAAGCACGATAACCTTTGCCGCCGTCTACTGATATACCAAGTTTTTTAGCAACTATATTGATACCCTTTAATAAACCGACCATTTCCTCTGGAGAGGCTTTTTGACTAAAATCATCAAGGTCAGGATATTTTCCCTTAGGTATTACCAGTGCATGAATTTTTTTTTGTGGGTTAATATCATGAAATGACAAAACATAGTCATCTTCGTAAATCTTTTTACAAGGAATTTCTCCCCTTAAAATTTTAGCAAAAATATTATTATCATCGTAACTCATTTTTTTCTTTTGTTTAGTTCTTCCATTACATCCTCAATTTTCACATCATTTGCCTCAAGATACATTATCAAATGATAGAAAACATCAGCTGCTTCATGAATTTTATTTGAATTTTTTTCAACTGCCTCAATAAGTTCATTAATTTCTTCTAAAATCTTTTCTTTGCTCAAAGATTTATCACTAAGTAATTTATTAGTGTAAGAACCATCTACTGGGGTTTTTTTCCGCTCTCTTGCAAGATTAAATAAGCTTTCTAAAGTATTAAGCATATTAAATTCTAACAGGTATTCCTTTTGAGTCCAAATAATCCTTGGCTTCTTTTACTGAGTGTTTTCCATAATGAAATATAGAAGCTGCCAAAACTGCACTAGCTTTTCCTAATTTAATTCCGTCCACTAGGTGATCTAAATTACCCACCCCGCCAGATGCAATAACTGGAATATTTACTTTAGATGAAATTTTTGACATAAGGTCAATATCATAACCGACTTGTGTTCCATCTCTGTCCATAGAGGTTACTAATAACTCCCCTGCACCGTTTCTTTCCATTTGTTCAGCGTACTCCAACGCATCAATACCACTATTATTTCTTCCTCCGTGAGTAAACACTTCCCACTTATCTCCATTTTTTTTGGCATCAATTGCAACTACAATACATTGAGAACCAAATTTTTTTGAACTATCTACGACTACTTTTGAATTTTCAACTGCTGCAGTGTTTATTGAAACTTTATCAGCCCCACAATTGAGTAATTTGTTAATATCTTTCACACTTCGAATACCACCTCCTACAGTCAATGGCACAAAGCATTTTTTTGAAGTTTTCTCTACAACATCATAAATAGTTTCTCTATTTTCATTAGAAGCGGTGATATCTAAAAAACAAATTTCATCTGCTCCGCCATCGCTATAAATTTTAGCTTGTTCCACAGGATCTCCTGCATCTTTAAGATCAACAAAGTTAATACCCTTAACTACACGACCATTTTTTACATCTAAACAAGGTATAATTCTATTTTTAAGCATCTTCTTTCACCAGTTCTTCTAATTTTATATCTCCATCATAAATAGCTTTACCAACTATTATACCTTCAACATTTTTTAAATTCTTCGCTTTTTTAATATCATCTATTGATGAAACACCGCCTGATATAATTACAGGACATTTTGACATCTCAGCAACTTTCATTGTTTCATCGAAATTTGGACTTTGTTTCATACCGTCTCTATTAATATCAGTATAAATCAATCTACTAACACCAAAGTCGTTAATTTCTTTTAAATAATCTAAAGTTAATTGATTAGAGCTTTCTTTCCATCCAGATACTGACAAATACCCGTCTTTAGCATCTAAACCCAGAGCAATATGATTTGGAAATCTTTCACATGATTCTTTTAAGAAATTTTTATCTTTAATAGCGGCGCTTCCCAGAATTACTTTCTCTACACCAGCATCAATATATTTTTGAATACTATCAGAATTTCTGATACCACCACCTACCTCAATCTTTAAATTAAATTTACCAATTATATCCTGAATAATATCTAAATTTACTGTTTCACCAGTTAAAGCACCATCTAAATCAACTATGTGTAAATTTTTAAATCCATGGTCTTTAAATTTTCCTGCTTGTTCAGTTGGAGAAAATTCATACTCGGTTTTCTTATCAAAATTTCCTTTAACTAATCTTACACACTTTTTATCTTTAATATCTATTGCAGGAAATATTTTCATTTATAAACTTATAAAATTATCAATTATTTTGAGCCCAAACTTGTCACTCTTTTCTGGATGAAATTGTGTACCAAATATATTTTCTTTCTCTACTGAACAAACTACTTTTGTCGAATAATCAGTAGTTGCTGAAATAACTTTTTTATCATTTGGTACAAATTCATAACTATGAACAAAATACATATGAGAATTATTTTCTATATCCTTAAAAATTTTACTATCTTTGACGATATTGATTTCGTTCCAGCCAATATGAGGAAGTTTAAATTTTCCACCTTGATTATCTATTTTTGAAACTTTACCCGAGATCCATCCTAACCCCTTGGTCTCGGTTTCTTCATAGCCAATATCAGCAAACATTTGTAAACCAACGCAAATTCCAAAAAGAGGTTTTTTATTTGTTATTGCGAATTCACTGAGTGTATCTCTAAGACCTTTAATTTTATTCAAAGCATCTATACAGCTTTTAAATGAGCCCTGACCTGGTAAAACTATTTTGTCACTCGATTTTATCTTATTTACATCTGAGGTGACCTCGATAGTTACTTTATCATTTGCAACTTCTTTAAAAGAGTTTATTACCGAGCTTATATTGCCCGATTTATAATCAACAATTGTGACGTTCATTAAACTTATAAAGAACCTTTTGTAGAAGGAATAGTTTTTTTATTCCTAGGATCTATTTCCAATGCAGTTCTTAAAGATCTCGCCAATCCTTTATAGCAAGACTCAATAATGTGGTGACTATTGTCACCATAAATATTTTCAACATGAAGAGTAATTCCAGCAGCTTGAGAAAATGCTTGAAACCATTCTTTAAAAAGTTCTGTATCCATCTCACCAAGCTTTTCAACCTTTAAATTAACTTTCCAAATCAAATAAGGTCTGTTTGAAATATCAATAGCTACACGTGATAAAGTTTCGTCCATTGGGATCATTGCGTGAGCATATCTTCTAATTCCAACAGATTTTTGTAACGCTTTTTTTAAAGCTTCACCAATGGCAATTCCTGTATCTTCAGTTGTGTGGTGTAGATCAATATGAGTATCTCCTTTAGCTTTTACACTCATGTCTATTGAAGAGTGCTTTGATAGTTGTTCAAGCATGTGGTTTAAAAAACCTATTCCTGTGTCAATTTTGTATTTACCTTTACCGTCAATATTTAAATCAACACTAATGCTTGTTTCTTTTGTTTTTCTACTTATTTTGCCTTTACGCTTCATAATTAAAAACAGGTATACATATATTATTCAATTATGGCAATAATACTAAACCTGGGCTTGAAGTATCAAATTTAGTATCCATTTATAAGCTATGACAACAATTGTATTAGTTCGAAAGAACGACGAAGTAGTGGTTGCTGGTGATGGACAAGTAAGCATGGGGAATACTGTTGTAAAAAGCACTGCTTCAAAAGTCAGAAAAATTGAAAAGAGAGATGTGGTAGCAGGTTTCGCTGGATCAACAGCTGATGCTTTAACATTATTTGAAAGATTAGAGGGAAAATTAGAAAAGCATGCAGGTAACTTATCTAGAGCTGCTGTTGAACTAGCTAAAGATTGGAGAACAGACAAATATTTAAGAAGATTAGAGGCTCTAATGGCAGTTGGTGATAAGAGTAATAGTTATATAATTTCTGGAACAGGAGATGTTTTAGAACCAGAGGGAGATGTTATTGGTATTGGTTCTGGTGGCAATTATGCTTTGGCTGCAGGGAAAGTTTTAATGGAAAGTAATATATCAGCAGAAGAAGTTGCAAAAAAAGCAATAAAAGTTGCGGCTGATATATGCGTTTTTACAAATGAAAATGTCAAAATTGAAAAAATATAATGGATAAATCTAACGTAACACAACTACACAAAAAAAATGAGAAACAAAATGAAGAGGCTTCATTGGTGAGCTCTTTGTCGCCTAGAGAAATTGTTTCAGAATTAGATAGATTTGTAGTTGGTCAAAATAAAGCTAAAAAAGCTGTTGCTGTTGCTTTAAGAAATAGGTGGAGAAGGCAAGCACTAAAAGGTGAAATGAGAAATGAAGTTTTGCCCAAGAATATTTTAATGATTGGTCCAACTGGGGTTGGAAAAACTGAAATTTCAAGAAGATTATCAAAATTGGCTGAGGCTCCTTTTGTTAAAGTCGAAGCGACCAGATTTACTGAAGTGGGTTATGTTGGAAGGGATGTAGAACAAATTGTCAGAGATTTAATCGAGATCGCTATATCAATGGAAAAAGTTAAAAAGAGAAAAGAGGTTTATGCTAAAGCTCAAAAATTAGCTGAGGAAAAAGTATTAGATGCTTTGGTTGGGAAAAAAGCCAGTATGGCCACAAGGGAAAGTTTTAGAAAAAGACTTAGAGATGGAGATCTAGATAATAATGAAATCGAAATAGCTGTCAGCGACACAGGAGGTGGTAACACATCTTTCGAAATTCCTGGAATGCCCGGTGCTAATGTCGGAATGATCAATATTGGAGAAATGCTTGGAAAATCCATGGGAAAACAGGAAAAAAAGAAAAAAATGACAGTAAAAGAATCTCATGAAATTTTAATAAATGATGAATCTGATAAATTAATTGAACAAGATAAAATAATAAGATCAGCAAAGATTTCTACAGAGAATAATGGAATAGTTTTCTTAGATGAGATTGATAAAATTTCAGGAAGAACAGATAGAGTTGGTGGGGACGTTTCAAGAGAAGGTGTCCAAAGAGATCTATTACCTTTAATCGAGGGTACAACAGTGAATACAAAATATGGACCTATTAAAACTGACCATATTCTTTTTATTGCGTCAGGTGCATTTCAGCTAGCAAAACCCTCTGACTTGCTTCCAGAGTTACAAGGAAGACTTCCAATTAGAGTTGAGCTAGAAGCTTTATCAAGCGACGATTTTAAAAGAATCCTGAAAGAGCCTGATTTTAGTTTAATTAAGCAATATGTGGCGTTGTTAAAAACAGAAAATGTTGAATTAGAGTTCACTGAAGATGGGATTGATGCTATTGCAAATATTGCGTCTGAAGTAAATGCATCAGTTGAGAATATTGGTGCAAGGAGATTGCACACAATAATAGAAAAGATTCTTGATGAAATTAGTTTCACAGCAACCGATAGATCTGGTGAAAAAATCTCAATAAATAAAGAATATATAAATAAAAATCTTGATAATCTTGTTAAAGATACAGATTTATCAAAATTTATTTTATAATTTTTTTTTTAAAAAAACGTATAAAGCTCCACTGCCCCCATCCACAATTTCAGCATCAGTAATACTTTTTATCATTTTTATTAAATTTGAATTATTTTTGATAAATTCAGGAACAGAATTTTTTAGAATACCAAATTTCTTTGAAATATATGGATCTTTGTCATTTTGTGAATGCAGTCCTTTGCCGGTAACTATTTTAACTTTTGAGACTTTTTGATCAAAACAATCAATTAAAAAACTCTCAACCTTTTTGTTTGCCTCTTCAAGGGTAAAACCATGAAGATCAATTGATTTAGTTATATTTAGCTTATTATCTTTTTTTTCTAGGTCTTTATTTGGTAGCTTTTCTTTTTTTTCTAAAAAGTTTTTCCAATCTTCTTTGTCTTTATCTGAAATATTTCCGGTCAATTACGTAAGAGTATCAACTAACTGCCAATTTGGATTATTTGTACTTGTGTCTCTAGAAAATACCCAGGTATCATAAATTTTCTTAATTTTTTCGGGATCACCGGAAACTATTTTTTTATCTTTATCCTTGATACAAGTTATTACTTCAGCTACAAATTCTACTGTTACCTGTAAAATTTTTCCTAAATACTTATGTTCTTTAATGTTTGCAGAATTTACTCCAATAAAAGTAATTTCGGCAAAATGACCTCTTTTGCTTCTCTCATTAAGTGCAATATTAAATTGATCAAAGATCTTATTACTTAATAAGGGTTTGCTTGTAGTTAGTTTATTGTCGCTATCACCAAAGTCTGTAATGATAGTCTCGTAGGCTATTTGAGCGCCTTTTAAAAAATCTTTTTTCGCATTTTCATCAAAACCATTTTTTTTATTTATTTTAGTTTCAGGATTTATATTTTTCAGAATCTCCTCAAACTGAGGTGGGGCTTTTCCATCAAAGCCTGTTCTTTTGCCTAAAATTCCTCTGAGCCTTAAAAAAATAAAGCCAGCGATCATTGCCAATAAAATGATATCAATATATCCAAATCCGTATTCCATAATTTAAATCTAATTACTATGTTGATTAATTTCAACTAACAATTACATTAAAGACAAATGAACACAGTACTTTTAGCTGTAATTTTAATCCCAATAGTAGAAATTTATCTTTTTATTAAGATAGGATCTCAAATAGGGGCTTTAAACACGATAATTCTCATATTTTTAACTGCAATTATAGGAGTTTATTACGCAAAATACGAAGGCATTAACACCTTAAGATCAGGTGTAACTCAAATTATAAAAAATCAAATTCCTGCTTTTGAATTAATTTCAGGGGCTGCTATTGCTTTTGCTGCAGTTTTACTAATTCTCCCAGGATTTGCCACAGATATTGTTGGTTTTTTATTAATACTACCAATTACTAGGAAATTGATGCTTGGAAGATTAAATAAAAAATTTGAAAGAAAAAATAAAGAAGGAAATGATTTTATTGAAGGTGAGTTTGAAGATATAGAAGATGACAATGACAAGAAATTATAAAATTTTAGCAAAATATATAAAAGATATGTCTAGTGAGACGCCAGATATAGAAACTTTTATCTCTACTGGAAATCACATTCATAAATATGAATTAAATATAGATATTAAATCAATTGCCCTTAAAAATAAAATGATCGAAGTAAATATTGCTTTAAAATATCACCACAAAGATACAAAAGTTAAAAAATCTCATTTTGAAATTGTGTATGCTACGGTAATTCAAACAGAGGAGTCAATAAAAGAAAAAAAAGATTTAGAAAAAATAATTCTTTGTGAAGTTCCAAATGAAATTTATCCTGATTTAGAAAAATCTTTTTTGGATATGATGCATAATTCTGGTTACCCAAGTATAAAATTAGAAAAAAAGATTGATTTTACTAAGCTTTATTTAGAAAAATTTAATTAAAAAAATTTCTTTTCAAAAAATTTTTTAGATAAATCTTATGATTTTCAAGCTCTTGCAGAGTTGGGCTAACAATTTTTTTTGAATAAGAAACTTTACCTAAATTGAATTCCGGTAAATTTACATCATTTTTTTTGAAATCTAATGTTGGTTCTTTTTGGTCAATTAGATTTATATAAACTTTTGCCAAAAGGCTACAATCACCAAGTGCTGAATGTTGTACTCTTTTAGAGTTATCTATCCTGTATTTCTTACATAATGCATCTAGGCTTACTTGAGATCCTGGAAATTTCTCTCTAGCTAAAGTTAAGGTGTCTATGAACTCGTTATTAAGTTTTTTTTTTCCCAAAATTTCTAGTTCGTTATTTAAATGAGATAAATCAAATTCTGCATTATGGATCACCAATCTTTTATCTTTTACAAAAGTTAAAAATTCTTCAACAACTTCCTTAAATTTTTTTTTATTAGATAAAAAATCATCTGTATATCCATGTATTTCAAGTGCTTTTTCAGACACCTTTCTTTCAGGATTTAAATAACAGTGAAATTTATTTTTAGTCGGAACTAAATTATCTAATTCTATGCACCCAATTTCAACAACTCTATGACCTTCTTTCACTGAAATTCCAGTAGTTTCTGTGTCTAAAACTATTTCTTTCATTTATAAAATTCTATTTAAAATGTGTTTAATTTGTACTTTAACAGATTTTTTTTTAAAATTATTCCTTATAATGAAATCTGATTTATTTTTTTTTCTATCAAGTGGAAGTTGAATCTTTTTGAAGTTTCTTAGTATTTTGATATTAAAATTTTTTCTCTTTTTTAATCTTTTTAAAACTTCGGATTTATTTGAGACGATAAAAACAAGTATATCGCCTTTTTTATTTATTTTATTTTCTAACAAAAGGGGAATGTCTAGAATTATAATTTTTTTAAAACGATTTTTTTTTAAAAATATTTGTAATTTTTTTCTAACTTCGAGATGTATAATCGATATAATTTTTTCTAAATTATTTTTATTTGCTAAAATTGCTTTTATAACTTCGATTTTTTTTATTGGAAATGAGCTGAAGTATAGTGGTAATCTTTTTTTCAGCTTTTTAAAAATGATCCTATTATTCTTGTAAATTTTTTCGACTTCTCGGTCAGCATTAAAAACTGGATAACCAAAACAGCTTGCGATAAAACTTTTCCCTGAACCTATGTCTCCTAAAATTCCTATTCTTTTCATTGATCTAATAATTTTAATACCTCATCATTTATTTCTGGATTGATATTATGCCATAATTTAAATGCTTCAGAAGCCTGGTAAATAAACATTTTTTTTCCATTTAAAATTTGTGCACCCAGATTTTTTCCAATTTGTAAAAAGTTGGTTTCTTTTGGATTATAAATTACATCATAAAAGAATTTGTTTTTATTTATGTTTGTGAAATTTAGATCGATCTTATCATTCTTATCTAAGCCTAGACTTGTAGCATTAATTATCATATCAAACTCAGGAACCATTCCCCATTCTACGATTTTTAAATTTGAAAAAGTTTTTTTTAACTCAATTGCTTTACTTTTAGTTCTGTTGCAAATTGTTATTTGTGAGACACCAGATTTTTCAAGTGCATAAATAATTGATGGAACAACGCCACCCGATCCAAGTATTAACACTTTTTTATTATTTAAATTAAACTCTGTATCTTTTAGACTAATTTGAAAACCAGCTATATCTGTATTATGGCCTGTTATTTTATTATTCTTGAAAAAAATGGTATTTACAGATTGAGTAATATTTGCCTCTTTACTTAAATCATCAAGAAAAGGTATTACATCTCTTTTGAATGGTACTGTAACATTAACACCACTTATTTTGTCATTTTTTATCTCATCAATCAATTCTATAATGTCATCACCATTTAATTTTCTTTTTTCATATACCGCATTAATATTGTTCTTCTTTAACCAATAATTATGAATTTCTGGGGACAATGAGTGTTCTATTGGATTTCCTATAACTAAATATTTTTTCATTTATAGTTTGAAAGATATTGTTTTATCTTTTTTATTGGAAGTCCCATTATTGTATTTTTATCCCCTTCAATTCGTGAAAATAGTTTTCTTCCCTCCCCTTCAATTTGATAAACATTATAAGCATATAGTACTTCATCTGAAATTTTATCTAAATAATCTATTAATTCATCATCTGTCATTTTTTTCATTGTTAAGGCTGCTTTGTCTGAATAATTCCAAACCATAGCACCATTTTTAGAAATACAAACGGAACTGATCAAAAAATGTTTCTTTCCGTTAAGTTTTTTGAGTATAACTAAAGCTTCATTTCTATTGTTCGGTTTTGAAATTAATTCACCATCTAGGTCTATCACACTGTCAGCCCCCAAAACTAAATTATCTTTATCAACAATGCTTATTTTGTTCGCTTTCAACTCAGCTAAGTTTTTGGATATAATTTCTGGAGAGGCTTTATCTTTTAATAAACTTATTTTTATAGTGTCTTCATCAATATAAGATGGCTTAACTTCACTAAAAATGTTATTTTCATCAAGTATTTTTTTTCTTACCTTGCTTTTTGAGGCGAGAATGATTTTAAACATCTTTTTTATAAATTTCGTAAATTTTAATAATTGAAGCTGCTGTTTCTTCAACTGATTTTCGTGTTACGTCGATTATTGGCCATTTATATTTTCTAAATGTATTTTTAGCGGCATCAACTTCTTTTTTAACTAAATCCATGTCTGTATATTTTTTGTTTGAATTTTCTTTGAGAGAATTCATCCTATTTTTTCTTATCTCTACTAATCTCTCTGGTTCAGTATTAAGACCTACAACACATGCTATATTAGGATTTTCCTTTAAAATTTTTGGTAATGATTTATCGTTTACTAATGGAATATTTGAGGTCTTAAAGCCCTTGTTGGCTAAAAAAATTGAGGTAGGGGTTTTGCTCGTCCTGCTAACTCCTAATAGTATTATATCTGATTTTTGAATTTCTTTTATTAAATTTCCATCATCATGATTCATTGTAAATTGGATTGCTTCAATTCTCTCATAATATTCCTCATCCATAGCGTATTGTCCACTAGGTTGGTGGGATGCCTTTTGATTTAAAAGTTTTGAAAAGCTTAATATCAAATCTCCTAAAACACCAAAGCATGGTATTTTTTTCTCGTTGCTCGTTTTAGCTAGATATTTTGCTAAATTACTATCTACTATAGAATATAAAATTATAGCATTTTTGTTTTTTTCAGCATTTTCTAAAATTTTTAAAATTTGATTGACAGTCCTGGTAAACGAGAAAGTATGTATTTTATAATCAATATTTTTAAATTGAGCTTTAATTGCTATAAATATTCGATCTAAAGTTTCACCTGTAGCATCGGATATTAAATAAATTTGGTATAAATTATTCATGTAGTAATAATGTATAAGTTTGTACTACTTTTAACATATTGAAAATTTTTCATGTTTTTAAATTTTTGTTGTAAAACAAGGCTTTTATTAACAAAATTAAACATGTTGATAAATATTTTGGGTTTAGTGTTAATATACTTATTGAGCTACAATTTTTCAGGTATATTTACTAAATTTTAACTTCTAAATGTTAATTAAATGTTCATAAAATGTTTAAAAAACTTAATCAACGTAATTCACAAACTATACTAATACTAATACTAAATATATTTATTAATTAATATGTCTCCTATCGAAGAAGTAATACTAAACAAAAAAACTGACATTAATCCTATTTGGATAATGAGACAGGCAGGCAGATACTTACCTGAATTCAGAGCAATAAGAAAAGCAAATCCAGATTTTATTAAATTATGTTTAGATGAAAAATTATCTACCGAAATAACACTACAACCATTGAAAAGATTTGACTTAGATGCAGCAATAATTTTTTCAGACATTCTAATGTTACCATATGGATTAAATCAAAGGGTGGAATTTAAAAAAGGAGTTGGACCTATATTAGGTGAGCTAGATTTAGAAAGTATTTTAAAATTATCTGAAAACGACTTTGTTCAAAAAGTAAAACCTGTTTATGAATTAATTAACTCAGTAAAGAATAGTGAAATTACCAAAAATAAAAGTACTATTGGATTTGTTGGTGCACCATGGACTCTTTTGGTCTATATGATAAATCAAGAGTCGCCCAAACTAGGCTTGAAAAAAAACTTTTTTGAAAATAAAAATTTAATCGATAAAACCTTAGTGGTTGTTGAAAAGTTTTTAAAAATACATATTAAGTGCCAAATAGAAAGTGGTGCACAAATTATTCAAATCTTTGATAGTTGGGCTGGTTTATTAAATGAAAATGATCTCCAAAATTATATTTACAAACCCACTTTAAATTTAGTTCAATATGTTAAATCCTTAAACATTCCTGTTATATGTTTTCCTAGAAATATTAAAAATTATAAAAATTACTGTAATATTGTTAATCCGAGTGTTATTTGTATTGATTATAATACTGACCCGAAAGAAATTTTAAAAGATATTAAAATTCCAGTTCAAGGAGGAATGGATCCTAAAATTTTGTTAACAGACAAAGAAAACTTAAAAAAAGAAGCTAGGAAATATTTAGATATTTTTTTCGATCATCCTTATATATTTAACTTAGGTCATGGAATTTTACCTGAGACAGATCCTCAGATGATGGATTATTTAGTAAAAATGGTAAAAGATTATTAAATGAAAAATAATTTAGATCATCCGCAAATCAACTTTGGAAAAACTGGTGTTTTAATCATAAACCTAGGCACACCGGACTCAACAAGTTGGTTTGATATTAGAAAATATCTAAAAGAGTTTTTATCTGATAGAAGAGTAATAGAGGTTAATCCCATAATTTGGAAAATTATATTAAATGTTATTATATTAAATTTGAGACCCTCTAAAACAGCAAAGGCTTACAAAGAAATATGGATGAAAGACGCAAATATTTCTCCACTTTTATATTACACACGCAGACAAGCTGAGAAATTATCAAGTCAAATATCAGAAGAAAATTTAATTATAGATTATGCGATGAGATATGGAAATCCTAGTATAAGAAGCAAAATTAAAACTCTTCATGATAAAGGTTGTGAGAATTTAATTATTCTTCCGATGTATCCACAATATGCTGCAGCAACTACAGCTACAGTTTGCGATGAAGTGTATAGAACTCTTATGAAAATGAGATGGCAACCATCATTAAAAATAATTCCTCATTATGAGTCTGACCCTTTATATATCAACGCTTTAGTGAATTCCTTAAATAAAAAGATACAAGAAATTAATTGGAAACCAGACTTGATACTAGCATCATATCACGGTATTCCTCAAAAATATTTTGACAAGGGAGACCCTTATCATTGTTATTGTCACAAAACCACAAGACTTATTTCAGAGAAATTTAAATCGATCGAAATAAAGACAACATTTCAATCTAGATTTGGTCCTCAAGAATGGCTTCAACCTTACACTGACAAAACCCTAGAAAATCTTCCAACTAAGGGAAAAAAGAACGTTTTAGCTATTTGTCCTGGTTTCTCCTCAGATTGTGTTGAAACATTAGAGGAAATTCTTATTCAAGGCAAAGAGAGCTTTTTAGACTCTGGAGGTGAAAATTTCGATATGGTGCCTTGCTTAAATGATAATGATGATCATATCACTCTACTTAGATCTTTAATCCAAAAAAGTTTATAATTTATGAACACGTATTTGCTTTTTAAATCATTACATCTTATATCGGTAATTTCATGGATGGCGGGACTGTTATATCTTCCAAGAATTTTTGTCTATCACTCACAAAATAATACTCAACAAATCATTTCAGAAGTGTTTAAAGTAATGGAAAGAAAACTTTTCTTTTACATCATGACCCCAGCAATGATTTTATCCTGGGCGTTCGGTTTAATATTAATACATGAAATAGGATTTGATAAATTAGGACAAACATGGATGACTTTAAAGTTAATTTTTGTAACTTTATTGACTTTTTATCATTTTTATCTCGGTAGAATTCTTCGTCAATTTAAAGAAGATTCAAACACACACACACATAAATTTTATAGACTAATAAATGAAATACCCACATTATTACTAATTTTGATCATATTTGTTGCAATATTTAAGCCTATCTAGGGTTGAATAATTCTAAAATATATCTATATTATTAGTAGTTATTAAGTCCTTAATAATTTTTAATCATGAACATTCAAGAACTAAAACTCAAATCGTCAGAACAGCTCATAACTCAAGCAGAAGAGTTGGGTATTGAAAATGCAAGCACATTAAGAAAGCAAGAAATTCTTTTTGCTATTTTGAAAAAAGTTGCTGAAAAAGAGGAAATTACTGGAGCCGGTGTTTTGCAGTTACTTCAAGATGGATTTGGTTTTTTAAGAGCAATGGAGTCAAATTATCTACCAGGACCTGATGATATTTATGTAAGCCCCAGTCAGATTAGAAAATTTGGTCTAAGAACAGGAGATACGGTTGAGGGCCCTGTAAGGGCACCGAAAGAAGGCGAGAGATATTTTGCACTTTTACAAGTAAGTAAGATTAATTTTGAGGAGCCTGATAAATCCAGACACAAAATAGCTTTCGACAACTTAACCCCCTTATATCCAGACAAGCAATTAGTTATGGAAGTCGAGATGACAAAACCTGATAAAAAGCAGGATTTAACACCAAGATTAATAGATTTAGTAAGTCCAATAGGAAAAGGACAAAGATCAATAATTATTTCACCACCTAAGGCTGGAAAAACAATGATATTACAGAGTATAGCTAACTCAATAGCTAAAAATTATCCAGAATGTTATCTAATAGTTTTACTTATCGACGAGCGACCAGAAGAAGTCACAGACATGCAAAGAACTGTGAAAGGTGAGGTAATAAGTTCTACATTTGATGAACCTGCACAAAGGCACGTAGCGGTAGCAGAAATGGTCATCGAAAAAGCCAAAAGACTAACAGAACATAAAAAAGATGTTGTAATTCTTTTAGACTCAATAACCAGATTGGGAAGAGCTTACAATGCTGTTATTCCTAGTTCTGGAAAAGTCTTAACTGGTGGTGTTGATGCAAACGCACTTCAACGACCAAAAAGATTTTTTGGTGCAGCAAGAAACATTGAGGAAGGTGGATCTTTAACAATTATATCTACAGCGTTAATAGATACTGGAAGTAGAATGGATGAAGTAATTTTTGAAGAGTTTAAAGGAACTGGTAACAGTGAAACAGTTCTTGATAGGAAAATTGCTGATAAAAGAATATATCCAGCTATGGACATAACTAAATCAGGAACCAGAAGAGAAGAATTACTGTTTGATAAAAATGATTTACAAAAAATGAATGTTCTTAGAAGAATTATAGCTCCAATGGGTACCATGGATGCAATTGAATTTATAAGCTCAAAATTAAAGGATACAAAAAATAACTCAGAGTTCTTTAATTCGATGAATAAACCTACTTAATTTATTTTTTTTATTATTTTTGAATTAAAGCTATACTAGTTTTATGACTATTTACGCCTTATCTTCTGGTCCAGGCATGTCTGGGGTTGCAGTTATCAGAATTTCAGGTCCGGAGACTGCGGGGGTAATTAAAAAACTTACAAATAAAGACATTCCAAAGCCAAGAATGGCAACCCTCCGAAAAATAAACAATATCAACAATTCTGAGCTTATTGATGAAGGCATAATAATATGGTTTCCAAGCCCTGAGAGCTACACAGGAGAAGATATGGCTGAGATTCATGTCCATGGAGGCAAGGCTGTAGTATTGGCTCTTCAAAATGAAATTTCAAAAATTGAAAATTGTAGATTAGCAGATGCAGGTGAATTTACGAAGTTGGCTTTTCAAAATGGTAAGATAAATTTATTAAAAGCAGAGAGTATAGCTGATCTGATCTCGGCAGAAACTGAAGTTCAGAGACTGCAAGCTGTAAAAATCATGAAAGGAAAATCTTCAAAAAAATTTAATGAGTTGAGAGAAAAATTATTGAAAATTTTGTCATTTGTCGAGGCAAAAATAGATTTTCCCGAGGAAGATTTGCCTGAAGAAAATTTAAAAAAGATAAAAGAGGATTCATCAAATGTCTTAAAAGAGATTAAGAAAATTTTAAATGATCAAAAAGTTGGTGAGATAATTCGTGAAGGTTTTAAAATTGCAATTTTAGGCCCAACCAATGCCGGTAAGTCTAGTCTATTAAATAATTTATCAAACAGGGAAGTTGCTATAGTCTCTGAAATTGCTGGTACGACAAGAGACGTCGTTGAAACGCATTTAAACATAGATGGGTACCCAGTTATCATTTCGGATACGGCAGGTATAAGAGACTCAAAAGATGAAATAGAAACAAAAGGCATAAGGTTATCTCTTAAAAAAGCAGAAAATGCTGATTTGAAGTTAGTAGTAGTTGATGCCAAAAACATTGATTTAAGCGGTTTTTTGAATGATTTATTAAAAAAAGACGCGATTCTAGTTATTAACAAATCCGATCTGTTGAAAGAAAAATTAGATTTAGAAATTTCTAAATTTAATCATGTTTTAATTTCACTAAAAAAAAATCTAAATATAGATAAATTGATTTCTAAAATAAAAAACCACTTAGAAAATAAATTTATATCAGAGGAAGATATTTTAATTACAAGAGAAAGGCACAGACAACATTTGCTACAGTGCGTTGATCACTTAAATAATTTTTCAGATAAAAATGATAAAAAAGATTTTGATAAAGCTGCTGAGGATCTAAGGTTAGCTACAAGACAATTAGGTATGATTGTCGGCAAAGTAGATGTGGAGGAGATATTAGGCAGTATTTTCAATGATTTTTGCATTGGAAAATAACAACCGTTTTATTGAGTTTTTTGAAGGTTTTTGCCGATTTTCGTTGATAAACAACACTTTTTTAAGAAAAAAAACACAAATCTTGTAAATATTCTAATCGAATATAAATTTAGTCCATGAAAAAAGATTTTCAATTTGATGTGGTTGTTATCGGCGGCGGTCATGCTGGATGTGAAGCTGCAGCGGCCTCAGCAAGGCTTGGTGTGAACACCGCTTTGTTTACACATAACAAAAATACAATCGGAGAAATGTCATGCAATCCAGCTATAGGTGGTTTAGGTAAAGGTCACCTAGTTAGAGAAATTGATGCTTTAGATGGTGTTATGGGAGAGGTAGCAGATAAGTCTGGAATACAATTTAGATTATTAAATAGAAGTAGAGGACCTGCAGTTAGAGGACCCCGAACTCAGTCTGACAGATCATTATATCGTAAATATATGCAAGAAAAACTTGTAAACTACTGTAATTTAAACATTTTTTCGGATCCTGTAATAAAGTTTATTTTTGAAAATAACCAAATAAATGGCTTTATAACACTGAATGGTAACAAAGTGAGTTGTAACAAGTTAATCCTAACAACAGGCACTTTTTTGAATGGTTTAATACATATAGGTGATAAAAGAACTCCTGCTGGACGATTTAATGAAAAACCGAGCACGGGTTTAAGTGAACAATTAGAAAAGTATAATTTCAAAATTGGAAGATTAAAAACAGGCACACCTCCTAGATTAGATTCTAGAACAATTAATTTTGAAAATTTGGAAAAACAGTTTGCCGATGAAGATCCATATTTTTTTTCTTTTTTGACTAAAAAAAATTTAAACAAGCAGGTTTCTTGTTCGATGACTTATACAAACGAAAAGGTTCATAAAATAATAGAAAAGAATTTATCCAAAAGTGCTATGTATTCCGGAAGCATACAAGGTGTTGGTCCTAGATATTGTCCGTCCATTGAGGACAAAATAGTAAAATTTGCTGATAAGACAAGACATCAAATATTTCTAGAGCCTGAGGGTCTAAATGATCATACTATTTACCCTAATGGTATATCTACATCTCTACCTGAGGTTGTGCAATATGAAATACTCAACAATATCAATGGTTTAGAGAATGTAAAAGTAATTAGACCAGGATATGCTATTGAATATGATTATATCGATCCGAGAGAGCTCTTTTTAACATTAGAGACAAAAAAAATAAAAAATCTTTATCTCGCTGGTCAAATAAATGGAACTACAGGTTATGAAGAAGCAGCTGCTCAAGGCCTAATAGCTGGAATTAATGCTGCTCTATCTTTAAAAAACATGGAACCTTTTATTTTAGATAGATCAGACGCATACATTGGCGTTATGATAGATGACTTAGTCACTAAAGGTGTTGCTGAGCCTTATAGAATGTTTACATCTCGAGCAGAATATAGACTAAGTCTTAGGTCAGATAATGCAGACTTAAGGCTCACTCATAAAGGAATCAAAATTAATTTAATAGCAAAAAAGAGAAAACAACTATTTGAGGACAAATTTAATAGATTAAGCAAAATATCTCTTCAAATGTCTAATTTAAACATTTCACCCTCCAAAGCAGATAAATTTGGAATAAAAATAGCGAAAGATGGTATTTTTAGATCAGCAGAGGAAATTCTTACCCAAAAAGGTGTTGATATGACAAAAATAAGGAATATTTGGCCTGAAATCGTCGATTATGGAAATGAAATTGATGAGCAAATTGAGATTAACTCTCATTACAGAGGATATTTAAAGAAACAAAAGGCCGATATTTTAGCTTTTAAACGAGATGAGAATTTAACAATACCAGATAATATTGATTATGATCAATTTTCAGGCCTCTCAAATGAAGTAAAAGCTAAATTTAAAGAAATAAAGCCCAAAACCATGGGTCAGGCCCTAAGAATCGATGGAATCACTCCTGCTGCCGTATATATTTTGTTGTCACACGTCAAAAGAAAGTCTATTAAGCATATAGCTTAATGGATCACTTAATTTTAAATTCTTATTCCAAAATCTCTAATTTGAATGTTTCACGTGAAACTTGTAATGAGCTTGAGAGCTTAATTACGATGATACAGGAAAAAAATCAGAAAATTAACATTATAAGTAAAAAAATGTATGAAAAAGAGGACATAAGGGAACGTCATGTTATAGATTCTGCGCAAATTATTGATTTTGTTGATTTAAATTGCAATACAACCTCTGATTTAGGTACAGGGGGTGGAATGCCTGGATTAATAGTGGCTATAGTGATGAAAAAAATTAAAAATAAAATGAAAGTTAATCTTTATGAAAAAAGCTACCACAAATGTGTTTTCCTAAGAGAAGTTTCAAAAAAATTAAATTTAAATACAGAAATAATTCAGAAAGATATTTTTTCACTTAAAAATATTGAAACAGGAACAATTATGTCCAGGGCGTTTAAGCCAATGCCTGTGATCTTAAACTTGGTTAATGAAAATTTTAAAAAATATAAAAATATTATTTTTTTTATGGGAAGCAGTGGAAGAAAAATTTTTAATGAAACACTTCAAGAGTGGGATTTAGATTACGAAGAAAAAAAAAGCTTAACAAGCAACGACTCATTTATATTAAATATCAGAAAAATTAAAAAAAAGATTTCATGAAAATAATTTCAATTATAAATCAAAAGGGTGGAGTTGGAAAAACAACAACTGTAATTAATTTAGCTTCGGCGCTATCTCAACTTGGTAAAAAAATTTTAGTAATCGATCTAGACCCTCAAGGAAATGCTACCACAGGACTAGGATTGTCCAACACCTCTCAATCCGATCAAACAATTTATGGGATTCTCAATGGCACAATGTCGATTTCAAACGTAATTAAAAAAACAAACTTTCAAAATCTTGATTTAATATCGTCCAATGTAGATTTATCCGGATTAGAGGTTGAGACGGCTGGTGACAGTGAAAGAGCCTTTATACTTAAGGCTAAATTAACCGCTTATTTAAATGATTCTAGAGGATTATATGATTATATTCTAATAGATTGCCCTCCTTCTTTGAGTCTTCTAACTGTAATGGCTTTGGTATCATCTAACTCACTGCTTGTGCCACTCCAAACAGAGTTTTTTGCATTAGAGGGACTTACACAGCTAATGAAGACGATTGAAAGAATTAAAGCCAATTTAAATCCTGAATTAGAAATTCAGGGCATACTTTTAACAATGTATGATCGAAGAAATAAACTTTCATCACAGGTTGAACAAGAAGCGAGAGATTATTTCAAAGATAAAGTTTACCAAACTGTAATACCTCGAAATGTAAGATTGTCAGAAGCACCATCTCACGGTATTCCAGTATTGATTTATGACAAGAATTGTCCAGGAAGTAAATCTTATTATAGTTTTGCAGATGAGTTCATGGCACAAGAAAATGAAGTTGGGAGCGCAGCGTAATGAATAAAATAAAAAAAGGGCTTGGTAGAGGATTATCATCTTTAATCGGTGAAACTAAGGTTGAGAATAAAACTAATAACTTAAGTTTAGCCGACATCGTTCCTAATAAATATCAACCAAGAAAAAATTTTGATGAGGAAAACTTAAATGATTTAGTTAATTCAATAAAAGAACGTGGTGTTATTCAGCCAATTATAGTTAGAAAATCTAATACGGATAATTCTAAATACGAAATTATAGCTGGAGAAAGAAGATGGTTGGCTGCTCAGAAAGCAGGATTAAGAGAAATCCCTGTTGTGATAACAGATGCGGATGATCTTAAATCTTTGGAATTTGCTATTGTAGAAAATGTCCAAAGACATGATTTGAATCCTCTTGAGGAGGCTCAAGGTTATAAAAGGTTAATAGACGAATTTGGTTATGACCAAGACAAAGTTTCAAAATTTATTGGCAAAAGTAGAAGCTATATTTCGAACTCTCTAAGGCTACTAAATTTACCCAAAGAAGTTTTAGACTATGTAGAGCAAAAGAAAATTACGGCAGGTCATGCTAAAATATTAGTTGGTTTAGATAATGCTTTTTTTTTAGCAAATAAATTTATAGAAAAAAAATTATCCGTGCGACAGGCAGAAAATCTTGTTAAAATATTAAGAAAATCTAGTAAAAATAAAAGAAGAATTATCGATCCTAATATTCAAGAATTAGAAAACTCTATTTCTGAAAAGATAGGTCTGAATGTTTCAATTAAAAATTCGAAAAATAATAAAGGAGTAATTTCGTTTTATTATAAAGAACTAGATCAATTAAATAAGATTATTGATATAGTTAAATCTGAATATTAATTCCTTTATCTAGGTTGTCTAAAATCATGTTATTTATAATTTGATTAGATACTTGAGGATTTTTTTTTATTAAACTTTCGGTATTATTCAAATCGATTATAAACTCTTCGATATCATTCAACTTCCATATGTTAATTTGTTTTTTGATTATTTCTTTATCCTTCCAAAATATAGGGGGTTTGAAAGAATTAATGACTTTTTCAATATCTTTTTCTTCGTCTAAATTTAATCTCAACTTTCTGAGCCTTTTCAATTTATATAAAAAGGTTTTTAAAATTAATATATTATCATCAGTTGAGGGAATATTTTCATTAAGAATATTTAAAGTTTTCTTTTTATTTTTAATTAGACAGTTATCCACCAATTCTGAAGCATCATAGTTTTCACTTAAATTTGTAAGCTTTAAGATGTCATTGAATTCAATTTTCTTCTTACCTCTACAAAAGTCTATAATTTTTTTTAATTCGTTCTTTAGATTTATTCTGTCTCCTTGAGCTCTTTCAATTACAAAATTTAAGTATTCCTGAGATAGATTTAATTTATTTTGATGTAAAATTTTTTTTGCAATTATTATGAGTGTTTGTGGTGTATCTTCATAATTTGGAACAACAACTGCTTTATTTTCTTTCTCAAAAAAATTTCTTAATTTAGATTTTTTATCTAGTTTTTTTGCTAGTAAAATTATAACTACATCTTGTGTTTTACTCTCCATAACTTCTTTTATTAAACCTAGAATTTTGTCTGTTATTTCTGAGATTATAATTAATTTTTCTTTTTCAAAAAAAGATTTTGTATATAAGTTTTCAAAGAAAATTTGTGTATCAGCTAACACTTCTCTTTCGGAATACTTATAAGTGTTTTCTTTAGTAAAGTTATTAAAAATAGTCTCTATAGTGTCTAATTTTTGGCCATCATTTTCACCATAAAGTAAATAATAATTTATCTTACCCTTATATTTTGCTATTTCGTAAAACTTAGAGATCATTTCCAATGGACCCCAAAAAAATATTAATATCTTGTAAAACTTGTGAGATCAAATTTTTCTCTAAATTTAATTTGTATTGACTTAATTCAAATTTGTTATTCATTGAGTTGTAAGTTGTTTCTTTAGTGAATTTTTTTGAGAAAACTTTGTCATTATTTTTGCTTTTTAGATTAAACTCTACTTCAATAATCATTTTATAAGTTGACACGTTACCCTTCTTATCTTTACTTGCCACACTTTCTTTTTTAGAGCTAATAAAATTCAAGTCATAAACATTTACTGATTTATTATTTTTTAATCTTTCGATACCTTTAATTATAGATCTTCCCAGTTTTTTATCACCAGCATAATTTATTGTATCTAATTTTAAATTTGAACTCTGACCTGCATTATAAATAGGAGAATAGCCGCAATTAATTACAAAAAAGAAAATTAAAAAGTATTTAAATTTTTTCATTAATTAATAATAAAGTTAATTAATTTATTTTCTACATATATTGTTTTGATAATCTGTTTGTTATCTATATATTTTTTCATTTGTGGATCTTTTTTAATATTCTTTATTAATGTTTCCTCATCTATAGCTTCACTCATAGAAAATACTTTTCTTTTTTTCCCATTTATTTGGATAACGATATTAAAATTTTCCTCCTTTAAATATCTTTTGTCTATTGCTGGCCACTTAATTTCATCAGTTTTTTGGTCTAATTTTTTAAGACACTCATTAGAAAAATGAGGCATTACCGGATTTATTACTTTAAGAATATTTACGTAATTTTTGTAAAAATTAGTACCCCAATCTTTTTTATTTATATGTTTGTTGTAAAAAGTATAAATTTTATGAATTGAAGCTATTACAACATTAAAACTAAATCTGTCTAAATCTTTCTCAAATTTTTGAATTATTTGATTGGTAAATTTTTCTAAATCTTCATCAAATAAGGAAAATTTCTTTTGATTTTTTAATATCTTTTCATTTAAAGACCAAAATTTTTGAAGAAATCTGAATGATGCGCTGATGCCGGTATCAGACCACTGTATGTCTTTTTCAGGAGGACTATCCGACAGTATAAATAGTCTAACTGCATCAGCACCATAAATTTTGATAATTTTTTCTGGATCAATAGTATTTTTTTTGGATTTTGACATTGATTCTGATGGACCAACAGTTACTTTTTTTGAGGGGTTTTCATTTAGATAGAAATTTTCACCATCCTCGCTTGTTACATCCTCCGGAAAAACCCAATTATTATTTTCATCCCTATAGGTTTCGTGACAAACCATTCCTTGTGTAAACAAACCTTTAAATGGTTCTTTTAATCCAGTTTTTTTATTATCCAAACTAATAGCTCTCATAAAAAAACGTGAATATAAAAGATGCAATATCGCATGTTCAACACCACCTATGTATTGATCGACTGGCATCCAATAATCGATATCATCTATAACAAATGGCTCATTCTGAGCTTTGGCAGAACAAAATCTAAGAAAGTACCAAGAAGAGTCTACAAATGTATCTAAAGTATCAGTCTCTCGAGTACATTTTTTACCATTGATATTTAGATGCCTCCATTCTTTTTGTGAGTCAAGCGGATTACCGTTTGTATTTAAATCAACTTTATCTGGAAGCATAACTGGTAAATCTTTTTCTGGAATTTTAACCACGTTGTGGTTTTCATCATAAGCAATCGGAATAGGGCATCCCCAATACCTTTGTCTTGATATACCCCAATCTTTTAATCTAAAATTAGTTTTCTTATTACCTAAATTTTTCTCTTCTAAAATTTTAATAGCCTCATTGATAGACTTATCGGGCACAGCTAAACCATTTAAGAATTTTGAATTTATAATTACTCCAGGTCCAGTATATGCTTCATTTCCAACTTGATAATCTTCTTTTTCATCCAAAGGTTTAACTACCGTTTTTATTTCTAGTTTATATTTTTTTGCGAAATCAAAATCTCTTTGGTCATGTGCGGGGCACCCAAAAACAGCTCCAAATCCATAATCCATTAAAACAAAATTTGCAAAATATACTGGGACCTTTGAATTATTATCTAAGGGGTTTATAGCTTTTAATTCAGTTTTAAAGCCTATTTTAGTCGCTTGAGCAATTGACTCCTCGGTGGTCCCTGTTTTAGAACATTCTTCTTTGAAATCAATAAAGTCCTTATCTTTTTCGTACAATTTTGATAAAGGATGATCAACTGATAGAGCTAAAAAAGAAAATCCAAATAAGGTATCTGGTCTAGTAGTATAACATCTTATAGATTTTATTTTTTCAGAACCTTCGACTTTAAAGTCTATCTCACATCCAAAAGATTTTCCTATCCAATTTTTTTGCATAGTTTTTACTTTATCTGGCCAGTTATCTAAATCATTTAAATCATTTAAAAGTTCTTCAGAAAAATATGAAATCTTGAAAAACCATTGATTTAATTTCTTTCTTTCAACAACAGCGCCTGACCTCCAACCTTTTCCATCAATTACCTGTTCATTAGCTAAAACAGTTTTATCTATTGGATCCCAATTAACATAACTTTCTTTTCTATAAACAAGACCTTTGTCATAAAGGTCTAAGAATATTTTTTGTTGATGTTTATAATATTCTGGTGAACAAGTTGAAATTTCTCTATCCCAATCTATTGAAAGACCTAACAATTTTAATTGAGTTTTCATTATCTCAATATTTTTTTCTGTCCAGGTTTTTGGATTTAGGTTATTTTGTCTTGCAGCATTTTCTGCTGGCATTCCAAAGGAATCCCAACCCATAGGGTGAAGAACATTGTATCCTTTTAAAGTTTTGTATCTTGATAATACATCACCAATTGCATAATTCCTCACATGACCCATATGGATTTTTCCAGAGGGATATGGAAACATCTCTAAACAATAAAATTTTTCCTTATTTTTATTTTTACTTGATTTAAATGTTTTATTATCTAGCCAGTATCTTTGCCATTTTTCTTCTACAAGCTTAAAATTATATCTTTCCACTATTGATATGAATTAGTCTAATCAGTTTTTTTTTTATTATTTTTTCTGCCGTCACCTTGCTTTGTATTTCCCATTGGATATGGATTATCTTTTCTTCGTTTTTCAAGCATAGTCTTTTCATATTTGGATGCCTTTTTGAGAATACTCAAATTTAGGTCAGCTACTAAATCGTTATTATTTTTACTAATAGAACAGTTAGTTAAATTTTGAGAACATTTTTTTAAAAAAACATTTATGTCTAATGCATCTGATCTAATTTCGTTACTTAAAAATCTGATTGAAATCTTGACAGACTCGTTTGGTGAATTATTTTCACTGTACCAATCAGTGATTACAATACCACCACTATAATTTGCTGATACTAAAGGCATAAAATCTAAGGTATCAAGCGTAGCTTTCCAGAGCGGATTAGAACTTGCAAACTCATAGGTAGTCCCCCCTCTATTTCCATCAAAAACTCTAAATCCTCTTCCTTCCTCAATGTTTTTCTTCACTCTTTGTCTTGGATCAGGAGGAAAATCTTTTGCACTAACTTTTTTTGGTTTCAGAGCTTGACATGCTGATTGCGTCAATAGAATAATTAAGGAAAAAAGGATTAAAATTTGTCGTGAAGTTATCATAAAAAACTATTATATTTATTTATTAGCACAAAATGCTAAGTTTAAAATTAGAATATATTTAAACCGAAAAAACCTCATTTTACTTAAGAAAAGTGATGCAAAAATACAACACTAAGATAATTTATTGGTTGTTAAGTTAATATTTTATAAGAAAAATCCTTTTTTTTGCTAACAATTACACTGTTTATAATTAATTATAAAAAAGGAGTACATTTATGAACAAACTAACAAAAGTAGGATTAACTGCTTTAGCTACAACGCTAGTTTCTTCAGCATCATTTGCTGGTGAGTTGAGCGTTTCAGGTTCAGCTGCTTTATCTTACACTGGTCTTAACACCAACTCAAACACTAATCCATGGGCTATGGGTGACAGTGTGAAGTTTAATGGTGGTGGAGATTTAGACAATGGTATGACTGTATCAGTTTACTATGAATTAGATGGTGGTACTTACGATGACTACAATCTAAAATTAGGTATGGGTGATACAGGTACTTTATCATTTTCAGGTGCATCAAGCTCTGGAAGTGGTGTTGACAAACTTAAAGACATTGTTCCAAACGCTTACTCAGCAGTTTACGAAGCAACAGACGCTGTTGACAGTGGTTTAATTGACATTACTGGTAACAACCAAGCTGGTCAATGGGGATACGATGTAAGTATTGCTGGTGCAGATTTATCAGCTTCTTATAACCCAGAGCCAGGCGACCACAATACAGCTGAAACAGGTTATGCAATTGTTTACGGCGGTCTTATGGACGGTTTAGAGTTAAGCGCTGGTTACTTTGATGATGGTGAGCAAGCAGAAAACGAAACTTTTGGTCTTAAATACACTATGGGTTCAATAACTGCTGGTTATCAAATCACTAACGTAGACTATGAAGCACAAGCTTCAACTGATCAAGATGCTACACACTATGGTGTCTCGATTGCAGTTAACGAAGATTTCTCAATATCAGCTGGTAGACAAGAAATCGAGTTTGATGGTGCTGCTGATGATGAAGTAAACTCAGGTTTTATGGCTTCATACACTATGGGTTCAATTTCTATCGGTGGTGGATTCAATACTATGGAATCTAAAGGTGGATCTGCAACTGCTAAAGACGTAGAGGCATCTATCTTAAACATCGCGTTTTCATTCTAATCATCTGAATGATTGAATTTAAAAGGCCCCTTTTTTAGGGGCCTTTTTTTTGCTCAAAAAAAGATATTCCAGCGAAACCAAAAGGTTTTATCAATTTTAGCTCTTTAATATTTTTAATATTAATA
This sequence comes from uncultured Pelagibacteraceae bacterium, assembly GCA_902543375.1. GTDB lineage: Bacteria > Pseudomonadota > Alphaproteobacteria > Pelagibacterales > Pelagibacteraceae > Pelagibacter. The sequence continues at coordinate 76,037 of CACBYE010000005.1, forward strand.
CCTCCAAGGGCTATATCTTTCATACAAGTTGTTTTTCTTAAATTTAGATATCTGTACATTTTCAATTGTTTATTTTTTTTTTCTTTAAATAGAGGAGATAAAAATATTTCACTAACATTTTGAATTTCTTTAATTTTGATCTCTTTTAAATTATGCGCAGATCCGAGAATCTTAAATTTTATTTTAAATCTACTTGTGCCTAATAGTAAATTTTTATTATTAGATGATATATACAAACCATCAGCCCTTATCTTGTTAGCCAATTTAATATTATTATGAATGTAAAGTTTTCTGTTGTTTTTTTTACAAAAATTGACCAATTCTATTAAAGTTTTCAAAGGAGTTTCTTTGTTTTTATTTCTCCAAATAAAAGATATATTTTGTTTAAGATTTTTTAAATGAGAATAGTTAAATTCATTAATAAAATAATACACCTTTAAATTATTTATATGCATCATACTCAAAAGAATTTAATTGAAATTGAGGAAAAAATTAAGAATAAAATTAATATTCTTAATTTATCTAATTACGATCCAAAAGTGATTGCAGTATCAAAAACTTTTTCAGAACAAGATATTTTACCTCTAATAGAGTATGGTCACCACGAATTCGGAGAAAATAAAGTGCAAGAAGCCCAGGCAAAATGGACCAAAATAAAAAAAAATCACAAAGATTTGAAACTGCATATGCTAGGGAAGTTACAAACAAATAAAGTTAAGAATGCAGTTGAAATATTCGATTATATCCATTCTCTAGATAATTTAAAACTTGCAAATAAAATTTCTAAAGAATTGAATAAAAAATCAAAAAAAATTAAGATTTTTATTCAGGTTAACTTAGGTGATGAAGAGCAAAAATCCGGGATAGATCCCTCAGAATTAGAGACATTTTATAAAACTTGTTTAGATTTGAAATTAGATATAATTGGCACCATGTGTATTCCACCGGAAAATAAAGATCCAAAACCTTTTTTTGAAGATTTACTAAAGCTAAACCAAAAGTTAAACCTTTCTGAAATTAGCATGGGGATGACAAATGATTATTTAGATGCCTTACAATACAAATCCACATTCTTAAGAATTGGTACAGGTATATTCGGAAAAAGAGTTAACCAATTTTAATTTTTGTTTTTTTATTAATCAGTTTATTTAAAATAAAAAAATCTTTTTTTTTAATTGCAATACAACCTTTTGTAGATTTATAACTTTTTGTTAAATGTAAAAATATTGCACTACCTTTATTTTTAATTATTTTATCATAGTTATATTTTATTAAAATAAATAAGTCATACTTATTATCCCTACGAAAAAGTTTTTCATAACTTATTTTTAAATTTTTTTTAATCTTTATTAACTTGTTATATTCTTTACTGTTTGGATCATCACACCATCCCATGTTTTTTTTGATACGGATCAATTTGAGTTTGGAAATAGGTTTTTCAATTCTATCTTGTCTATAATAAATATTTCCTAAATCAAAAATACCTTTTGGTGTTTTTAGGTCGCCTTCTTTTTTCGATCTACTTAATCCTTTCTTTCCCACTGAGCATCTAAATTTGAAGCTATCAATTAAAAGTGTTTCTTTATTTTTGATAATAATTGTCATATTTTAATAAAATGAGTTCAAAAACTTTAATAATTTATGACTACCAGATTTTATTCGAAATATTAAACGAAATCAGTGAAAGTTTAAATTTTAAAATTATTCAAAGCAATAAAGAAGAATATAATGATTTAAAACTTAATTTTAAAAATGATCATTTGATAATTTCTAAAAAAAAAATTCAAGGTTTAAATAATGTTTTAATTTTAGAGGAAAAACCAATTAAATTAAGAAAGCTTCTTGAAATTATCAATATTAATTTATTAAAAAATAAGTTTTATAAGCAATCTAATATTAAAATTGGAAAATATAGTTTAGACCTAAATTCTAGAAAAATTTTCCTAAAAGATAAAAATTTAGATTTGACCGAAAGAGAAACTAATTTGATAGTTTTCATTAATGAAAGAAAAAATGTCACTATAAAAGATTTACAAAAAAATGTATGGGATTACTCACCCAATTTAGAAACTCATACAGTTGAAACTCATATTTATAGGTTAAGAAAAAAAATGAGTGAAATTTTTGGTGATGAGAATTTTATTTTAAATACTCAGAATGGTTACACAATCAATTAAATAATTAATGTCTTGCACCTAAAATTTGAATTATTTTAGAAGATAGCTCTGTGCCTTTTTCGAGGCACTCTTTTATTTTTAAATTATTTATTGTTCCATGCAAGTATCCTGCAGCAAATAAATCCCCAGCACCTGTTAAATCTTTTATATTTAGATTAGACTTAGCTTTGATTTCTACAATTTCATCTTTATTAATTGCAATTGCACCTTTTGCACCTCTGGTAATTACAATGTTTTTTTTTACCTCTTTTGAAAATGATATCGCATCAGAAAATTCATTGGTGTCGATTAAGGATAAAATTTCCTGTTCATTCGCAAAAACAATATCTAATTGATTCCTTACTAAATCTAAAAAATGAGTCTTATGTCTCTCAACGCAGAATTGGTCAGATAGAGACATGGCAACATTTTTTGAATTGATAATTGCTTTATCAAAAGCTTTTTTAGGACCTCCTTCATCCCATAAATAACCCTCTAAAAAAATCATTTCTGCGTTTTGAATATCCTCCTTGTTTATATCTTTATCATCAATCTTTCCTGCAGTTCCAAGAAAAGTGCACATTGTTCTCTCGGAGTCTGGTGTAATCAAAATTAAGCAAGAACCAGTTGGAATTTTTTCCTCTTTTTTTTTATATAAATATTTTACTTTTTCTTTTTTCATACCATCTTCATATTTTTGTCCTAAATCATCATCACTGATTTTTCCAATAAATCCAACATCATTCCCCAGCTGAGAAAGACCTACAATAGAATTAGCAACTGACCCACCTGAAACAGTCTCCTCTATTTTTAATGATAAGAGCAACTTTTTAAATTCTATCTCATCAACTAATTTCATCGTACTTTTTTTTAGCGAATGTTCTATTAAGAATTTATCTGTTACTTTACAAAGTACATCAACAATAGCATTTCCAATTCCTAAGAGTTTCATTATGGTTTTTTCGCAATAAATGGTTTTTTCCTACCAGGATAGCAAGTAGTACAAATTTTACAACTCAATCCATAACAGTCTCTAGCCTTACAAAATTCTCTTCCATAATAGATTATTTGTAGATGTAATTTATTCCAATGTTTTTTTGGAAACAATCTCTTAAGATCATATTCTGTCTGAATTACATTTTTCCCATTTGTTAACCCCCATCTCTGAGCGAGTCTATGAATGTGAGTATCGACGGGAAAAGCCGGGTGACCAAAACCTTGAGACATTACTACACCAGCAGTTTTATGTCCGACACCAGGTAGTTTCTCCAGCTCCTCAAAAGTTTTAGGCACATTACTGTTGTAATCTTTAATTATTATTTTAGAAAGATTATATATGCTTTTTGCCTTGATCCTAAAAATACCAATTTTTCTTATAAGAATTTCAATTTTTTTTCTTCCTAATTTTACAAAATGTTCGGGTTTATAATATTTTGGATAAATATTTTTAGTAACATTATTTACATTAACATCTGTACATTGAGCTGAAAGGAGAACCGAAATCAATAATGTAAATACATTTCTACTTTCAAGAGGAACTTTAATTTTAGGATAAGTTTTATTAAGTATTTTTAATACGATTTTTGCTCTTTGAACCTCATCCATTTTTATTTAAAATTCAACAAGTCTCTCATAGAGTACAAACCAGACTTTTTTTTCATTAACCAGCTAGCTGCAGCAAGAGCACCCTCTGAATATAGTGCTCTATCAAATGCTTTATGATTTAGTTTTATTATTTCTTTACCACTAGAAAATAAAACCTCATGTTCACCAATAATATTTCCTTTTCTGATAGAATTAAAATTAATTTTTTTCCCATAGGGGAAATCTTTTTTATTTAAGTATTTTTTTCCTAAAATTTTATAAAAACTTTTATTTCTTCCACTTGCTACCCCTTGGCCTAACATTAATGCTGTACCAGATGGATGATCTTTTTTAAACTTATGATGTGCTTCATAAACTTTGCTTAGATAATTATTTCCCAAAGATTTAGATGTAATTTCCGCTAAGTACATTAGCAGATTAATACCAAGGCTCATATTACCAGCTTTGAGAATTGGAATTTTTTTTGAAACTTTTTTTATTATATTTTCTTCTCGTTTGGAAAAACCAGTAGTGCCTATTACAACCCTCTTCCTTTCTTTTACTGCAATTTTAAGAACTTCAAGAGTACACTTTGGTATAGTAAAATCAATTATCACATCACTATTTTTAAAAGTTTCCACGTTATTTAGTTTCGGTAAAATACCCAAAAATTTTCTTTTTTGAATTTTATTTTCAGTAATACTATTTATTTTAAATCTCTCGTCTTTCTTAGCAGATTTAATTAGTTGTTGCCCCATTCTACCTAGATAGCCTGTTATTGTTAATTTTATTTTTCTAGATTTCATATTTAAAAAATTTTAAATCTTTAAAGTAATATTCATTCATTTTCTTAATCATTGACTCATCTAAGTTCTTTTTCCAATCATTTTTTGGTCCTTGATAAAAAAATTTTATTTTTCTATTATCTTTAAGAGAATAAACATTTTCACTAAACTTTCCTTGATTTTCAATATCTTGAAGACTTTTAAAATTTGTAGTTTCTATAGAATTACTAAGCTTTTTTGGATCAATTTTATCCTTAAACCCCATTAAAGTATTGATAAACACCACTAATTTTTTAAAAGTTTGTTGTGGATTTTCGATCATATCTTCATATCTTATTGTGAGTCTTCGAAAATTTTTATTACTCATCCAAGATTGATAATTGATTCTCCAAGAATTAATTATGTTAGTTTTTGCGTAATTTTTCAAATGTGGATAGTCTTCTAATACTTTATTTTCATCTTGCATAAATGTTAGTGCTTTTTCATAAGTTTCAAAATCATGGTGATTTTTCAATGAAGTGATGATGTTTCTCGGGTCTCTTATAACATGTATTATACCCAAAGAATACTTTGGTTTTGTAAAGTCATTTCCAAAAGCAGTAATCAATGAATTATGGGTTTTTAAAAATTTTACTTTTTTTTCATTACAGATATTCTTTTGAGACGAATCCCAATGCTTATGAATTTCGCCCTTTTTTACAGTTTCTTTAAAAAACTGTTTATTTGGATAATCTTGTATTAAATTTAACTTACTAATATCGAAAATTCCATTTTCACAAAAATAATAGGCAGTTACAAAAGATCTGACCCAAGTATTTCCACTTTTAGGATAAGATGCTATCCAAATTATCATAATTATTTTTAAACTAGGTATTAATTAATTCAACTTAAATATTTTTTTGATTAAACTATATGTTAATTTTTCCAAAAATCTTTAGCTTTTTGAAAAAATTTTCTAATACTAGGATTTGATTTCTCATTTTCTATTTCTCTAAATTTTTCTAACAGAGATCTTTGCTCCTTATTAAGAGAAACTGGCACTTCAGTTTTAATTTGGACATATAAATCGCCAAAATCTCCCTTACGCATAAAAGGCATACCTTTACCTCTTAATCTAAATTGTTTTCCATCCTGGGTTCCATCTGGAATCTTTATTTTTGCCTTTTTACCATCTATTGTAGGTATTTCTATTGTCGTACCCAATGCGGCATCAGCTATAGAAATTGGAAATTCAAAAAATAAATTCACATCTGATCTTTTAAATAATTCATGAGATTTAATATTGATGAATAAATATAAGTCTCCACTTGTGCCACCTCTAGTTCCAGCCTCACCTTTTCCAGCAAGTCTAATTCTTGTACCATCATCTACTCCCTTAGGTATTGTTACTGATACTTTTTTAGTTGTTTGATTGTTTCCTTTTCCATTACAGTCTGAACATGGATTATTTATTTCTTCTCCACTCCCAGCACATTGAGGGCAAGTTTGTTGAACTGTGAAAAAACCTTGATTTGTTCTTACTCTTCCATTGCCTCCACAATATGTACATCTGTCGGGGCTCGATCCTGGTTTAGACCCATTCCCTTTACAGGTATTACATTTTTCTGAGGAAGAAAATTGAATATTTTGTTTTTTACCTGAAAAAGCTTCCTCTAAAGTTATCGATAAATCATATCTTAAATCTGAACCTCTATTATTAGAATTTCTGTTTCTAGAACTTCTCCTCCCACCTCCAAATTCACCAAAAAAATCCTCAAAAATATCAGAAAAATCTGCTCCACTAAATCCTCCAAAACCTCCAAACCCCCCTTGGCCACCACCTCCATTTTCAAAAGCAGCATGACCAAAATTGTCATAATTATCTTTTTTAGATTTATCTGAAAGAACACCATAGGCTTCACTAGCCTCTTTAAATTTATCCTCCGCGACTTTATCATTAGGATTTTTGTCTGGATGATATTTTACAGCTAATTTTCTATAAGCAGATTTTAATTCATCAGGTGATGCACTTTTATTAACACCGAGGACATCATAATAATCTCTTTTCGCCATTTAAATACCTCGGAAAGATAAATGTATGTTAAGCGCTTTTCTCTTTATTCTCGTCTTTTACTTCTTCAAAATCGGCATCAACAACATTATCCTCTTTTTTTCCCTTATCACTTTTTCCATCATCTTTATCAGAGTCTGGTTTTGTACTTTGTTGTGATTTATAAATTGCTTCTCCTAGTTTCATTGAAGCTTGAACCAATGCTTCAGTTTTCTTTTTAATATCATCGATATTCTCACTTTTTAAAGAATCTTTTAACTGACTTGATGCGTCTTCAATAGCTTTTTTTTCAGCGTCTGAAACTTTTGAGCCGTGTTCTTTTAAATTTTTTTCAGTAGAATGTATTAAAGTGTCAGCTTGATTTCTTACATCCACTGACTCTCTTTTCTTTTTATCAGCTTCTTTGTTGGCTTCTGCATCCTTTACCATTTTTTCTATCTCTTCATCACTTAAACCACCTGATGCCTGTATTTGGATTTTTTGTTCTTTTCCAGTGCCTTTGTCTTTTGCCGAAACATTAACAATACCATTAGCATCAATATCAAATGTTACTTCAATCTGTGGTACACCTCTAGGAGCTGGCGCAATTCCAACCAATTCAAAATTTCCAAGGATTTTATTATCTGATGCCATTTCTCTTTCGCCTTGAAGGACACGAATAGATACGGCAGGTTGATTGTCTTCAGCAGTTGAAAATACCTGGCTTTTTTTAGTAGGAATTGTTGTATTTTTTTCGATTAATTTTGTTGAAACACCACCAAGCGTTTCTATTCCAAGTGATAAAGGTGTTACGTCTAATAACAACACATCTTTCACATCTCCTTGAAGTACTCCAGCTTGAATTGCTGCACCCATTGCTACAACTTCGTCAGGATTTACACTCTTATTTGGCTCTTTACCAAAAAAGTTTTTTACTTCTTCTAAAACTTTTGGCATTCTTGTCATTCCACCAACCATGACGACCTCATTTATTTCGTTCGCAGTCATACCGGCATCTTTTAAAGCTGTTTTGCATGGAGGAATTGTTTTAGCAATTAGGTCTTCAACTAAAGCTTCAAGTTTAGCTCTGGTAAGTTTTAAATTAATGTGTTTTGGTCCAGTTTTATCAGCTGTTATAAAGGGTAGATTAATATCTGTTTGTTCTGCTGAAGATAATTCAATTTTTGCTTTCTCAGCAGCCTCTTTTAGTCTTTGAAGTGCAAGTTTATCAGATTTCAGGTCTATTCCATTATCTTTTTTAAATTCTGTAATGAGATATTCAACAATACAATTATCAAAATCTTCACCACCTAAGAAAGTATCTCCATTAGTTGATTTAACCTCAAAGACTCCATCACCTAGCTCAAGTATTGAAACATCAAACGTTCCACCACCTAAGTCATAAACTGCAATCTTCTTATTTTGTTTTTTATCTAAACCGTAAGCTAATGATGCAGCAGTAGGTTCGTTTATAATTCTTAAAACTTCAAGACCTGCGATTTTTCCAGCATCTTTTGTTGCTTGTCTTTGAGCATCATTAAAGTAGGCAGGAACGGTAATTACAGCTTTTGTAACTGCTTGGCCCAAATATTTTTCTGCTGTCTCTTTCATTTTTTGTAAAATAAAGGCTGAGATTTGAGAAGGAGAATATTTTTCTCCTTTAGATTCTATCCACGCATCTCCTTTGTCTGAATTAACAATCTTAAACGGAGCAGCTTCTATATCCTTTTTGACAGTTGGGTCATCAAAGTTTCTTCCAATAAGTCTTTTGACTGCAAAAATAGTATTCTCGGGATTGGTTACAGCTTGTCTTTTAGCCGGTTGGCCTATTAATTTTTCTTTTTCATCTGTAAAGGCAACAACAGATGGTGTTGTTCGAGCACCCTCAGCATTTTCCAAGACTTTTGCTTGGCTTCCTTCCATTATAGCCACACAAGAGTTTGTTGTCCCTAAGTCTATTCCAATAATTTTACTCATATTAATTAAATCTCCTGGTCATATATGTGTTATTTTTAATTCTACAAGTTGTTACAAGCATTATTTAGTCTCTATATTTTCTTTAGTTTCCTGGGTTTTGGTTGTTTTTTCTTGGGTTTTCTTAGCTACACCAACTAAAGAGGGCCTCAATAATCGATCTTTAATTGTAAAACCTTTTTGAATTTCTTGAATTATAGTTCCTGGCTCTTTTGTATCATCTTCAATTTCCATCATCGCTTGATGAAAGTTTGGATCTAGTTTTTTATTTAAACTTTCAATCTGCTTAATGTCATTTTTTTTAAATATGGATATTAAATCTTTATAAATAATATCAAAATGTTCTAAAGTTTTTTTAAGTGCATCTGAGCCCTTTAACTTTTCGTCATTTTCTAAAATACTTTTTGATCTCTCTAAATTATCAATCAAATTCAAAGCTTCTTTGGCAAAAGAAAACCCACCATACTCAAAGGCATCATTTCTTTCTTTCTCGAATCTTCTGCGTTGATTTTCCATTTCTGCAAAAGTTCTGGCTAATTTATCCTCAAGTTCTTTTATTGTATCCTCTGGAGTAAGCTCTATTTTCTTATCTGGAATCTCTTCTTCTTTTTTATTTTTTTCAGTTTCACTTTGTTTATCTAGTTTATCCTGATCACCTTCTTTTAAAGAAACTTGTTCTTCATGAATTTTTTGTTCTTTTTCCATATGATCTTATATGGTAGGAAATTCTAAAATTTCTAGATGTTAAAAAAAAAAATTATAAAGATATTAATTGGAACCAACAATAAAGGAAAACTCAAAGAAATTAAGGATTTGTTGCCTAAAACTATTAAAACCTACTCTACCACAGATTTCAAACTCAAAAGTCCAGCTGAAAATGGGAAATCTTTTAAAGCAAATTCATTGTTGAAATCAAAATATTTTTCAAAAAAAACTAGCCTGATATGTATATCAGATGATTCGGGACTAGAAATAGATTGTCTTGATAAAAAGCCTGGAATTTTTTCTGCTAGATGGGCAGGTGCTAAAGGTGACTTTAAAAAAGCAATTAAAAGAGTGTATAGAGAACTTAATAAAAAAGACAAACATTGGAAAAAAAAAAAGATTAAAGCAAGATTTGTTTGTGCGCTTTCTATTTGTTATTTTGATAGAGTAATTGCATCAGTTATAGGGAAAATTGAGGGCTCTATATCAACAAATGCCCGAGGAAAAAATGGTTTTGGTTATGATCCAATATTTATTCCAAAAAATAAAAAAAAAACTTTTGGAGAAATGAAATCATCAAACAAATACAGAATTGATCATAGATCAATTGCATTTAAAAAGATTAAAAAATTTCTTTAAGCTTTCCATTATTCACTTCGTAAAAATTTAGTTGATGATTAATTTTATTATCCTTTATTTCAAAAACCCCTATTTTCCCTTTAAAAATATCTTTCGTCTTAAATGATTTATAAATCTCTGATGCTTCGTTTTTTAATGAAAGATAATAAATTAGACCAACCAAGTCATAAGTCAGCAAACTTAAGTGGTTCGGCTTATAGTCAAATTTTTTTTTAAATTTTGAAACGAATAGATCTAAATTTTTTTTATTAACAGAAGGATAGTAAATTGGTTGAATATTAGACTCTTTCAATAAACTCTCATCAAACCATTGATTTAAAGTAATAATAAATTTTTCTTTAGGAGATACATCGGTGTATAGAAGAGAGGTTATAACACTTTTTAAACTTTCATCAAAATCTGCAATTATAATAGAGTCAAATTTTAAACTTCCTAAAGTATATTTTTTCTTCAAATTTTTTATTTTTTTTTCTTTATCAACATCATCTGAATTCTCAACTCTAAGTATTTCATCTAATAAATTTTGTTTCCTCCTGTCATAGTTTGTAATTTCCTCTATTTGCTTTGTTAATTTTGTTGGTTCAATATTATAGAAGTATTCTCTAGAAAACCTAAGTTTTGAGCTTTTGACTCCTCTCTTAATCTCTAAATCATAATTTTGTTCGGGCATTAAAAGAATTGTTTTCTTTATCTCATTTAATTTTAGAAATTTCTTTATTGTAATTAATTGGGAAGTGGAATTAATTCCTGTACTAATTATATTTTTGGATAAATCTAAAGTTTTATTTGTTAATGATAGAAATGTAATATTTTCAACTTCCTTCAAAAAAATTAAATTTTCATAAAAGATAGGACCTATAACTAAATTTATACCCATTTTTTCTAATTCCAAAGCTGAGCGCAAAGTGATATTTGGATCTGACTTTGTGTCTTTTGGGAAAATTTCTATTTTATTGTCGTCAATATCAATAAGAGCCATTCTTATAGAGTTAATAATTTGTTGTCCCAAGTCTTTATTTTCTCCAGATAGCGGTGCTAGAACTCCAATTTTTATTTTAGTATCATCTGAAAATGAAATAGTAGACTTAAATATTAAGAGGATAAAAAACAGAGTTTTAAAAAAATTATTCATTTAACGATTAATATAATTTTAGTATTGTATAATTATGGCTATAATTCCTCCATCTCACAATAAAGAAATTAAAAAAGGGCTATATTTAATACCTACACCCATTGGAAATTTGGGAGATATCACCTTAAGAGCAATAGAAATTTTAAAAATTTCAGATCTAATATTATGCGAAGACACACGCGTATCATCTAAACTATTAAAAAAATTTAAGATTAAATCAAAACTATTATCAAACCATAAATTTAATGAAAAAAAAAATTTATATAAAATAATTGATTATCTTAAGAAGGATCAAATAGTATCTCTAATATCTGATGCAGGTACACCTGGAATATCAGATCCAGGTGCTATTTTAGTTAAAGAATGTGTTAAGGAAAAAATAAATATAATACCGCTACCCGGTGCTTCCGCAGTAAGCACAGCAATGTCAGTTAGCGGCTTTTCTGAAAAGTATTATTTTTATGGTTTTTTTCCGTCGAAACTTAAAGATATTCAGAACGATCTTAAATCATTATCAAAATTAGACTCATCTATTATTTTTTTTATTTCTTCAAAAAAAATTAATAAAGCTATTAAATATATAAAAGAAATATTTTCAGAAAGAGAAATCTTAATTTGTCGGGAAATGACAAAATTTTATGAAGAATATCAATGGCTTAAAGTTGATGATTTAAAAGATTTTGGTGAAAATTTTAAAGGGGAATTGACTATTGTAATATCTGAAAAAAGAAAGATTAAAAAAAGCTCACTTTTATTAAGTGAATCAGATAAGAGTAATATTAAAAAGATGATTAATAAATTAAGCATTAAAGAAATAACAAGCGTGATTTCCCAAAACAACGAAATTTCAAAAAAAGAAATTTACAATTACTGCTTAAAAATTAAAAATGAAGAATAAAATATTATTATTAATACTCATAAGTTTATTTTTAGCAAGCTGTGTAGGAGTTTCTTCAAAAGGAATTTTTGGAACTGGAGTATCAGTTGCATTAGACCCCAGATCCGTAGGCACTCAGATTGATGACTCAATAATGCAAAAAAATTTGTCTGCAAGAATTTTGATTATGGATAAAAAATATTTTTTATCAATTAAATCAAAAGTTCTAGATGGAAGAATTTTTTTAACCGGTAAAGTTGATAATCCAGAGGAGAAACTTAAAATTACAAAGCTTGCATGGGAGACTGAGGGCGTCAGGTCAGTTAGAAATGATATTAAAATTAAAGAAAAGTTTAATTTTCAACAATCTGCTAAAGATCTTTTGATCACGTCACAGTTAAGAACTGCTCTAATTATAAATAAACAGATAAAAGCAACTAATTATCAAATCGATACATATAAAAAGAAAATTTATATTTATGGAATAGCTTTAACATCAGATGAAAAATCATTAGTTGTACAGGAAGCTAAAGAAATACTAGATGTAGAGGATGTTGTAGCAAGTATTTTACTTGTAGAGGATTTAAGAATTCAAAAAAATTAATTACTTTTTATAGTCAATTACATCTGCGGAATAAGCAGCTATCGAAGCTAAATTAATGATTTCTGAAGTTGATGTTCTCAAAGGAGCGATTTCTATTGGAAGGCCTAAACCAATTAACAATGGCCCTATAACCTTCGCTCTACTCATTGATTTAATCATTTTGTAGGAAATAGCAGCACTATGTTGACTCGGCATTATCAAAACATTTGAGTTTCCCACAATTTCTGAGAATGGATAAAGTTCTTTATATAATTCCTCTAAAGCAACATCTGGCTGCATTTCACCATCAAATTTAAAATCAACTTTATCTTTCTTTAATATTTCAACAGCATCACTTAACCTTTTGGTTCTATCTGTGGCAGGCTCTCCAAAAGTTGAATGTGATAAAAAGGCAACCTTCGGATCAAATCCAAATAATCTAACGACCCTAGCAGCAGATTTTGCCATTTCTGCCAATTGATTTGCATCAGGATATTCAATTACAGAGGTATCACATATAAAAATAGTCTTACCTCTGTTCACAATAAGATTTAAGCCAAACATAATTTCCCCAGCTCTTGGATCTACTACTTTAGTAATTTTTTCTAATGATGAGGAATATCTTCTAGTATTTCCGGTGACCATTGCATCAGCATCCTTACATGCAACCATGCAAGATGCCCATACAACTCTATCATTTCTTACTAAACGATCACAATCACGTTCCAGCATGCCTTTATTTCTTTGAAGTTTTCCAAAGAGGTATTTTACATACTTTTCTCTCTTTTTTTCATCTTTTGAATTGATGATTTCTATATCAAAATTTTCACTATAACCTATCTTTTTGATTTGGTTTTTAATTAAATTCTCTTCTCCAACTAAGATAGGTTCTCCTAAATTAGAGTTTTTAAATGCTATTGCCGCTTTAAGCATATTTTCATCTTCACCGTCTGCAAAAATTACTTTTTTTGGATTTTTCTTGATGTAGCTATTAATACCCTGCATGATTGTAACTGTTGGATCTAATCTTTGTCTTAACTGATCTTTATAATTATCAAAATCTTCTATATTAATTCTAGCAACACCAGTATCAATTGCTGCCTTAGCTACTGCTGCTGGAATTACACTTATAAGCCTAGGATCAAATGTTGAGGGAATAATGTAATCTTTCCCATAATGTGGTCTCTCACCCCCCATTGCAGCGACAACTTCGTCAGGAACTTCCTCTTTAGCTAAATTTGCAATTGCATTTGCTGCAGCAACTTTCATTTCCTCATTAATAGTTTTAGATCTTACATCTAATGCTCCTCTAAAAATATAAGGGAAACCAATTAAATTGTTTACCTGATTTGGATAATCTGATCTACCAGTGGCCATAATTGCATCACCCCTTACCTCTGCAACTTCCTCTGGTTTAATTTCTGGATCAGGATTTGCGCATGCAAATATAATAGGATTTTTAGACATTTTTTTAACCATATCTTTTGTCAAAGCGCCTTTTGCTGATAAACCCAAAAATACATCTGCATTGTTTATAGCTTCTAACAAAGTTCTCTGTTTAGTGTCGATTGCATGAGCTGATTTCCATTTATTAAGTTTGTCTCGCCCCTTATAGATAACTCCCTTTCTATCTACCATTGTAATGTTTTTTTGAGGAACACCTTTTTTTTTAAACAAATTTGCACATGCCATTGCTGATGCTCCCGCACCATTTACAACTATTTTTACTTCCTTAATTTTTTTTTTGGTAATATCAAGTGCGTTAATCAAAGCAGCTGTAGTTATAATTGCTGTACCATGTTGATCATCATGAAAGACGGGAATATCCAAAATTTCTTTAAGTTTATCCTCTATGATAAAACAATCGGGAGCTGCAATATCTTCTAAATTAATACCTCCAAAACTTGGGGCAAAATTTTTAATACTTTTAATTATTTCATCAGGATCTGCTGAGTCAATTTCAAGATCAATAGAGTCGATATCAGCAAACCTTTTAAATAATACTGCTTTTCCTTCCATTACAGGTTTTGAGGCTAAAGCTCCCAAGTTACCCATACCTAAAATTGCAGAACCATTACTTATTACTGCTACAAGGTTTCCTTTACTTGTATAGTCAAATGCTGTTTCCGGATTTTCACTTATGGCTTTAACCGGTGCTGCTACGCCTGGCGAATAAGCTAATGCAAGATCTCTTTTTGTGGTCATATTTTTTGAGGAAGAGATTTCAATCTTTCCAGGTTTATTATGACGGTGGTAATCTAAAGCTTCTTTATCTGTATAATGATTAATTTTTGTTTTTTTCATTTAGCTTAATTAGGTGTACAAATGAGGTAAATTTAAGACTAATATGATTTATGAATTTAGTTAAGTCAACAGGGACTTTTGGTTTCTATACTATTATTAGCAGATTACTTGGTTATTTGAGAGATGTTTTAATAGCGATTTTTCTTGGAACAAGTTTTTTGGCCGATGCTTTTTTTGTAGCATTTAGAATACCAAACACTTTCAGAAGACTTTTTGCTGAAGGAACTTTTAATTCAGCTTTTGTACCAAGCTATACCTCAGAATTGGTTAAAAAAAAATCTGGATCAAATAAATTCGCTAATGATGTCTTTAATTTATTATTTTTGGCTTTATTTTTTTTAGTTCTCATAATTGAAGTTTTCATGCCAATTTTTGTAGGATTAATAGCGCCAGGCTTTGTCGAGGATACAAAAAAATTTGAATTAGCAACGACTCTAACAAGAATTACATTCCCCTTTTTAATGTTTGTAAGCCTATCCTCTTTTTTCGGCGCAATTTTAAATTCACATAATAAATTTGCTGCTGCTTCAGCTGCTCCAATTATATTAAATATAGTTTTAATATCTATTTTATTTTTTGGAAGATATTTAGATGATGAATTAATTTACTATCTTTCATACGGTATATCTTTTGCAGGATTATTACAATTAATTTTTTTATATAAATTTGTAAAAAAATATTATGTAATAAATTTTAATTTAAAATTTAAAATTACCAATGAAGTAAAAATTTTCTTTAAAAAACTATTACCTAGTATTTTTTCTTCTGGGGTAACACAAATAAATATATTGGTTGGAACAATTATCGCTTCATTTCAGGCCAGCGCTGTATCATACTTGTATTATGCAGATAGAATATACCAAATTAATTTGGCAATAGCTGGAATAGCCATTGGTGTTGTTGTTTTACCTCAGCTCTCAAAGCATGTTCATCAAAAAAAAAAGAAAAAAATATTATCAATTCAAAATAAAGCAGTAGAGCTGAGTATGTTTTTAAGTATACCTGCCTCTTTAGCATTAGTTATAGGATCTGAGCAAATTATTTCAGCTTTATTTGGATATGGTTATTTTACAGAAGCTTCAGTGTTAAATTCCTCGAAAGCTCTTTATTATTTTGGTTTAGGACTCCCAGCATTTGCTTTAATAAAAGTTTTTTCAACATTTTTTTTTGCAAATCATGACACAAAAACTCCATTTTATATTTCATTGGTTTCAGTTTTGTTAAATATTTTAATAAGTGTTTATTTCTTTAAAGAAATTGGTTTTATAATTATTCCTATAGCGACGACAATTTCATCATGGTTTAATTCCCTAATATTATTTATTTTTTTAAAAAATAAGGATCTATTTTCTTTTAATAAAATCTTTTTAAAACAATTTATAAGGATAGTTTTCGTATCAATTATGATGGCTTTTTTCTTTAATTACCTGATATTATTTTTTGAAAATCAATTAAGTTATACCTTTTCTTTAAAGTCAGCTTATCTAATTTTCTGCGTTTCTTTAACGATATTTTTTTATTTAATACTGTCATATTTTATCAAAGCTTTTAATTACGATGATATTAAAATAAAGTACTAGAATATGAAAAAAAAAATTTTCTCAGGTGTGCAACCTACTGGAAATCTTCATCTAGGAAATTACTTAGGAGCTATAAAAAATTTTGTTGATCTCAATAATGACAATCAAAATGAATGTATTTTTTGTGTGGTTGATCTTCATGCAATAACTGTCAATCAAAATCCAAAAGAATTAAAATCAAATATTCATGAAACAATAGCTACGTTTGTAGCTAGTGGGATAGATCCTCAAAAAAGCATAATTTTTAATCAGTCTCAAGTAAGTGCTCATGCAGAGATAGCTTGGATTTTAAGCTGTGTTGCTAGAATGGGCTGGTTAAATAGGATGACCCAATTTAAGGAAAAAGCTGGAAAAGATAAAGAAAAAGCAAGTATTGGCCTTTATTCATATCCTGTCCTAATGGCAGCAGATATTTTATTGTATGATTCAACACACGTGCCTGTCGGTGAGGATCAAAAACAACACTTAGAACTTTGTAGGGATATTGCACAAAAATTTAATAATGATTTTAAAGTCAAAGATTTTTTTAAAGTTCCTGAACCTTTGATTAAAAAAGAATTTTCAAGAATTATGAGTTTAAAAGATGGTCTAAAAAAAATGAGCAAATCAGAGATGTCAGACTTTAGTAGAATTAATTTAACAGATGATAAGGATCAAATAATAAATAAAATCAAAAAAGCAAAAACTGATACTTTACCCTTACCCTCTAAAATTGAGGAATTAGAAAAAAGACCTGAGGCTAAAAATTTAATTGGTATTTATTCAAGTTTGACAAATAGTACATTTCAAAAATCAATTGATAAATTTGCTGGAAAAAATTTTTCAGAATTTAAAGATGATTTATCAGATGTAGTTGTTGATGAAATCAGTCCAATTTCCTTGAAAATAAAAGAATTGTTAGAGGATAAAGTTTTTTTGGAAAAAATAGTTAAAGATGGACATGAAAAAGCTAATGAAATTGCATCAAAAAAAGTTAAAGAAATTCATAAAATTATGGGTTTCTAAAAAATATTTTTATTTATTGGTACCATTTTTATCAATTATGCTTATATATAATTTATGTTTGTGCAAACCGAAATAACACCAAACCCCAATTCATTAAAATTTATACCTGGTAAAGTGGTGTCTAATGCAGGGTCATTTGAGATTACAAAAAAAGATGAAATTAAAAATCAATTAGTAAAAGACATTCTATCTGTAAATGGTGTAGAGGGTATCTTTTTAGGTAAAGACTTTATATCAGTAAATAAATACGATGAAATTCCATGGGAAGAAATAAAGCATATTATAATTTCGTTTATAAATGAATTTTATTCTTCGGGTAAAGATTTCGTAATTGACAAAAATCTAAACGAGCAAGGCGAAAGCCTTGATGAATTGGAAAAAAAAATTGTTAAACTATTAGATGAAAAAATTCGTCCAGCAGTTGCAAAAGATGGCGGAGACATTAAATTTAAAGAGTTTAAAGATGGAGTTGTTAAAGTGCAATTGCAAGGAAGCTGCTCTGGTTGCCCAAGTTCAACAATGACACTTAAACGAGGTGTTGAGAATCTGTTGTGTCATTATTTGCCTGAAGTCAAAGAGGTTGTCGCTATTTAAAAAATGAGAAAAATTTTAAAAAAAAACAGAGTTAAAGTGTTTAAAGTTTTAAAAGAAAATGATCTAAATTCACTTCCAAGGATATTTTTAAGTAGCATTTTATTAATATTATTCTTTTATTCTCTACCAATCGTTATTAATTTTACCAATAGCAAAATTGAAAGCTCTGCAGGCATTCAGAATAATTCAAAAGCAATATTAGCATACACCCTAAATAAAAGATCTTCTAATTCTTTAAGCAATCAAAAGCTAAATGAAGAAGATTTATTAATTGATATTTACAGTTTAAATGATCAAGAAACGGACACTGTCAGGCTTGATGCATCAACAATAAAACAGTTATTTGATGATACTGATTATAAATTAGATGATGTTAGAAAGAAAAAATTAGTAAAACCAATTGCATTAACTCTGCTACCAGCAGAAATAAAAATGATAGAGAATGTAAAAAAAAGAAAAGAATTTTTTATTCAAATAATATTACCTTTAATTTTAGAGGAAAATAAAAATATAAATTTGGACAGAAGAAGATTATTCAGTATCATCAACAAAAGTAACAACTCTAGCAATGAAAAAAGTTGGTTAGAAAAAAAATATAGACAATACGGTATTCCTTCGAGAGATCTCTCAATTTTGAAAAAAAGAATGGATGTGGTGCCAGTTTCATTGGCAATTGCTCAAGCGGCAAAGGAGACTGGTTGGGGAACCTCAAGATTTGCTCAACAAGGAAATGCTTTGTTTGGACAATGGACATGGTCAGGCGAGGGACTAAAACCAAAAGATGCAGAAAAAAGTCAGGGTCATAAGGTTATGAGATTTAACGTTTTGCAAGCGTCTGTCAGAGCATATCAGCGAAATATAAATACACACTCTAGTTATGAGGATTTTAGGTCAGCCAGAGCAGAATTGAGAGATCTGGGCAAACCTTTAGATAGTCTGATTTTGTCTACTTACTTAGATAAATATGCAGAAACCGGGGATGAATATGTAAAAGTTTTACAAAAAATTATTAAACAAAATAATCTAAAAGATTTTGATGACGCAAAATTATTACCATCAAGCATAGCGTTAGAAAGTTTAATCTAAAACTCTATCTTATAATAAATTGAGTTCCAAACCATCTCCATTTACCATTATCATTTAAAGAGCAGTTAACTCTTCCTCTCCTTGGTAAAAAAGGTTCTCTAAATTCAATCGTAAGTTCATTATTAATAATTGAAATGTTAGATTTTTCCCACTTATCACCCTCATTAGAATAGCAATTTATATTGTTTAAATTTTTTTGATTATCAAAAAATTTAACTTTAAAATTTGGAGGATTATTAGTACTAGATAATTTTTTTTCTTCAGGTTTTAAACTTTTATATTCCAAGGGAAAATATTTTATTATTGATTTAAATCTACTTAATTCACCATATTTTTCATTTATAGGGAATCTTGGAAGCTCAAACTTGTCTTTGTTAACGTCAATAATCCCAGAGTGTTGCCCAAACGCTATTTTAAATTTTTGGGAAACATAATCTTTCATAAATTTAGAATATTCTCCAAACGGGTAAGAAAATATTGTTGGAATATATCCTAATTCATTTTTAAAAATTTGGTCTGCATTTTTCATATCATCTAAAAATTGATCTTGTGATTCATCTATTAAATAGTCATGAGAATGTGAATGATGACCAATCATTGTGAATTCATATTTATCGATTTCTTTTATTTGTTCCCATGTCATGTAGCCATTATTTCCGACAGGTTTGGTCGATATAAATAAGATAAAGGGTATTTGATTCTTCTTTAGATAAGGCCAAGCATTATCATAAAATGATTTAAATCCATCATCCACTGTAAGCAAAATTTTTTTACTTTCTTTAGCGCTGTTAAATTCCTCTACAAATTTTTTTGGGTGGTAAAAGTTTAAATTTGATTCTTTAATTAGTACAACATGGCGTATAAAAATATCCATAGAGATGTTCGTAGATGGATATTTAGATTCATTAAATCGATGATACATAATCGATAATACTCCTTCATCACTTGAAAATTTTTTAATATTATTTCCTTGTGCATTTGAGCTAAATACAAATATAATTAAGATAATGACCAAATTAGTTATTGATGCAGCAAAAGATGATATTTTTTTTATGATCATTAGTGATACTAATATTTATAGTATTACTCATGAAAATAGCAAAATGAATTATGACAAATTGATTATCCTTGTGATTGATTTTCTAAACAATAATAATTATAAAATAAATGATATCAATTTAATGTACATAAACAGAGGCCCTGGCAGTTTTGCAGGCATTAGAAACTCTTTATCAATGATTAAAGCAATACACATGATCAAAAAAATAGATTATTATTGTTTTAGTTTTAGAGATTTTAAGGGTGAAAAAGATTTAAATTATGAAAATATACCTAATTTGTGCGAGAAATTTAAAATTGAAAAAAATTTGATTAATCCTATTTATTAAGGTTAAATTCAAAAAATGGCAGATAAAATAGAGCAAAAATTTCAAAAAAAAGGTCTTAAATTAACTGATCAAAGAAGGACTATTGCGCGTGTAATTTTAGAATCTAAAGAAGCGTACGGAGAGTCCGACCATCCAGATGTTGACGAATTGTATAATAGAGTTTCAAAAATAGATCCTAAAATTAGTATCGCTACTGTTTACCGAACTGTAAAACTCTTTGAGGAAGCCGGCATATTAACAAAACATGATTTTAAAACAGGAAAAGCTAGATACGAATTAAATGATGACCATAGTCATTTAATAGATATTAAAACTGGGGAGATTATAGAATTTGTTGATGATGACATAAAAAAGTTGCAAGAAAAAATAGCAGATAAGTATGGCTATACACTTGTTGACCACAAGTTAGAGCTTTATGGGATTAAGAAAAAATCCTAAAAATATGAATCAAAAAATATTTATTAAAACTTTTGGATGTCAAATGAATGAGTATGACTCAAACAGAATATTTGATTCAGTAAAAAAAATTGGTTATGAAAAAACGGATATTTATGAGAATGCAGATTGTTATCTACTAAACACTTGTCATATTAGAAATAAAGCAAAAGAAAAAGTCTACCATGAAATAGGAAGAGTAAAAAAAAAACTTAGATTTAAAAAGAAACCTTTAGTTATAATTGTAGGTTGTGTTGCACAGGCTGAAAATCAAGAAATGCTGAAGAGAGAACCGTACATTGATCTTGTTATTGGCCCACAATCATATCATAAAATTAATAAAACAATACTAAACTATATTAAACAAAAGAAAAAAGTAGAGGAAACCGAATTTGATGCAGAATCTAAATTTAATTATTTTAGCAAAATAAAAAACAACTTTAATATTGTTTCATCATTTTTAACAATTCAAGAGGGATGTGATAAGTTTTGTCATTTTTGTGTAGTTCCGTATACACGAGGACCAGAGTATTCCCGAACTTTTAATCAAATTTTAGATGAAGCAAAATATTTAGCTGATAATGGTTCAAAAGAGATTATATTATTAGGCCAAAATGTTAATGCATATAATAATGAAGGATATAAATTATCTGATTTAATTTTAAGTATTGAAAAATTAACTGAAATTAAAAGAATAAGATACACTACATCTCACCCTAAAGATATGACGGCAGATCTAATTGAAATTTATAAAAGTTCAAAAAAGTTGATGCCTCTCGTTCACTTACCAGTACAAAGTGGATCAAATAAAATTTTAAACCTGATGAATAGAAAACATACCATTGAAGAATATTTAAAAATATATGACAAATTAAAACAGATAAACCCAAAAATAGAATTTTCTAGTGATTTTTTAATAGCATACCCAGGTGAAGATGAGCAAGATTTTGAATATACCTGTAATTTAGTTGAGAGAATTAAGTTTATTAATTCATATTCTTTTGTTTTCAGTCCAAGACCCGGAACAGTTGCTGAAAATTTAGACTTAATTGAAAAAAAAATTTCAATGAAAAGATTAGAGAAAATCCAAACTTTATTATTTGAAAATCAAATTAAAATGAATAAATCTTTAGAAAATAATGTTATTAATGTCTTAGTAGAAAATTTAACTGATGATAAAAACAAAACGTTTGGTAAATCTGAGCATATGACATCAGTAATTTTTAATGGTAAAAAAAGTGATATAGGAAAAGTTGTGCAAGTAAGAGTTACCAAAAGCAATAGAAACACTCTATTTGGTGAGATAGTGAAAAATAGTAATCGGAAGGTTGCGTAAAATTTGAGCAGTATAACAAAAAAAAAAATCGACCGATCATTAAACTTTGTTTACTCAGACAACAATACTTTAAGCGTTATATTCCATGATAATGATCTATTAATGGGTGTTGTCGGCGAATTTAACAAAAATTTACAGAAATTGGAAAAAATTGCAAAATGTAGTTTATATTCTAGAGGGAATTCTATTCTAATTAAATCAAATCCTGAAACCAATGAAAAAATTAAAAACGCCATTCAATTTTTGGCCGATCAATTTATTAACAATGGTAGTATTGAAAATAAAGATATACTTTCGTCAGTAGATAAATTTATGATCAGTGAAAAAGTTAAGAATAATAATATTACGGACATAATTAGAACTCCTAAAAAATCCATAATACCAAGATCTGAGAAACAAAAAGGTTATGTAAGAGCTTTAAGGCAAAAAGATATAATAATTTCAGCTGGACCTGCTGGAACGGGTAAAACTTTTCTAGCAGTTGCTGTGGGTTTAACTATGCTCTTAGAAAAAAAAATTGAAAGAATAATTTTGTCTAGACCAGCAGTTGAGGCTGGAGAACGTTTAGGATTTTTACCAGGGGACATGAAAGAAAAAGTGGATCCCTACCTGAGGCCTCTATATGACTCGCTTTATGATCTCTTTGATTTTGAAAAAATACAAAGAATGATCGAAATTGGAGACATAGAAATTGCACCTTTAGCATTTATGAGAGGTCGAACACTTAAAAATTCTTTTGCAATTTTAGATGAAGCACAAAATGCAACAGACACTCAAATCAAAATGTTCCTTACACGTATCGGTGAAAACTCAAAAATTGTGGTAAATGGAGACCCAACTCAAATTGATTTACCAAATAAAAATATGTCAGGATTAATTAGGGCAAAAGAATTACTTGGACATTTAAAAGAAATATCAATAGTTGATTTTGATCATTTTGATGTTGTCAGGCACCCACTTGTTTCAAAAATTGTAAAAGCATACTCAAATAATGATTAATGTTAATGTCTTCTCAGAGGAGAAGGCTTGGTCAAAAAGACTGAAAAATAAAAATCTCTTTTTTAAAAAAATATGCAAAGCTTTGCCAAAAAAATATCAATTTTCCAATAAAAAAGTGTCTTTTTCTTTACTTCTTTCTAATAATAAAAATATTAAAAAATTAAATAAAAATTTTAGAAATAAAAATAAATCTACTGATATTTTATCTTTTCCATTAAGTAAAAAAATTAAAATCTCAAAAAATACTTATTTAGGAGATGTTGTTATTAGCTATGAATATTTAGATAAACCTAATTCTAATAATTTAAAATTATTTAAAGAAAAAGTTATAAAATTATTTATTCACGGTTTCTTACATCTTTTAGGTTTTGATCATAGGAAAGATAAAGATTATTATAAAATGTTAAGAGAGGAAGATATTTTATATAAACGTGTAAAATCAAAGTTAAATTAAATTGAAAAAAAAAATTTATATTGAGTCAATTCTTTTAATTTTATTAGGTTTATTTTCATCTTTAAGTTTACCTCCTTTTAATTACGTCCTAATTAATTTTGTAACTTTTAGTTTACTTTACATTCTTTTAATAAGAATTTCATTAACAACTAAAAACAGAAAAATATTTTTTCTTTATGGTTGGTTATTTGGTTTTGGATATT
>CACBYE010000006.1 GCA_902543375.1 uncultured Pelagibacteraceae bacterium
GTCAAAAGCCCATTTCCAATTAAAGACGCAATTCTGTTACTTGAGTAATATTTTGTTGGAAGTCCCCTACTAAGATTTAAGCCCATTTTTGAATTCACCAAAGCTTGATAGAAATTATTACCCCAAATTGGCTCTTTATTTTTAAATCCATAAAAGTCACAATTTATATCTTTTAATTTTTCAGTTAATTTATTCAAAAAAACTATCCTGTTATCAATTTTGTCTGTTTTTAGAGAGGCTCTATTAACACCGTGACTCATTGCATAAAATAAATCCATTGATGGGTTTAGGTTAAATACATCAAAACACTCTATGTTTTTATCAACAGGAATAAAGAAAAAATTAACATTCTTAATTTTATAATTTTGCTTTTTTAAAATATCAGGATCGGTAGTGATGAAATTATGATCAACTATATCACTGTATATAGAAATATTTTTTAAATTTTTTTTTGAGTAATCTAGAGATGGCATAATAGGATCTTCGTTCCATTGAGAAATTACCAAATTTTTATTTTGCTCTCTGATTGCTTGAATTGAATCCACATCTATATTCTTTGTATGACCAAATATAAACAAATCAGGATTATAGTTTTTAAAAGTTTCTGTTAAATAATACTGGAACTTCAAATTTGAATTTAAAGAAAGAAATCTATTTTGTCGAATAAAATCTCTATCACTTATTTCAAGTACATCGTGACCATTCCTTATTAGTCCATTAGTAAACTTTTTACCTATAGAAATATTATAAAGTCTATGATTAAGTTTTTGACCAGTATTATATAGATTTATTATTCTAAGTTTCTTTTTTATGAAATGTAGATTAAAATTATGAATTAATTTTGATCTGATTTCGTCTATAATTTTTGTATTTGCTTTAATGGTGTGTTTAACACCATGGAAACCTTTCAATTGCATACTTTTTCTGAAATTTTTATCAATAATTAATTTTTGGATTGATTTATATAAAGTATCTGAATTTAGATTTTTCAGAATTAACGAATAATTAGTTGTTTCGGGTAAACCACCTTTGTTTGAAATTATAGTTGCACATGCTCGAGAAGACGATTCTAATGCTGTTCTTCCAAAAGGTTCTTCCCACCTTGAGGGCACAACAGCAATTTCAGATTTATCCAAAAAATTTAAAACTTTTCTATGTTCAAGAAAACCAAGCTCATAATGTCTTGGATGATTTATATATGGTCGATCTCTATCTTCATCACCAATAGAAAATGCTTTCCAATTTTTATATTCATCAAGTATTTTTAAGATAGCTTCTTTGTATATATCGTAACCTTTAGATTTATTTAGCTTACCTACAAAAACAATATTTTTATCTTTTTTATAAATTTTTTTACTTTTATGAATACTTGGGTAAACAACTTCAGTCTTATCTATTAATTTTTTATCTAATCCATCAAAAAATCTTTTCTGTGTCCACTGACTTACAAAAATTATCTTATCGACATTATTTAATAAGAATAAACGTTCAGAATTTGTCTTTGAACCCTTCATACTCAACGGATCATTGTGAAAATAAAGAATAAACTTGGTATTTATATCTTTTTTTAAGATATTAAAAATTTGTGGCCTGTTATGAATTTCCACAATTTCAAAATTTTCATTTTTAATTTTTTTTATAAAATTTTTACAGTATTCTTTTGTTGTACTTACAAGTTTTGATTTTTTGTATTGTATAGGTATATTAATATAGTTTCTTGTAAGATAATCTTTACCCTTAGTATTACCAAATATATAATTATCTTTATTATATTTAGAATATTTAAAAAAATCACAAACCCATATAGCTGCTGCTTGTGCACTTGAATATGTGTAATTTTCTTTATAGGGTAAAATCGTAGCTATTTTAATTTTTTGATTTATTGAAGTCATTTAATAGAGTTATTCTTTTTTTTTTGTCCTTTTTAAGACTATATTCATAAGATAAAGCATCCTTTTTATTTATAAATCTTTTCTTGTAAATAACTACCCACTTATAACCCTTCGTTGATTTCGCACCTTTATTAGTATTATGTTTATTTAATCTTTCATCTACATCATTTGTAAAACCGACATATGTTTTGGTAGTTTTCCTATCTATGTTTTTTAACATGTAAACAAAATAGGTCATAATTAATGGCGGTCCCTAGGGGAATCGAACCCCTCTTTCGAGGATGAAAACCACGTGTCCTAACCGATAGACGAAGGGACCAAGTTTGGCTCTTTTATTGTAAAAAATAAAAATTATCAAGTTTTTATAGTGTCTTCTCTGAGAACAATTTTACACATATTAGAGCCTTTGTGTGTAACTAAAGTTTCTGTAATATATTTGTTATCATCGATATTTACACCTTTGACCAGATCACCGTTGGTAACCCCAGTTGCACAAAAAATTGAGTCACCTTTTATAATTTCTTTTAAATCATATTTTTTTTCCAAATTTTCAATACCCATTTTTTTAGCTCTATAGATATCTCTATCATTATCAAAAATAAATCTTCCTTGAAATTTGCACCCATATGCATCAATAGCAGATGCTGCTAGAACTCCCTCAGGACCGCCTCCTATGCCCAAGAATATATCTACATTATATTTTGGATCTGTAACCATTAATGCTCCCGATACATCACCATCAGATATTAGTTTCATTTTTACATTCATTTCTTTAAGTTTATCGATAATTTTGCCATGTCTAGGTCGATCTAATAAACAAGCTGTAATGTTTTTAATATCCTTGTTTAAAGAGTCAGCTATATTCTTTATATTCTTTTCAATTGAGAAATCTAAATCTGTTGCATCGTATGGTACTTTTTTCGAAACTGTAAGTTTATCCATATAAGTCTCCGGTGCATTGAATAGATTACCTTCCTCAGCCACTGATATAACCGATAGTCCACCAGGTAAATTTTTTGCGACAAAATTTGTCCCTTCAAGTGGGTCTACCGCAATGTCAAGATTTAAATTTCCACCTAAACCTAATTTCTCTCCGATATAGAGCATAGGAGCCTCATCAAGCTCACCTTCACCAATTACAACCTTACCATTTATCTCTAATTTGTTAATTTCATCTCTCATTGTATCTGTAGCAGCTTTATCAGCATTTCTTTTATGGTTTTTTCCAATAAATTTATGACAAGATATTGCGGCTTTGGAAGTCACATTAATAATCTTATCTATCAAATATTTATTTAACGACACTAAATTTTTTCTTCAGATATTTGTTCTGTATTTGCTTTTAACTTATTTTCAAACTCGCTTAGTCTTTTCCAAACTGAAATTAATTCAACAATTATTGGCCAACTTCTAACTAAATACTGAAGTGAAGTTTCAACTCTTCCAAAGGCTCTAATAATTTGTTGTACAAAACCCAGAGTAATAGCTCCAGTTACAATTGTTGGTGCTAAAGCTAGATAAGGAACAATCACCATACCTTGCAAATAGCTCCATTTTACGGCGTTAAAATATAAATAATGAAAATACATTTTATAATGTATTTTTCTAACACCTCCATACAAACTATCGATTTTTACTGGTTGAGCACTTTCTTTAAAGTCCTCACCCAGTACTAATTCTTTTCTATAAGCAGCTTCCTCTTTTTGTATATCATATTCAATACCAGGTAACTTTATTCCCACAGAAGCTAAAATAAATGTTCCTCCTAATGCGGAAACAATAGCAACCCATACTAATGCATGGTCTACCTCCCCTATCCAAGGTAAAACGGTGATACTTTTGGAAAGACCCCATAAAATTGGAGTAAATGCAATTAATGTCATCACACTTCTTAAAAGTTCAGCACCTAGACCTTCCATAATTCTTGCAAATTTAAGTGTATCTTCTTGCACTCTTTGTGAAGCACCTTCTATCGATGATGCAAAATTCCATTTATCATGATAAAAATCAGCCATTGCTGTTCTCCATCTGAAAGTCCAATGACTAGTAAAATAATCACTAAATATAACTACTAATATATAAATGGCGGCAATTTTTGCAAAAGTAAAAAGATAAGCAATAAATTCTTTTTCTGTCACTGCACCAGGTTCGGCAAGTGCTTTTTGAAGAGTATCATAAAACTCTCCAAACCATTCATTAATCCTTACGTCTAACTGAACTTGATACCAGGTTGCTGCAAGTATAAGTATCGTTCCTCCAATACTCCATAGGTGCCATTTTTTATCAGTAAAAAATTTAAACATAATCTAATTTAAAAAGTTATCTGCATAAGACTTTTTAACAACTTTTCTTTTTTTGGGTTCTATTAACTCAAAATCAATTTTTTTCTTTTTAGCGTAATTTATAGCCAAATCTTTAGTAGAAAATTCCATTTTTAATTCCGAATAAGTATCTGACGAGCTCTCCCAACCCATTAAAGGATTTTTTGTCGGATTTTTAGTTTCAAACTCTAATATCCATTTGTCTGTTTTACCAAATCC
The DNA here is from genome assembly GCA_902543375.1 of uncultured Pelagibacteraceae bacterium. Classification (GTDB taxonomy): domain Bacteria; phylum Pseudomonadota; class Alphaproteobacteria; order Pelagibacterales; family Pelagibacteraceae; genus Pelagibacter. The sequence continues at coordinate 4,433 of CACBYE010000006.1, forward strand.
AGATTGCATAGCAGTTTTATTTGGTTTGTAAATTTTTGCTTTTTTCATATCAATGGTCGGAGTGGCAGGATTTGAACCTGCGACCCTCTGGTCCCAAACCAGATGCGCTACCAGGCTGCGCTACACTCCGGAACAAGTACTAATACAGTACTTATGTATTTTTTCAATGTATAAAGATGAGTAAAACTAGGGATTTTTAATTAGAATCTGTTATATAAGGCTTATGATTATTACATGCCCATGTGGTAAAAAAAAATTTAATGTAGATACAAATCTAATTCCAGACAAAGGTAGACTTGTTAAGTGCGGCACTTGTGATGAAACGTGGTTTTTTAAGAAATCAGATCAAACAACTTTAGAATCAAGAGAAGATGTTGTTATAAATGAAAATTTTGAAAAACAAATACAAAATCAAATCTCATCGCCCAAAAACGATAAAACATATAATAAAATAGCAAATATTCAAAAAACCAAAGGTTCTGAATTGATAAAATATAGAGCAAAATCAAGTTTTACAATTTCAAAATTTTTGAGTTACATAATAGTATTTTTAGTAAGCTTTATTGGTGTTATAATAATTTTAGATACGTTTAAGAGTCCACTAAGTATATTTTTTCCAAGTTTAGAGTTATTACTCTACAACATGTTTGAAACTATAAAAGATTTAGTATTATTTGCAAAGGACCTTAAGTAGATGATTAATTATTTGTCCAAACCCTTTATATGGTTTTTTAAACTTGAAGCTGCAAGTGGATTGGTATTATTGTTTGCAGCTATAATTGCGTTGATAGTTAGTAATTCGGGATATTCTGAGATTTATTTTTCTACTTTAAGTGAATATTTATTTATAGGTATTAATGATTTTGGACTTAAATTATCTGTTATCCATTGGATTAACGATGCTTTAATGGCAATTTTCTTCTTCTTCGTAACACTTGAGATTAAAAGAGAATTTTTACAAGGAGAATTGTCAAATATTAAGCAAGCATTACTTCCAATAATTGCTGCTGTAGGTGGAATGTTGGTTCCAGCCTTATTTTATGTTTTTATAAATTTTGGTGACAGTGAAACACTAAATGGATGGGCAATACCTTCGGCAACAGATATAGCTTTTTCACTTGGAGTATTATCGTTGTTAGGAAAACGCGTACCATTATCTTTAAAAGTTTTTTTAACTGCATTGGCTATTATTGATGATTTGGGAGCTATCGTAATTATTGCTGTATTTTATTCGGGAGATTTAAGTATTAAATATTTAAGCTTAATGCTATTAGCATTTATAGCCTTATTGGTTATAAACAAATTTAATATTAAAAAATTCTTACCATACTTAATTGTTGGACTTTTTCTTTGGGATTTTACTCATAATTCAGGCATTCATGCTACAATAGCTGGTGTTTTGTTAGCAATGACAATTCCGCATAGGAAAAAAGAAAAAGATTTCTCTCTATTAATCAAAATTGAACATGCAATAAGCCCTTACGTTGCGTTTGGTATTATGCCTTTATTTGCTTTTGCAAATGCCGGTGTTTCATTAGAGGGTTTATCTTTTGGTTCTTTACTAGATAAAGTACCTTTAGGTATTGTGTTAGGGTTATTTCTAGGTAAACAGTTAGGTGTATTTGCTTTTTCATATCTTGCTATAAAAACAAAAATAGCTCAGATGCCAAATAACACGAGTTGGTATAATTTTTATGGTGTAGGTGTATTGACTGGTATTGGTTTCACAATGAGTCTTTTTGTTGGAAACTTAGCTTTTGTTGACAATATGCAATATATGGATGGTGTAAAAATCGGAGTATTAACTGGGTCATTATTATCAACTTTATTTGGCTACTTTTTGATATTACTCACCCCAAATAAGTAATTTATAATAATGAAAAAAATTACAATCATAGGATTAACTATATTCATGTTTTTTTTTAAAAATTCAGCAACTGCAAATTATGACAAGATTTTTTTTGACTTTAAGTTAGATAGTATCTCGGGAGAGATTATTGATTTGAATGACTATAAAAATAAAGTTGTTTTGATTGTAAATACTGCCAGTTATTGTGGTTTTACAAAACAATATGCTGAGTTGCAAACACTTTGGGAGAAATACAAATCCAAGGGTTTAATTGTTTTAGGTATTCCATCTAATTCTTTTAACCAAGAAAAAAATTCAAATTCCGAAATTAAAGAATTTTGTGAAGTAAATTTTGATATAGATTTTCCATTAACATCAATTACCGATGTAAAAGGTGAAAATGCTCATGAAATATATGAGTGGGCAAAAAAAAATTATGGAAAATCAGCAATTCCAAAATGGAATTTTTATAAAATTCTAATTAATCGACAAGGAAAAATTGAAAATACCTTTTCATCATTTACAAATCCAATGTCTAATAAAATAACAAATATAATTGAAAAAATCTTATAAGTTAATCGTTAATCCATCATGAGCAGGAATAACATTCTTTGGTAAAACTCTCTTAAGGACATTATAATCTAACACCGGAGATAAGTTCGTTAAGATTGCTTTCTTGGGATTAAATTTTTTTATCATTGATAAAGATGCTTCTAAATTGAAATGAGATGGGTGTGGTTTGTACCATAAACAATCAATTACCAAAAATTTGAGATTTTTGAAATATTTGTAATCTTTTTTATAAATTTTACTTACATCACTTATATATGCAATCTTTTTATCTATTATAAAACAATTTGATTTAACTTTACCATGATCAACTTTTATTGATCTTATCTTTATAATTTTATTGTAATTTTGAACTGATAAAATTTTTTTTAGTATATGTAGTTTTAAAGTTGCTGGATATTCTCTTGAGTAACTTTTAAAAATATATGAAAAAGTTTTTTTTAAATAATTAGAAGTGTCTTTATCAGCATATACATTAACTTGTTTTTTCGAATTCATATAAAATGCCCTTAAATCATTTATACCATGTGTTTGATCTCCATGCATGTGTGAATATAAAACTTTATCTATCTTTTTAATTTTGTGTCTTAGTAATTGATGTCTTAAATCTGGTGATGTATCGATAAGAATATTTTCGTAAGAGGTCTTTATAAAACCAGAACACCTTGAACGATAATTTTTTTTGTTTTTTGGATCACAATTTCCAAAGAAACCATCTGGTCTTGGTACACCCATTGAACTCCCACACCCTAGAATGATAAATTTCATAATATTTTAATTAAAGAATAATTTATTAAAGTTGTTTGAAGTGAATTCTATAAGATCCGATTTGGATACGTCTTTAATTTGTGCTAATTTTTCTGCTGTAAAATCAATAAAGGATGGTTCATTTTTTTTTCCTCGATTAGGTACAGGTGCCAAATATGGACTATCAGTTTCTATTAAAAGTTTATCTAATGGTAGAGATCTAAAGGTTTTTTGAAGATTAACTGAATTTTTAAAAGTTATAATTCCACTTGCTGAAAAATAAGAATTTAATGTAAGAAGTTTTTCTGAAAATTTTTCTGATCCAGTGAAACAATGCATCAAAATTCTTGGGTTATGTCCTTTATACTCATTGAGTATATCAAAGGTATCATCTTCTGCATTTCTTGAATGTATGATAATAGGAACGTCACAGTCTATTGCTGCTTCAATATGTGTTTTAAAACTAGTAATTTGTTTCTCTTTATCACTGTTATTATAATAATAATCTAATCCTGTTTCTCCTATTCCAATTATTTTGGGGTTTTCTTTAAGACTTTTAACTATTTCATTTTTAGTTATTGTATTAGTGTCACTTTCATGTGGATGAATGCCTACTGTTCCATATATGATTTCATCTTTATTGACTATATCTTTAATTCTAGAAAAACTCTCAAAAGATGTAGATATAGTTAATAACTTTTTAATACCAATATTTTTGGATCTTTTAAGCACATTTGAAAGATCACTAAGTAGCGGTTCATGATCTAGATGGCAATGCGAGTCAATCATTTTCTTTTTCTATTTTCTTAATTAATATATCTATCTTATTTATCATATTACCTTTAATAATAAATTCATTATTAGAAATAGTTTCTAATTTGATATCTTTTTCTGATAAATTAAAAATTTTTAATGCTTTCAATGATGTTTCGGGAATAATTGGATAAAGTAGAAAGCTAATTTTCCTGACTATTTCTAACGTTGTATAAACTATAGTATTTAACCTAATTAAATTATCCTTTTTTTTCCATGGCTCTTGATCATTAAAGTATTTGTTTGCGTCAAACAGAGAATTAACAATGAAATCTATATAAAAATTTAAATTTTGTTCATTTATTTTAGACCTTATAGTATCTAAATTTTCTTGAAATTTATTTAATATCTTCAAATCATCTGGTTGAAAATCAATTTTTGCAGGAACTTTTCCATCACAATTTTTCATCGCAAAAGCAGTAACTCTTTGACATAAATTACCATAATTATTTGCTAAATCGCTATTTATACAATCTTCAAGTCTTTCTTGAGAAATATTACCATCGTTTCCAAATGAAACTTCCTTAACCAAATAATATCTCAAAGGGTCTAAACCGTATTCTTCAATAATTTTTAATGGATCTAAAATGTTTCCCTTAGATTTTGACATTTTTTCTTCACCAGATAATATCCAACCATGACCATAAACTTTTTTTGGTAATTCAATTTTAGCAGCTAAAAGAAAAGCGGGCCAATAAACTGCATGAAATCTTAAAATATCTTTACCAATCAAATGGATAGATGCTGGCCAAAATTTTTTAAAAAGTTCATCATTTGTATCTGGATAATTTAAAGCACTTAAATAATTTGTTAATGCATCAAGCCATACATAAATAATATGTTTATCGTTACTAGGAACTGGAATTCCCCATGTAAAAGTTTTGCGACTTACAGAAAGATCTTTAAGACCACTTTTTACAAAACTAATTACCTCGTTTTTTCTAGACTCAGGTAATATAAAATCTGGATTATTTTCATAAAATTCTAATAAAGGTTTTTGCCATTTAGAAAGTCGAAAAAAATAAGACTCCTCTTCTATCCATTCAACGTTAGATTTTGACGATTTGGCAATTTTTTTCCCATTTATTTCTTCTATTTCATCTTCATTGTAAAAAGCCTCATCTGAGACTGAATACCATCCAGAATAATTTGATAAATAAATGTCATCATTTTTTTCAAGAAGAGACCAGAGATGTTGAACTGTTTTTTTATGTCTATCCTCAGTAGTTCTTATAAAATCCGTATTAGATAAATTTAATGTTTTTGAGAGATCTTTAAATGTTTGACTAATTTGATCGCAGAATTCCTTAGGCTTCTTACCTGCTTTTTCAGCTGATCTTTGTATCTTTAAACCATGCTCATCTGTACCAGTTAAAAAATGAACTTTATAATCATCAATTGATTTAAATCTCGCAAAAAAGTCAGCTATAATACTCGAGTATGCATGCCCCATATGAGGTTTTCCAGATGGGTAATATATCGGAGTAGTAATATAAAAATTTTTATCCATTTAAAATTTTATTTTCAAATTCCATAAATAAAGACTCTTCATCTAAATTAAATTTTTTAGTGTCATTTATTCTCTTTAAAAAATAATCATAATATTCAAAAGTTTTTGATTTTGTTAACTTTACTTTTGTTAAAAAATAAAACTCAAAATATTGAAATATTATATCTTTAATTAAAGCATCTTTTTTATATAAATTATCTTTAATAACAAGTTTTAGAAAACTTTTTAAATCGTAATCCTTTAAATCATGTTTCTGCATTTTAAAAAATTCAATTAAATGATATATTTGTCCAGGTGTTAAATAATAGTTTAGCAAATCTTTATTAATAAATTTCATAATATCATTATCTAAAATCTTATTAATAACTGAAATCGAATTTTTATGATCTAAAGATATTTTAAAATTGATACATCTCGATTTTAAAGTAGGTAAAATAAATCTATCGTTATTTATCAACATAAAATAAGTGTTTGATGGTGGTTCCTCTAAAACTTTTAAAAGAGCATTAATAGATGAAATATTTAATGTTTCGATATTATCTATAATTATAAATCTTTCCTTGTTATTAAAAGATGATTTATTCAAATTATTAATCAATTCTCTAATTTGATTAATATCAATATTTTTTTTTTCACTTAAAGTATCAACTAATAATAAGTTGGGATTTGATCCATTTATTACAAGCTTATAAGATTTATTGTCAGGATTAATTTTAGATTCTTTAATAATATAGGGATGTTCTTCGTTAATTGACAATACATAATTTACTAAATGAAATGCTAAAGTTGACTTACCCAAACCTTTGTTACCACTAAGTAAAATTTTTGTAGGTAATTTTTTTTTCTTATAAAGATCTACAAATTCTAACAGATAGTTATCGAGTGAAAACAAATTAGTTTGCTTTATTGGACTTAGGCTCATTTTATCAATTTTTTAATTTTCTTTAAAACGTATTTTTCATTCAACTTAATATCTAAATTTGAATCAATTATTTGGTATTTTCTTTTATTCTTATTTGATAGTTTTACAAAACCTTTTTGAACTTTATTGTAAAAATTTTTTTTGAAATTATCATACCTGTTAGTAGATTTTCTTAATCTAAGTCGCTTTACCATATTTTTATGATTTACTAGGTTTAAAAAAGTAAAAGAGACTTTAAAATTTGATAAAATGTGTTTGTTAATATTATTTATTAAATCTAAATTTACACCCATACCATAATGTTGATACGCAATAGTTGAGTCGACAAATCTATCTATTAATATAATTTTTTTTTTGTAATATTTTCTTAGTTGATTGATATTTTCACTTCTAGAAGCTAAATAAAGCAGCAAATCTGTATTTTTATTAAAATTGGATTTTTTATTAAGTATCAATTTTCTTATTTTTTCTGAATTTAAACTTCCTCCTGGTTCTCTGATCTTGATAAAAGAAAGTTTTCTTTTTTTAAGATATTTTGAAATTTTATTTAAATGATGAGTCTTCCCACTTCCTTCAATACCCTCGAAAACAATAACAGGTTTTCTAGACATCGCCCCAGATTAAATAATTCAATGATTTAATTAATCTAGTAAAAATATTTACTTTTTGAACATCATTAGACGCTAATAGATCATATTCACCTATCAATTCTTGATCATATACCACCCTGTAAGTTCCAATTTTTTGATTTTTTTTAATTGGTGCCTCTATTGGTCCGTCATATTTCAAGGATATTTTTAATAATCTTTTTTTTGCCTTTTTGATTGTTTTAAAAATATCAGTATCAACATGCACATCAACATAGCTTTGTTTACCAAGCCATACCTCTACTTTCTCAATAGGTTTATTAGCTTTATTTATCTCAACTAGATCAAAATTTGTTAATCCATAAGTTAATAATTTCAAACTTTCTCTTGATCTTGAACTTTTGGTTTCGAATCCGCTTCCGACAGCAATTAATCTTCTCCCCTTTCTATTAATTGATGAGGCTAATGAATATTTTTCAACAGCTAAGTAACCTGTTTTAATACCATCGGCACCAATATTTTTGTAAAGAAGAGGATTTCTGTTACCTTGTGTAATTGGATCACCTCCTGTTCTATTCCACGTAAATTCTTTTTCTGCAAACCACTCATAATATTTTGGATGTTCTTTTATTAAGTAAGTAGACATAATTAAAATATCTCTAACGGTTGAATAATTGTCTGGATCATTAATTCCAGATGAGTTTGCGAACCTTGTATTTTCCATACCTAGTTCTTTTGCTTTAGATGTCATTAAGATTGCAAATTCTTCCTCAGTACCAGCTATTCCTTCCGCAAGTGCAATACATGCGTCATTACCAGATGCAACAATTATACCTAATAGTAAATCCTCTACAGAAACTTCATCGCCAACCATTATAAACATAGATGAATAACCTGCGGTTGATAATCTCCATGCTTTTTCAGAAATTATAAATTTATCATCTAAAGATAGATCACCTGATTTTATTAAATCAAAAGCAATTATGGATGTCATTATCTTAGTCATTGAAGCTGGATAAATTGATCTATCTGGATCTTTTTCATATAAAATCTCTCCAGATAAGAAATCTTGTAATATTGCTGTTCTAGCTTTTATGTCAATCTTGGCATTAACAGAAAAAATTAGAGATAAATATAATGAGATAATGATAAAAATTTTTTTAAGCATCTTTAATTATTTCTAGATTTTCAAAATACAAAGAATTCATTTTTTCAAATGAGTCTTTAAGTGACTGTATATCATTAAATGGTCCCAATAATAACCTATAATTAGTTTTAGTAAGTTCAATGATTTTAATATTTTTCAATTTAACTTCACTTTTAATTTTATTACTCATATTTTTAGCAGATTTTTTGTAATAAAAATCAGCTACCTTAATATAATAAGAAAATTTATTATTTTTTTGTAATTTTTTTTTAGTTTTATTGGATGAGTTTAGATCACTAATTTTAATACCATCTATAGGTGCCTTTTCAGCAACTTTTTTTTCTTCCTCAAAAGTTTTAGTCTTTTTGGCGATATATGTAGAACTTTTTGAAATCAAGACTATATCTATATAAGGCTCTTTTAAATCAAGTTCTAACTCCTCAACAATTCTTTGAGTGATAATTGAATTGTAAAATGGTGAAAATTTTACTCTGTTTGATTTTACTTCTGCGATAAGTGATTTTCCATTTAAAGGATTAGAAATTTTCACATTTGATTTTCTTTTTAGATTTTTATGAAATATTGTTAATGATCTTTGATCAATTTTTTTAATTTTTAAATCGTCATTATAAATAAGAGAAAATCCGCTATTTTTATATTTTTTGTCAAATGTAATATCTAATTTCTTACTTTGATTAGTAGTAATTTGATCACAACTTAATAACAAAAATAAGGTACTTAAAATAATAAAAATATTAAATTTCATTTTTAAATTTGTCCTTTAAAGTACACACAGCAAGTGCAAATCTTAAAGATCTGTTCCATTGTAAAATTATTTCGTAATTTTCAAAAACTATATAAGCAGGATTTAAGGTTTGTGCATCCGGTATAATATCTTTGTCTGGTGTTATAATTGCTATTTTCTGGTTTTCGTTTTTTATGTTTAATTCAGAATAATTTTTAATATATTTTTTAAAAGATTTAATTTTCTTTTTACTATGCAATTTTCTAGCTGATACGTTCAAAAGTTTAATTGGAATATTTTCATCTAATTCAATTTTCTTAAAACAAAGATCATTTTTTTTCCACCCAATCTTATTTAAATAATTAGCAGCAGATGCATAAGCATCTTCTGGATTTTTCAAATCAATAAAATCATCCTTATTGTAGTCAAAAGCATAATTCTTTATTGTTGATGGCATAAATTGAAAAAAACCAAATGCACCAGCCCATGAACCATACAATGTTTTATAATCTATTTGATTATCATCAATTAATTTCAATAAAGTTAAGAGTTCATTTGAAAAAAACTCTGATCTTCTTTTATCATAACTTAATGTTGCTAATGATGATATTATATCCATTTTTCCAACATAAGTGCCAAAGTTAGTCTCGATGCCCATTAAAGATAAAAGTAATTCTTTTTCAACTCCAAAATTTTTTTCAACTAAATTTATAAGATTTGAATTATTTTCATAAAAATCTACACCCTTTTTTAATTTTTTAGTTGAAGTACGTTTGCCAATATATGTTTTTGTGTCCTCATAAAACTCTGGTTGAAACCTATCGTATTCAATAACTTTAGTTAAAAATCTTGCATTTTGCATTGCTGTATCAAAAGTCTGTTCTGAAATATCATTTGCTAATGCCACTTTTTTGAAATTTTTTTTCCATTCATTGAAATTGATATTTTCACTAGAATAGCAATTCAATATTGTTATTAAAGATAAAAAAAATATTTGGCTAATTAGTTTCATAAAGATCTTTAAGATATATAATTACAGCAATCCAGATAATAATAAAACTCGCTAATTTAATTAGTGAAAAATCCTCATTGTAATAAAAGTAGCCTAAAATAAACTGTAACGTTGGCGTAATATAAAAAATCATCCCTGTAGGTCCAAGACCGATTAATTCAACACCTCTTACGTATAAAAATAAAGGAATCACAGTCATGGGTCCCGCTAATAATAGAAACATACTCAGACCTGGGTTAGACAAACTAAAATCATTTAATCCCTTATCAAAAATAAAGTAAAAGACAATAAGAGCAAAAGGAAAAATATATAAACTCTCTATTAAAAGTCCTATATCAGTTTCTATATCAATTTTTTTTCTTACTAGATTATAAAATGCCCAACTCAAAGCTACGATTATACCAACCCATGGAAGTGTTTTTATATTAAGAAAAATCATAATCAAAATAGATATGATTACTAATAAAATTGAAAAAATTCTTTTTTTATTCAATTTTTCCTTAAAAAAAATGTATCCCAATAAAACACTTATAATTGGCATAATAAAGTAACCAAAACTAGCATCTATTATTCTTTCCGTGGCTACAGCATAAATCCAAATAGCCCAATTAATAAATATTAATGAGCCGGAGATAAAAAGATAAAAAAGATTTTTTTTATTTGAAATACTTTTAATAAAAAGTTTCCATTTTTTAAAAAAGAGAGTCGTCATGACTAACATAACAGCAGTCCATAAACATCTGTGAACAACTAACTCAACATGTCCTATAAAGGCAACATATTCAAAATATATAACACCAATAAAACCCCACCAAAAGGATCCTAAAGATGTAAGTATTAATCCTTTATTAAAATGCTGGTTCATAAAATAATGAAATAGATAATAAACGTTTAATAGACTATTTTATGGTTGAATTAAATAATTATAATTATAAAACCTTGCTCAAGGAGAGATGGCTGAGCGGTTGAAAGCACCGGTCTTGAAAACCGGCAAAGGGGCAACTCTTTCCTGGGTTCGAATCCCAGTCTCTCCGCCATCAAAAGTTTTAATATTTAAAATTTTTAAATAAATTATTAATCTTATTATCCTCAAATTGAACTTCTGTGTTTAAACCATTGTAGAAATTATAAAGATTATTATCATCAATCTCTAAAAGTTTTATTAATTGATTAAGATCTTCTTCGTTTAATTGATCTAAATATTTTCTTGTGAATGCACCTAGAAGTTTATCCATTTCTTTTGTGCCACGATAATTTGATCTGTAAATAATTTTTTTTTTAATTTGTTCTATATCAGCAGTCATAATAAGAATATAATATTAGTTTAAAGATATGAAAAGAAATTTTGAATACTTATTGTCTGATCTCAGTTTACTAAAAGGTGTAGGAACCAAAACTTCAAATTTATTAAAGAAAAAAAAGATCAATACTATTTTTGATTTATTATGGAAATTACCAAAATCTTTCACTGATAGAAGTTTATCATCTAAAATAATAGATTTAAAAATAGATGAAATACAGACAATAACCATAATTCCTCTCAAATACTCATTCCCAAGAATTAGAAACTTACCCAATAGAGTTTTATGCAAAGATGATACTGGTGAGATAGATTGTGTTTTTTTTAACAGTTATGAGGGTTATATCAAAAAAATATTACCTATTGGAAAAGAGGTTACTGTCAGCGGAAAAATTAAATATTTTAGAAATAAATATCAATTAACAAATCCAAAATATATTTCAGAGGACTCTTCGATAATTAAACAAAAGCACAATAGTTATTCATTAACTGAGGGTATTAGTGAAAAAGTTTATAATAAGATTATTTTACAAATAATAAATAATTTACCTGAAATTGAAGAATGGCATTCAAAAGATATATTAAAAAAATTCAACAATATAGGTTGGAATGACTCCATCAAAAAATTACATGAACCAGAAAATATTGGCAAATTTAAAGAAAGTTTTTATCAAAGACTCGCTTATGACGAAATTTTTTCCACTTTTTTAGTAAACTCTGAAATAAGAAAAAAGATAAAGAAAGTTAAAAAAACAAAAAAAAATTTTAATATTAATAAACAAAATGAAATTATATCTAAGCTTAATTTTTCATTAACAAAAGACCAAAATAAAACATTAAGTGAAATAAATAAAGATTTATGTTCTGAAAATAAAATGTTTAGGTTACTTCAGGGCGATGTAGGAAGTGGAAAAACAATAGTATCTTTGCTTTCTGCATTTAATACAATTAATTCAGGCTTTCAGGTAGCAGTAATGGCACCGACTGAAATACTAGCTAGACAGCATTTTCTTTTAGCTAAAAAAATATTTTCCAGAAATATTAAGATTGAATTAATTTCAGGAAAATCTTCTTATAAAGATAAGAAAGTAATCCTCAATAAATTATCCAATAAACAAATTGATATAATTTTTGGAACACATGCACTTTTTCAAAAAAGAGTCGAATTTAAAAAACTTGGATTAATAATAATTGATGAGCAACATAAATTTGGAGTAAGTCAAAGAAAAAAGTTATCTGATAAAGCTGGAAAAGATTGTGATGTTCTTTTGATGACTGCAACACCTATCCCTCGTACCTTAACAATGACAATATATGGCGATATGGATCTTTCAATTATTCGTGAAAAACCAAATATTCGTAAACCTGTTAAAACTTATAGTAAAAATGAAAATAAAATTGATGATGTAATAAAATTTGTAAAAAAAGAAATCAAACTAGGTAATCAAGTATTTTGGGTATGCCCATTAATTGAAGAATCTAAAAAAATTGATCATTCCTCTGCAATTAAAAAATCTGAATATTTAAGTAAATTATTTCCTAAAGAGGTTTTTCTACTTCACGGAAAAAGCACAGCTGAAGAAAAAGAAATAATCCTAAACAAATTCTTAAAAAATGAGTTTAAGATTTTAGTTTCGACAACCATAATTGAGGTTGGTATAGATTTTCCAAATGCAAATGTAATAATTATTGAAAATGCAAATAAATTTGGTTTATCTCAGCTGCATCAACTAAGAGGCAGAGTTGGAAGAGGAAGTAAAGATTCATCATGCATTTTAATGTTTAAATCAAATCTAAGCGATAATGCAAAAAAAAGAATTAATATATTAAAAGACTCTAATGATGGCTTCAAAATATCTGAAGAGGATATGAAATTAAGAGGTTTTGGAGACATTTTAGGTTTTAAACAAAGTGGAATTAAAAACTTTAAATTAGCTGATCCAGTTCATAATCATAATCTTTTTATTTTGGCTGAAAAAGAAATCAGAAGAATTGAAAATCATAATGAAGATATAAGTAAATTCAAACCATTAATTAAATTGTACGATAGAGCCGATATAATTAATGATATTGCCTAATTCTTACCTGTCGACGTTCCTGCAGATACAATAAATTTAGATGCTTCCTCGAATGTCATATTTAGATATATAACTTCATCAATTGGAAACATGAGTAAAAAACCACTGGTAGGGTTTGGTGTTGTAGGAACAAAAACGTTGATTAATTTTTTGTTTGTTTTTTCTGCCATCTCACCCTTATTTTCTTTTGTTGCAAAACCAACAGCCCAAACACCTTTTCTAGGATATTCTATTAAAACCACACTTTTTTTACCATTTTCATCTTTGTTAGAAAATGTTTCTGTCATTTGAACTATTGCAGAGTAAATAGTTCTTAAAACTGGAATTCTTTTGAAAAGATCATCAATAAGTTTAAGAATTCGTTTGCCTAAGAAAGATAAAGATAAACCGCCTACTATAGTTATAAAAATTATCGAGATAATAATTTCAATTCCAGGAATTGCAAATGGTAGATAATTATTAGGATTTATATTTGTTGGAATTACTTTAGATGAAATTCCTATTAAAATTTTACTAAGATATAATGTAAACCCAATAGGTATTAAAACCACTACACCAGTTATAAAATAATTTCTCAGAAGTAAACTTAGTGATTTTTTTTTTTTTGACTTTGCCATCATTTAAAACTTGAATATATTACAAAAGTTATTGCTATTATGAATAATAATAATAATATTTTATTATTTAGATTCATATTTTAATATAATATCAAGGTCTAATAAAAATGGATAGAAGAAAATTTTTGACATATGTAGGTTGTAGTTGTTGTGGAATTGTTATGAACGCTTGCTCTACAGCACCAATTACTGAGAGAAGGCAATTAAAACTCATACCTGAAGCTAAATTGAATGCCCAAGCTGCTCAAATTTATGAAAAAATAAAAGAAAAAGAAAAGTTAATTAAAGATTCTAAATCTCTTAAAGAAATAAAAGAAATTGGCGAAAAGATGGAAAATGCGATATCAATTTATTTTGATAAATCAAATCTCCCAGACCCTACAACATATTTTGATTGGGAATATATTCTAATTGATAATAAAAAAATTAAGAATGCATGGTGTATGCCAGGTGGTAAAATAGCTGTTTATAGCGGTATGTTAGATGTAACTAAAAACACTAACGGTTTAGCTGCTGTGATGGGTCATGAAATTGCTCATGCTGTTGCTAAACACTCCGTCGAAAGAGCCAGCAGAGGAGTTTTATTAAATACTGGAACTCAAGTTATAGATATTTTAAGTGGTGGTAAATTATCGAGTGTCAATCGTGTTACAGGAATGAATACAGTTGGTTTATTATCACAAATAGGAATTATGAACCCTTTTAACCGAAAACAAGAAAGTGAAGCTGATTATTTAGGAATGATTTTTTCCTCTCTCTCTGGATATGACATCCGAGAGACTAAAAAAATTTGGGAAAGAATGAAAGAGCAAAATAAAGGCAAAGTTCAACCTGAATTTTTAAGTACTCACCCGTCTGCCGATAATAGAATAAAAATGATTAATCAGTGGATTAATGAAATAATAATTAAGTATCCACCTCTTAAAACATCTTAAAAAATTTATGGTGAGCCCTGATGGACTCGAACCATCGACCCATTCCTTAAAAGGGAATTGCTCTACCAACTGAGCTAAGGGCCCACAATTGTTACATAAGATAAAATTGTATATACATAATTATCTTAATATTTCAAACACGAATTTGTAAAAAAACTTGTTTAATTACAATTTATCTATGTATTTATTGTAAAATTCATCAAATGTGTCATTTTTGATATTCTGCCTAATACCTTTCATTAACTCTTGGTAGAAATTTATATTGTGTAGAGTAAGCAGCATAGAACCTAAAATTTCGTTAGTATTGAATAAATGATTTAGATAATTTTTTGAATACTTATTCAGATTAAAGTTGGTACAATTTGGATCTAAAGGACTGTTATCATTTTTGTATTTATTATTTTTAATGTTTATTCTACCATTCCAAGTAAAGGCTAAACCAGTACGCCCTGACCTAGAGGGTAATACACAATCGAACATATCAATACCTCTCTTAACAGCACCCAAAATATCACTCGGAGTTCCTACGCCCATTAAATAATGCGGCTTATCATTAGGCATGTGCTCTTTAATATTATCTAAAACATTAAACATTTCTTCCTGAGTTTCTCCAACCGCTAACCCTCCGAGAGCATAACCATCAAATCCTATCCTCAATAAACCTTCTAAGGATTTAAGTCTCAAATCTTTAAATAACCCTCCTTGAATGATCCCAAATAAAGCTTTATGAGGATTGTTTCCAAAAGCTTTCTTTGATCTTTCAGCCCAGTATAATGATAGATGCATTGATTTGTTTATAATTTCATAATCATTAGTTTTTTTTGGACACTCATCCATTATCATCACAATATCTGAATTAAGACCTAATTGAATTTTTATACTTTCTTCAGGACTTAAATAAAACTTTTTACCATCAACATGAGAATTGAAAATTGCTCCTTCTTCCTTATCAATTTTATTGATTTTAGATAATGACATGACTTGAAATCCACCAGAATCAGTAAGAATAGGAAGATCACAATTCATAAACTCATGAAGACCTCCAGCGTCACGGACTCTTTCCATTCCTGGTCTTATCATTAGATGATATGTATTAGATAAAATGATTTGGGAGCCTGTTTTTTTTATATCATCAATAGTACAAGCTTTCACTGTAGCCTGTGTCCCAACTGGCATAAAAGCAGGAGTATCGATGTTACCTCTATGTGTTTTTATTAAACCTAATCTAGCAAATTTATCTTTTTTTAAAATTTCAAATTCAAATTTTTTCAATTTAATCTAAAATATTATTGAGATTTAAAACTTATAATTTTATCAGGATCTGCGACTGATCCATTGTTATTTTCATCACCTCTTTTTATTTTGTCTACAAACTCCATCCCTGCAATAACTTTACCAAAGACAGTGTATTGCTTATCAAGAAATGGAGCTGGTTTAAAACAAATAAAAAATTGGCTATTCGCACTATTTGGATCAGATGATCTAGCCATTGATAAGGTTCCCCGGTCATGAGGTAAATTACTAAATTCCTGTTTTAGATCAGGTAAATCAGAGCCTCCCATTCCAGCTCTTCTTAAATCAAAATCATTTAAACTAGAATTACCAAACTTAACATCGCCAGTTTGAGCCATAAATCCGTCAATCACTCTGTGGAATACAACATTGTCATATTTTCCTTTATCTGCTAATTCCTTAATTCTTTTTACATGGTTTGGTGCTATATCAGCAAATAACTCAATTTTTACATCACCATCCTTTAATTTTAATATCATAATGTTCTCCTCTGTAAACGATTTGTTGGTTAAAAATAAGAATATAATTATTATTTTAACTAAAAACTTATTCATATTTATTTTTTAATGCTTTTATTGTGTTTTTTGTTGTAAACTTTTTTATGTCCCCCTTAAGTTTAATAATTTCTTTTACGAATTTTGATGATATAATTTGATTTTCTACATCTGACATTAAAAATAGTGTCTCAATATTATTATTTAACTTTCTATTCATACCAGCAAGTTGAAATTCATATTCAAAATCTGAAACTGCTCTTAACCCCCTTAGGATTATATTTGATTTATACTTTTTACATAAAGTTGTTGTTAGAGACTTGAATGAGATGATAGTTATTTTTTTTTTATTCATTTTAAGATCTTTAAAAAGAGCGTTTCTCACAATTTCAATTCTTTCTTCTACATCAAAGAGATAATCTTTATTTTCTCCATCTGAGATAGCTACTACAACTTTATCAAATAATTTTAAAGATTTTTTAATTACATCTATGTGACCAAATGTAATTGGATCGAAAGTTCCTGGATAAATTGCTGTTTTCAACATTATAATAAATTATCATCAATTTTAATCGCTGAAACAACTTTTTCATCGCCAGATAATTTAATAATTCTTACTCCTTGCGTATTTCTTCCTGCTGTTCTAATTTCTTTCACAGCCAACCTTATAACTCTTCCTTTGTTGGTCGAAATCATTATCTCATCACCCTCATAAACAGGAAATGAAGAGGCAATATTGCCATTTCTTGGAGAATTTACTATTCCAATGATCCCTTTACCTCCTCTATTCGTGGTTCTGTAATCATAATGTGAAGTTTTTTTGCCATATCCATTTTCACTAATTGATAGAATAAATTTTTGTTTAGCAATTAATTCAGATTTGTCTTCCCTATTTTTAACGTTTTTCATAATCTTATTATTATCAATTATTGATAAAGACACTATTTCATCGTTTGAGGCTAGTTCAATTCCTTTAATACCTTTTGACGATCTTCCCTTAAAAATTCTTAATTTTTTTGACTCAAATCTTATACATTTACCAAATTTGGTACTTAAAATTATATCCTGATCATCTTTACAGATTTTAACACCTATAATTTTATCATTACTATCTAATTTCATTGCGATCTTACCTGAAGTGTTAATAGATGAAAAATCCTCTAAACTATTTTTTCTAACCTTACCTTTTGAAGTCGCAAAAACTATCTGATATTTACTTGAGTCATCATCGCTTTCAGGATACGGCATGATTGAACTTATTGATTGATGATTTTTAAGCGGCAAGATATTAAATAATGATTTTCCTTTTGAAGAAGCTGATCCCTCTGGAATTTTCCATGCCTTAATCTTATAAACTAAACCCTCGGTTGAGAAGAAAAGGACTGAAGTATGTGTGTTTACTGATAGGGTTTGAATTACAGAATCTTCATTTCTTGTTGTAATACCAGTCTTTCCTTTACCACCTCTTTTTTGAATTTTAACTGTTTTGAGTGAACCTCTTTTTATATAACCTTGAAGAGTAACGGTTACAAGAACTGTTTCTTTTTGTATTGTTTCCTCGATATCGTAATTTAAAACAGCATCAATAATTTTTGTTCTCCTAGGAACAGCATATTTTTCTTTGATATCTTTTAATTCATTACTAATAACTTTTAACAATTCTTTTTTAGAGGAAATTATCTTTTTTAATTTTATAATTAATTCAGATAACTTTTTAATTTCAATTTCAATTTCATTTATACCGAGTGCTGTTAATTTTTGTAATCTTAATTCAAGAATAGCATCGACTTGTGATGAAGATAAACTATATAACTTTTTAGATTTTTTATTTTCAATTAAAGATATAGTTTTTTGAGATTTATTAATCTTCCAATTAGTTTCTAATAAAAGTTTCTTAGCATCAATTGGAGTTTTTGATCCTCGGATAATCTTTATAACTTTATCCAAATTTTCAACAGAAACAGATAAACCAATTAGTATATGAGCTCTTTCCTCTGCTTTTTTTAAATCAAATTTTGTTTTCTTTAGGACTACATCTTCCCTAAAAGCTAAAAAATTTTCTAAAAAATCTTTTAAATTACAAGTTTTTGGTTTTCCATCGACTATAGCTAAGGTGTTAAAACCAAAAGAACTTTCAATTTGTGTGTTTTTGTATAGTTGTCTTTTAACAGTTTCAGGTTCCACACCCGTCCTTAAATCAATCGAAACTCTAATACCTTCTCTATTAGATTCATCACGTATATCTCTTATTCCCTCTATTTTTTTTTCTCTAACAAGTTGTGCAATTCTTTCATTAAGTACTGATTTGTTAACTTGATAGGGAATTGAGTTAATCACCAGTCTATCTCGACCACTTTTTTGAGTTTCATTTAGTATTTCTCCCCGAATTTTAAAAGAACCCCTACCTTTATTATATCCTTGTTTTATTATGTCCTTACCAATTACTATCCCTCCTGTCGGGAAGTCAGGACCTGGGATATGTTTCATTAACTCTTTTATCTTAATATCTTTGTTATCAATTAATGCTAATGTTCCATTTATGATTTCACCCAAATTGTGTGGTGGAATACTTGTCGCCATTCCAACAGCAATACCCCCTGCTCCATTTACAAGTAAATTTGGAAATTGTGCTGGTAAAACAGTTGGCTCTTTTTCCGTTTCATCATAATTACTCTTAAATTCTATTGTATTCTTTTCAATATCATCAATTAAAAATTGAGAAACCTTTGAAAGTCTAGTTTCTGTATATCTCATTGCAGCAGCAGGATCACCATCTATAGATCCAAAATTACCTTGACCTTCAACCAGTGGTAAACTCATTGAAAAATCTTGGACCATTCGAACTAAAGCATCATAGACAGATTGGTCTCCATGAGGATGATATTTACCAATAACATCACCAACAATTCTTGCAGATTTTCTAAATTGTTTTGACCAATCGTAACCACCTTTATACATGGCATAAAGTATTCTTCTGTGAACTGGTTTTAAGCCATCTCTTATATCTGGTAGAGCTCTACTTACAATTACGCTCATTGCATATGAGAGATAAGATGAACTCATCTCATCATGCATTGAAATCAATTTTATTTTTTTATCAGTAGAAATTTCGTTTTTTTCCATAAAGATTAAAATGGTATGTCGTCGTCCATATCATTTTGTACTTGAGATAAATCCTCTGAATTATTTGAGATTTGAGAATTATCATTGGCAATTCCGCCACCTGAATTACCACCACCAAGCATAGTCAAAGAAGAGTTATATCCTTGAATAATTATTTCAGTTGAATATTTATCTTGCCCAGATTGTTCATCTTTCCATTTTCTCGTTGTTAATTGACCCTCTATATAAATTTGAGCACCTTTTTTTAAATACTGTTGAACAACATTTACCAATCCCTCATTGAATACAACTACACGGTGCCATTCGGTTTTTTCTTTTTTCTCACCGGTATTTTTATCTTTCCAAGATTGACTAGTAGCAAGACTAAGTCTTGCAACACTTTTACCGTTAACCATTTGCTTTATTTCCGGATCTGCGCCTAAACGACCAATTAATAGTACTTTATTTAAACTTCCAGCCATAATATTTATTATTTGTTATTTTAATTATTTAATTTATATCACAATTTACTCTGAATATTAATTTTATTAAGTCAAAGCAACAAAAAATATGATTAAAAAGATAGTTATAAAGGGTGCAAAAGAACATAATTTAAAAAATGTATCTCTAGAAATTCCTAAAGATAAATTTGTTGTTATTACAGGCCTCTCTGGATCAGGCAAATCCTCATTAGCATTTGATACAATTTATGCCGAAGGACAAAGAAGATATGTTGAAAGTTTGTCTGCTTACGCAAGACAGTTTTTAGATAAAATGAAAAAGCCAAACGTTGATTTAATTGAAGGTTTAAGTCCAGCAATATCAATTGAACAAAAAAATACATCAAAAAATCCTAGATCAACTGTAGCTACGGTAACCGAAATATATGATTATATGAGAGTTTTGTATGCAAGAGCAGGTATTCCATATTCTCCTTTTACAGGAAAGCCTATAGAGTCGCAAACTGTCACACAAATAGTAGACAAAATTAAAGAACTACCAAAAAAGTCAACGATATATCTTTATGCTCCTGTAGTAAGAGGAAGGAAAGGAGAATATAAAAAAGAAATTTTAAATTACAAAAAAAGAGGATTTAGAAAAATTAAAATTGATAACACCTTATATGATATAGAAAAAGTCCCAGATCTTAACAAAAAAATTAAACATGATATATCTGTTCTTGTAGACAGAATAATTTTAAATTCATCATTAGGTAATCGATTGGCAGAAGGTATAGAGACATCAATACAATTAGCTAATGGTTTAATATTTGTAGAATACGAGGATGAGACTCTACCTAAAAAATTCAGAAAATTACAAAAATTAATATTTTCAACTAAATTTGCTTGTCCAGAAAGTGGATTTACAATTGAAGAAATTGAACCGAGATTATTTTCATTTAATAGTCCATTTGGAGCATGTGAAGAATGTGAGGGAATTGGTATAAAATTAAATGTAGATCCAAATCTAGTTATACCAAACGAAAAAAAGAGTATAAGTGATGGAGCGATAGAACCTTGGGCTAAAACAACTACTATGTATTATGCTCAGACATTAAGCTCACTAGCAAAGCATTATGAATTTTCGCTTGATGAAAAATGGTCAAAACTATCAAAAAAGATTAAAGATATCATTCTTTATGGATCCGACGATGAAGAAATAAAATTTACATATGATGATGGTTATGAAAAATACTCCCATAAAAAAACCTTTGAAGGCGTAATAAACAATTTAGAAAGAAGATACCTTGAGACAGATAGTGACTGGAAAAGAGAGGAAATCTCACAATATCAATCTGATACAAAATGTGAGAGATGTAATGGTCACAGACTTAAAGATGAGGCACTATGTGTAAAAATTGATGGTTTACATATAAGTGAGGTCACTGAAAAATCTATTTCTGATGCAGCAATATGGTTTGAAAAATTAAAAGATAATATGGACAAACGACAAGTTAAAATTGCTGAGCATATCTTAAAAGAAATCAATGAGAGATTAAATTTTTTATTAAACGTTGGCTTGGATTATCTAACATTATCTAGAGAGTCAGGAACATTATCTGGAGGTGAGGCTCAGAGAATTAGATTAGCTTCTCAAATAGGATCAGGTTTGACAGGCGTGTTGTATGTATTAGACGAGCCATCTATTGGGCTTCATCAGAAAGATAATGTAAAACTTATAAATGCACTAAAAAGATTACGTGACTTAGGTAATACAGTGATAGTAGTTGAACATGATACAGAAACGATGGAAAATGCCGATTACATTATTGACCTTGGCCCTGAAGCTGGGAACAAAGGTGGAGAGATAGTTGCACAAGGATCGATAAAAGAGATAAGTCAAAATCATAATAGTATTACAGGAAAATATCTTTCAAATAAGTTCAAGATTAATGTGCCTGGAAAAAGGAGGTTGGCAAAAAACGGAAGATTTTTGGAAATTTCTGGAGCAACAGGGAATAATCTTGATAATGTAAATCTAAAAATACCTCTTGGAAGTTTAACTTGTGTGACCGGTGTATCAGGAAGTGGAAAATCTACTCTAGTATTACAAACACTATACAATGCGTTAAATTTAACTTTGAACAATAATAAATCGAGAAAAATTCCAAAACCATTTAAAGGTTTCAAGGGAACAGAGCTTGTTGATAAGATTATTGATATTGACCAATCACCTATTGGCAGAACACCAAGATCAAATCCAGCAACTTATACTGGTGCTTTTGGACCGATAAGAGATTGGTTTACAAATTTACCAGAGTCTAAAACTAGGGGTTATAAACCTGGACGATTCTCGTTTAATGTTAAAGGTGGTAGGTGTGAGGCATGTGAAGGTGATGGTGTAATCACCTATGAAATGCATTTTTTACCAGATGTTTATATTCAGTGTGATGAGTGCAAAGGCACTAGATATAACCGTGAGACACTTGAAATAAAATTTAAAGATAAAAGTATAGCTGATGTTTTAAATATGACTGTAGATGAAGGATGTGAATATTTTGAGAATATATCAAATATTAAGACAAAATTACTAACTTTAAAAAAAGTTGGATTGGGTTATATAAAAATTGGTCAACAAGCAACTACGCTGTCAGGTGGTGAGGCTCAAAGGATAAAGTTAGCTAAAGAGTTGTCTAAAAGATCTACTGGGCGAACGGTGTATATCTTAGACGAGCCGACAACCGGCTTACATCAACACGATATAAAGAAACTTTTAGAAATTCTTCATACCTTTGTGGCTTTAGGTAATACAGTAGTTGTAATTGAACATAATCTTGATGTAATTAAAACAGCTGATTACATTGTAGATATGGGGCCTGAGGGAGGTGTTAAAGGTGGAAAAATTATCGCAGAGGGAAAGCCAGAGGAAATTTGTAAAATTCATGAGAGTTATACTGGAAAATTTTTAAAACCTCTTTTAAGTTGAAAAATTATTGTTATAATACTCAATATTAATATATATATATAAAATTAATGGATAAATTGCTTTCATCATTACCTCGAACTATTCATGCTTCTTTAGCATTAGCTGTTATTGTTTTTTTTGGATTGTTCTATCAAAATGATGGTTTTAGTTTTGATAGACTTTTTTGGTCCTGGTTGACTAGATTTTTTCATGTATTAGTCTCCATAATGTGGATTGGATTATTATGGTACTTTAATTTTGTCCAAATTCCAAACATGAGTAAAATTCCAGATGAGCAAAAACCTGCAATTGGAAAAGTTATAGCTCCTGCTGCATTATTTTATTTTAGATGGGCAGCTGCTTTAACCATTCTTTCAGGACTTATACTTGCGTGGTTAAACGGTTATCTTCATGATGCAATGACATTTAGCATTGGTTCTGGAGTTCCAAAACATACCGCAATTGGTATTGGAATGTGGTTAGGTGTTATAATGGCATTTAACGTTTGGTTCGTAATTTGGCCAAATCAAAAAAGAGCTTTGGGCATAGTTGAGTGTGAACCTGAATTGAAAGCTAAATCTGCAAGAACGGCTATGTTGTTCTCAAGAACGAATACTTTATTATCATTGCCAATGTTACTTTCAATGGTAGCAGCTCAAAATTTATATTAATTAATTCTTATCCTCTCTTAGTACTGTTTTTTGTGAAACATTAAGTCTTACCAGAACTGTATTAGCAATATAAATTGAGGAGTATGTTCCAAAAATTACTCCAAAAATCATAGCTAAAGAAAAACCTTTTAAAACTTCACCACCAAAAAAAAATATTGATAATAACGCTAATAGAGTTGTGATAGATGTTATTAAGGTTCTAGACAAAGTTTCATTAATTGAAATATTAGTTAACTCAAAAATTTTAATGTCTGAGTATTTTCTTAAATTTTCTCTTACTCGGTCAAAAATAACAACCGTATCATTCATTGAGTATCCAACAATTGTCAATACTGCAGCTATAATAGATAAATTAATTTCAAGACCTAGTAATGAAAATAGCCCTAGAGTAACAATAACATCATGAAATAAAGCCATTATCGCTCCTAAACTGAACTGCCATTCAAATCTTATCCATATATAAATTAACATTAAAGCTAGGGCAACAGATATTGCAATTACTCCAGACTTTAATAATTCATCACTTACTTTAGGACCAACATTTTCAACTCTTCTAAAATTAAAACTACTGCCAAATGATTTATCTAAATTTAGTTTTATTTGTTCAATTACGTTCTTATTTTCGTTATTTTCAAACTTTATTAAGAAATCACTCTCATTACCAAAATTTTTTACCGATATGTCACCCAAATTCATTTGGCTTAAATTATCTCTTAAAGATGAGACGTTAATTTTTGAGTCTGTTGACCTTAATTCAATAAGTGTTCCCCCTTTAAAATCTATACCAAAATTTAATCCTTTAAAAATAAGGAGTAATAAAGAAATAATTACTAATGAGGCTGAAAGAATATTAAATTTATTATAATATTTGTTAAAAGCTATCATTTAAATTAGCTCCTCTTTTTCTTTATTTTTTGATACATATAAAACTGTTAATAATCTAGCTATGAAATAAACTGAAAATAATGTTGTAAAAATGCCAATACCTAGGGTTAGTGAAAATCCTTTTATTGGACCAGAGCCCATAAAAAATAATATTATTGCTGCCAACAAAGTGGTTATATTTGCATCTAAAATTGCAGTTCTTGATTTAACATAGCCACTATCGAAGGCAATTAGATTATTTTTTTCATCTTTAAGCTCCTCTTTAATTCTCTCAAAAATTAAAACATTGGCATCAACTGCCATACCTACAGTTAAGATTATACCAGCTATACCTGGTAACGTTAGTGTTGCTTCAAATAACGTTAAGATACCAATTAAAATAAATAAATTCAAAATTAATGCAATATTTGTTATTGCTCCGAAAATTCTATATTTAACAAATATAAAAAGCACAACTAAAGCAAATCCAATTATAAGTGCAATCATACCCGCTTTTATTGAGTCTTGACCTAAATCAGGACCAACTGTTCTTTCTTCAATTATATTAAGAGGAGCAGGTAAAGCTCCAGATCTCAGAAGTAGAGCTAGGTCAGTTGCAGATTTAAAAGTAAAACCACCACTTATTTGTCCAGAGCCAGTTGCAATTGTATCTCTAATTACAGGTGCACTAATTATTTTTCCATCTAATATAATTGCTAATCTTTTACCAATGCCATTTGATGTTGCTTTACCAAATCTTTTAGCTCCTACTCTGTCAAGTGAAAATGTTACAACAGTTTCATTAGTATCATTATTCATCCTTGGCTGAGCATCCAAAAGATTATCCCCACTTAAAATGATTCTTTTGCTTACAATTGCCTCTTCTGATCCATCCTCAAATACTAATTTTTCAGCACCAAAAGAATCTTCACTATTATTCGTAACAAATCTAAATGTTAGGTTAGCTGTTTTGCCTAATAAAGATTTTATTCTCATGGGATCATCTAAACCTGGTAATTCTACTAAAATCCTGTCATTTCCTCTTTTAAGAATATTTGGCTCATTAGTTCCAATTTCATCAATTCTTCTTCTTACGATCTCTAAAGCTTGATCTTGTGAAGAAGTTTTAAGATTAACAATGCCTTGTTTTGAGAAAGTGACTTTAAAAAAATTATCTTCCTCTAATATTTCTAATTGATGTGATTTAAACCTTGGATAATAAGGATTTATCTTACTATCCTCTGCATTAAAATCGTCTAAGATAATTTGTCTAAAATTTTTATCTGAAGTAAAAAAAAGATTTTGATCTATTAACTTAAAATTAGTTACTCTAATGTTTTTATCTTTAAAGTAATTTCTTATTATTGCTGTTAAATTTTGAAGTTTTTGTTCAATTACAGGTTTATTATCGATTTCCAATAAGAGATAAGATCCACCTTGTAAATCTAATCCAAGATTTATTTTTTTATTTAGAATTTCGTTATTAAATTTGAAAAAATTTGAAGAAGCAATTAAAATAAAAAATAAAGATATTACTGTAATAAAAATAATTCTTAATTTTGAGAAATATAACACTTTATATTAATAAAAATTATTTTTTTACTTCTTGTGAATTCATTAAACTTTGAACTCCTGTGCCTCTTATTACTTCGACTGTAACATTTTCAGCAATTTCAACTTCAATTTTGTCATTATCGATCACTCTAGTAATTGTTCCTGTGATACCACCAGAAGTTACAATTTTGTCACCTTTTTTTAAGCCTTCAACCATGGCTTTATGTTCTTTAACTTTTTTTTGTTGAGGTCTTATTAAGAAAAAATAAAAAATAACAAAAATTAAAATTAATGGTATAAATTGACCTATTCCTGCACTATCCATAAAATCTCCTTGATTAAAATTGATTTTTTATACCATCTAAAAGATTAAAACAACTTTATTTGAGCGAAATTTTTTCTAAATTGTCCATATATGGTCTTAAAACTTTTGGGATTATAATCGAACCATCCTTTTGTTGATAATTTTCTAAAATAGCTATGAGAGTTCTTCCTATTGCTAAACCACTACCATTTAATGTACCAACAAAAAGCGTTTCATTTTTTTCACTTTTATATCTTGCTTTCATTCTTACTGCTTGAAATGTTGAACATGATGAACAGGAAGAGATTTCTCTATATCTATTTTCTGAGGGTAACCAGACCTCAATATCATAAGTCTTTTCAGCACTAAAACCCATATCACCACTACACAAAATTATTTTTCTATATGGTAATTCTAAAAGATCTAAAATAGAGGTTGCACATTTTGTCATTCTCTCTAATTCGTCCAAACATTTTTCTTGTTCTACAATACTTACCATTTCAACTTTATAGAACTGATGTTGTCTAATCATGCCTTTCGTATCTTTACCATAGCTACCTGCCTCTTTTCTAAAACAAGGGGTAGATGCAACAAACCGCATTGGAAGATCTTTTTGATTTATAATTCTATCTTTTACAATATTGGTTAAAATTACTTCTGCTGTAGGTATTAAAAATTTTCTATCAGTTTCATTATCAAGTTTTATTTCAAATTGATCATTTTCAAATTTAGGTAGCTGACCTGTACCAAACATAGTACTCTCAGATGCTAATAAAGGTGGAGAAATTTCCTCGTAACCATTTTTTAAAATATGTGTGTCTAACATAAAGTTAGAGATAGCTCTCTCTAACAATGCAAGTTTATTTTTAACAAAAACAAAACGTGATCCTGTAGTTTTTGTTGCTAGATCAAAATCAAGCATTCCAAGTTTTTCACCTAACTCGTAATGGGACAATGGATTAAAATCAAATTTTACTATTTGGCCTGATTTCATTATTTCTTTATTGTCATTTTCATCTTTTCCACGAGGAACATCTTTATGAGGAATGTTTGGTATAATTGATAATATTTTATCTAGCTTGTCTTTTACTGTCTTTTGATCTTTTGAAATTTTTTCAATCTCAACTGAAATTTCTTTTGATCTCTCAAACATAGATTTATCTTTTGATTTAGATATTTCTTTTTTTTCACTTTCTAAAGTTTCCTTTTTTTGGATAAAATTTCTGTTTTGATCGTCTAAATCTTTAAGTTCATCAAAATTAATTTCAACAAATCTACTCTCAAGTGTTTTTTTAAAACTATCAAAATTTTTTCTAATTTCTTTAAGATTATGCATTCGAATCTTTAAATTTCTTATTCTCTATAAATTTTACAGAAAATATCGATAATTCATATAAAATTAATAAAGGTATAGCTAAACCGATTTGTGTTATAGGATCAGGCGGAGTAAGTAATGCAGCTGCAGTAAAAATTATAACCACTACATATTTCCTTCTTTTTTTTAAAAAATCAGAATCAACAACTCCTATTCGAGCTAGTAAACTCAGAACAACAGGTAACTGAAAACTTATACCAAATGCAAAAATAAGTTTCATTACTAAAGAAAGATATTCATTTACCTTTGCCTCTAATTGTATAGGTAAATTTGTTGAAATACCGGTGCTCTCAAACGATAAGAAAAACTTTATAGCTAAAGGCATTATTAGATAATAAACTAACATTCCTCCTAGAAAAAATAAAACTGGAGTTAAAACAAGATAAGGTAAAATTGCAACCTTTTCATGTTTGTAGAGACCTGGTGCAATAAATTTCCATATTTGTATCAATATAAAAGGGCAAGTAACAAAAAATGCTACGAAAAAAGAAATTTTAAGATAAGTCAGAAATGTTTCCTGAAGTGCTGTAAAAATTAATCTTCTGTCTGTACCATCATTTTTAACTGCTTGAGCAAAAGGATCAACTAAAAAACCATACAAATGTTCTGCAAAAAAATAGCATCCTATAAAAAAAATTATAAGAAAAATAAAACTGTGTATCAGTCTTTTTCTTAGTTCTGCTAAATGACTTATGAAGCCACCTTCATTTTCATCATGTTTCATCTTTATTATCTTCTTTTTTCTCTGTCTTACTTTCTTCAATGTCAATATTTGATACTTCGTTTTGAACAGAATTTATGTATTTTTTGGCTGTGCCAATCCACGATCCAACTTTTTTTAGCATGATCGGAAAATCTTTTGGGCCAAGAACAATGATAGCAATTGTAACAACTATTAGAATCTCAAACCAACCAATAGTAGGCATGTGATTTAATCTTTTTTGTTAGTATCTTGATTATCTTCGGAAATATTCTTAGGTTCATTGTCATCAGTCACATCTGATGCCATTCCCTTTTTAAAACTTTTAATTCCTTTAGCAACGTCACCCATTAAACTTGATATCTTGCCTCTTCCAAAAAGCAATACTACAAGTATTACAACAATTGCTATTTGCCATATTCCTATACTCATAGAAAACTTATATCTCTTTTATAATCAATTTGAAAGTGACTTTTTAATACCTAAATATATTATCTTATTCTTTCTTGTCGGACTCTAAAGTGCCACTTAACATTTCATCAATATTTGAATAAATATCATCTTTTTTGTCATCTTGTTTTTCCTTATAAAACTTTCCCGTTCCAAAAATTGCATTATCAATATTAGTGCTATCTATTAGTCCTGCAGCGCCTAACTCATCAACAGTCGGTAAATCGGATAATCTTTGAAGGTTAAAATGGCTTAAAAAATCGTCAGTAGTAACATATTGAATTGGTTTACCTGGGACATCTTTTCGACCACCCGGTTTGACCCAGTTTAGTTCCATCAAAATTTCAAGAGTATTTGTTCCAAAAGCAACACCTCTTATCTCTTCAATCTCAGCTCTTGTGACAGGTTGATGATAAACAATGATTGAGAGCGTTTCTACTGCAGCTCTTGATAATTTTTTTTCAACAGTTTTTTCCTGTTTCATTATATTTGATAAATTTGGTGAGGTTCTAAATGACCATTTTTTAGAGATGCAAACTAGATTGATACCACGATCTAAATATTCGTCTTTTAATTTTAGCAAAATTTTTTCTACATCAGTTTTTTTAGAAATTTTATTTTCAATAGTTTCAATATCTAAAGGCTCAGCAGCTGCAAAGATTATAGCCTCAATTTCTTTTTCAATCGATGATAATTTGCTTGGAAAATTTAAAATATTATTCTTTTTTCTTATATTTTTTTTATTCATCATTTCTCTTTTATGTAAATTTCGTCGAAAAGATTATCTTGCTTTATATTTAAATTACCCTCTTTTACCAATTCAAGTGAACCAGCAAAAATACCTGCTTTACCAGATTTATGATGTTTTGAAACTTTTCTAAAGCCAATTGGTATTAGATCATCTAGTTTTTTCCAATCACTTAATTTTCCAAAAAAATCTCTAATCGTTTTAATGCCCTCTTCTGCTGTAAATACAGGCAGTTTTGGGATATTAATTTTTTGAAAATCTTTTGTCATAATTATTGACGAATATGTTTTTAATAAATCAAACAAATTTAATTTGTATTCACTATTATAAATTGATTTAATACCAGCTCTCATTCCCCTGGTTCTGATCTCTCTTCCCAACCTTTTTCTTTTAAGCATCTGTTCTGATAGTAATCTGATTAATTCTAATTTTTTTAATTGCAATTTAAGTTTTTCAGCAACTTCGTGAACTTTAAATTCTTCTTCAGGGGTTCCTGGTAAAAGAAGTTTTGATTTTAAATAGGCCAACCATGTAGCCATCAATAAATACTCAGAGGCAGTTTCTAAATTTAATTTCTTTTCTTCTGTTATAAATTTGTGAAATTGATCAGCTAGTCTAGTAATTGAAATATCTTCTAAATTAACTTTTTGTGATTTAGCTAAATCAAGAAGAACATCTAAAGGACCGTTATAATTTTCTATATCAACATTGAATAATGATGAATCTCTTTCTACCATAAATTAATATTAACTTATTATTTTGTAAAATTGGGATGTTTTTTTGATTATAAATTTGTTAATTATAGGTGAATTTTTACCAACAATTTCCATTTCTTTTAAGTTAGCATTGCAATATAAAACTAGATTACATCCAGCACTAAACGCTCTAATTGTATTCTGACTTATACTATTTTTTAAGCTTTTCATTGATAAATCGTCGGATATTAAAATATTCTTAAAACCTATTTTTTTTCTTATCAGCGATATCATCTTTTTAGAATGTGTTACTGTATTTTGAGCATCAATTTTTTTAAAAATTATATGTGCAGTCATTGCAAAAATAGAATTTTTTTTTTTAAAAGGAAAGAAATCTTTTTTTCTCAAATAATCTAATTTTTTATTAACAACAGGTGTAAAATGATGGCTATCAACCTTTGCTAGACCATGCCCAGGTATATGTTTAATTACAGTCGCTATTCCATTTTGATGATAATTATTAATGCAAAAATCACCTATTTTAGATACAATTTTTGGATTGTACGAAAAAGATCTGTCTCCGATAATGTTAGATGATCCTTTTACTCTTAAATCAAGAACAGGAGATGTATTAATATTAACACCAATTAGCTTCAATAGTTGAGAAGTTTTATCAATAAATAACTTATAAAAAGGACTAAACTCTTTGGAATTAGTAATGAATTTTTTACCAAAAAATTCAGATGTTAAATTATCAAAAGAGATTAAATTTTTTAACCTGTTTACTCTTCCACCCTCTTGATCGATTAGTATTGGATATTTATTATTTCTAAAAATTTTTCTTATAGAGGAAGTTAATTCTCTAGTCTGTTTAATGTTTTTGATATTTCTCGTAAATAAGATAACACCCCATGGTTTATACTTTTTAAGGAATTTTTTTTCTTTCAGTGTCAATCTAGTAGTTTTAACACCAACAATGAAGGCACGATAATTAATCATCTTGTTCTAAAAGTTCCCAAAAATTAAATTTTTTCTTCTTGTTATTATTTGATTTTTCTACATATTGGATAATATTTTTTGTGTCATTCTCTAAGATGGGAAGTTTATTTGAATATAGATCAATTTTTTTTTCAATATTGTTAAACGATCTATAAGAATTTTTTTTATTATTATCTGAAAAATAATATTTTCCTACAAAAAAAAAGAATATGGAAATTATTATAGAAAATATTAAATATCTTAACTCTTTGAGCATTACATTTTTTTTGGAGTTGAAACACCAACAATATTCATACCAGATTTAATTATATTCGAGATAGATTTTAAGAATATTAACTTATCATCTGATATTTCATTTTTATTATTAATAAATCTTTTTTCAGGATTTTCTTTGCCTAAATTCCAATATGAGTGAAATAAAGATGATAATTCATATAGGTATGTAGGGATTCTATGTGGCTCAAGATTATTACAAGAATTATCTATACACTTTGGCCACTCGGAAATTTTTTTTAAAATATCAATTTCATCTTCAGAATACTCAAAGTTATAACTTTCAATTTTTAATTCTGAGTCTAAATCTTTATTGAGATGGCTAAAAACAGAAGCTATTCTCGCATAACAATATTGAACATAATAGAGAGGATTATCTTTAGATTTTTCAACAACGCTATCAAAGTCAAAATCTAGTTCAACATCACTACTTCTATTTAACATTATAAATCTTGTAGCATCTTTACCAACTTCATTTATCAAATCATCTATTGTTATGTAATCCCCTTTCCTTTTTGACATCTTAAAAGGTTTTTTATTTTTGATGAGTTTAACAAGTTGGCTTACTTTGCAAGTGAGTTTATCTTTTGAGCTCGATAGAGCCTCAACAGATGAAGTTATTCTTTTAATATATCCAGCATGGTCAGCACCCAAAATGTTAATTAATTGATCAAATTTTCTATCTAACTTATTTTTGTGGTAAGCAACATCGCTTGCAAAATAAGTCCACGTGCCATCAGATTTTTGTAATGCTCTATCTTTATCGTCTCCAAAATCTGTCGATCTAAAAAGTAATTGTTCTCGCTCAATCCAATTTTTATCATTCTCACCAGCTGGTGCTTTTATTTTACCTTTATAAATAAATTTATTTTTTTCAAGAAAATCAATCACTTTTTTTACCTCATGATTTTTAACTAGTTTTTTTTCACTAATAAAATTGTCATGGTTTATACCAAGACTATTAAGATTTTTTTTAATTAAGGAAAGTGCTTCACCAATTGATAATTCGGTAAGTTTTTCGGAAATATTATCAAAATTTTTTAAATCAATATCTTTATTGGAACTCAAAATGTTTTTTGCAAAATCGATTAGATAATCACCAGGATATAAATCTTCATTATTAGGGAATGGTTCATTTAAAGAAATTTCTCGCATTCTAAAGTAAACTGATTTTGTAAAGTTAATAATTTGATTACCATAGTCATTCACGTAATATTCTCTTGTAACTTTGTGATTATTAAACAATAGTATATTTGCGATTACGTCACCTATAATTGCTCCTCTACAATGACCAACGTGAAGAGGTCCTGTAGGATTAGCAGAGACAAATTCTATTAGATAATTTTTCTTTTTTTCTTTTGTATTAACTCCATATGTTTTAAAATTTTCGATAATTTCTTTGATGAAATTAGTCCAAAAAATTGGTTTAAATTTTAAGTTAATAAAACCAGGTTTTACAATGTTTGCTTCTTCAATAAAATCGTCTCTTTTCTTAATTAATTTAGCGAGATCATCAGCTAAATCCATTGGTGATTTCTTATTAATTTTTGATAAAACCATTGCAACATTTGTTGAAATATCCGAATTAAATTTTTTAGGAGGTAATTCTGTATTTATACCTTCTAAAGTATCTGGCAAAATTATTTCGCCTTTATCAGAGAGGTTCAAAATAATTATTTTAATTTTTTCTAAATATTGGTCAAAAATATTCATTTAAAATTTTTGTGAAGGTTGATTGCATATCTATCAGTCATTCCTGAGATAAAATCTGAAATAGCTCTGTACTTATCCTTTGAAAGTTGTTTTTTTGAAATAAATTTTGTGGGATTTAATTTAATTTTTTTAAATAATCTATTTATAATTGATTTACCCTTGTTATTTTTATTGAGCACATTCTTATTATTATACATTTTAGTTTTTAAAAAGTATCTTATTTCATTATCAGAATTTTTTATATCATCAGAAAAATCAACTATCAAAGAGGTTGTTTTATTTATATCTTTCAAACTTTGAATATTATTATCAACTAAATTTTTTTTGGTATTTCTAATTAGATCTTTTATCATTAAATCAATCGAGTCTCTTACAATTTGATATATTGCGATTTTGTAATTCTGTTTATTTATTTTTTTTTTATATTTTTTATAAATGTCTTTAAAAAAATTAATTTCCACTAACTCCTCTAATTTGAATAAATTTGCATTTATTCCGTCTTGAATATCATGGTTATTATAAGCTATATCATCTGAAATAGCAGAAATTTGAGCTTCTATCGATGGATATGTTTTAAAGTTAATCATATTTTTAAATTTTTTAATGCCAATTAATCTATCAACCAAGTCTAGATCATCTACTGGTCCATTATGTTTTAAAAGTCCCTCTAATGTTTCAATAGATAAGTTTAAACCATTATATTTGAGATACTTATTTTCTAAAAGCATTACAATACGCAATGTTTGTAAATTATGATCAAAACCTCCATGCTCTTCCATACATTCATTTAAAGCATTCTCACCTGCATGACCAAAGGGCGTATGTCCTAAATCATGTGCAAGACTTAAAGTTTCAGCTAAATCTTCATTTAAATTTAAATATCGTGTTATAGATCTCGCTATTTGAGCAACTTCCATAGAATGAGTAATTCGAGTTCTATAATGATCCCCTTCAGTATTCACAAATACCTGTGTTTTATGTTTTAGTCTTCTAAAGGAAGCACTGTGAATAATACGATCCCTATCCCTTTGAAACGGACTTCTATATTTTGTTACCGATTCTTTAAATATTCTACCTTTACTTTTAAATTGACCAATTGGTGAGTATTTTTTCATCCTTTAAAATAAAATTATAAGTATTATATTAGTAATACCAATGATCACTCATGATAAAAGAAATTAAATTTACTGAAAAAGCCCTTAAACAGATCAATGTTTTGTTATCAAAAAAAGATAAAGGATCTTTTTTTAGAATCGCTATTAAAGGTGGTGGTTGCTCAGGCTTCCAATATGAATTTACTTTTGACAATGAAAAAGCAGCAGATGATTTAAATTATGAGAATATATTGATAGATAAGACATCTGCTGATTTATTAAAGGGGTCGGAAATAGACTATGTTTCCGAATTAATTGGAGAACAATTCAAAATAACTAATCCACAAACCAAATCATCTTGTGGTTGTGGTGTTTCTTTTTCTCTTTAATGATTATTTCCTCGTGGAATGTTAATTCTGTTCGAGCACGTATTGAAAATATTAAAAGTTATCTTCTAAAATATAAACCAGATATTTTAATGATGCAGGAAATCAAAACTGAAGAAATAAATTTTCCTTTTGATGATTTTTCTTCAATGGATTATGAAAATCATGTATTTGGTCAAAAGAGCTACAATGGTGTTGCAATAATTTCAAAAAAAAAATTGAAGAATATCAGAACAGATTTAATAAAAGATAAACTAAAACAATCGAGGATAATCTCAGCTGAACTTGAATATAAAAAGAAAAATGTTCAATTAATTAACATTTATACTCCAAACGGTAATCCTGTTGATACTGAAAAATATGATTACAAAAAAAAATGGCTAAATGATTTAATAAAACAATTAAAAAACCTAATTAAAAAAAATCAAAATATAATTCTAGCAGGTGACTTTAATATTATTCCAGCAGCAGAAGATGTTTATAATCCAAAAAGCTTTGAAGACGATGCTTTGTTTAGATTGGAAATTAGAAAAAAACTAAGAGAAATGATTAATCTAGGTTTTAATGATGTTTATAGACATTTTAATGAGACTAAAGAAGGATATACCTTTTGGGATTACATGAGAGGAGCGTGGCAAAAAAATAATGGTATGAGAATAGATCATTTTTTAGTGTCAAATTCTTTAATAGATCAAATTAAGTCTATAAACATAAATAAAGATCCTAGAGGAAGAGAAAAACCCTCAGATCATACTCCAATAGAAATAACTTTAATTTAACAACCTTTGAAAGATTTTGACATGTTTCCGATCAATTGAAAATATAAATCTTTACCAGGGTCAAGTGTAGCTCCTAACGGATCTATAACTCCTGTTGCAATATTCGTATCTTTTGCAACTGCCTTGATAATATCTGGATTGAATTGAGGTTCTGAAAATATACAACTCACTTTATCATGTTCAATTATTTCTCTAATTTCAGCTAATTGTTCGGCTCCAGGCATTACATCTGTATTAACAGTAAATGCTCCTAGAATATTTACACCAAATCTTTTTTCGAAATATTGATATGCATCATGAAAAACAATTGATCTAAAATCTTTATTTAAATCGGATTTTACTTTTTTAGTAAGCTTATCTAAATCTTTGTGAGCTTTTTTAAGGTTGGCTTTATATTTCGTCTCATTCTTTTTGTCATTTTCGATCAGATGTTCTGCCATTTCACTCAAAATTACTTTTGCATTCATAGGATCTAACCAAATGTGTGGATCAAATTCACCGTGCGCATGACCTTCGTGTCCGTGACCATGATCATCATGGTCGTCTTCTTTATGCCCCTCTTTGTCATGATCATCATCATGTCCATGTTCTTTATCTTTATCATGGTCGTGATCGTCGTGATCATCCTCTTTTTTCGCATGATCATCATGATCATCCTCTTTGTGCCCATGATCATCATGTTCCTCAAAAATATTTCTTTCTCTAAATTTAAGTTTAGTTAAACCTTTAATTTCCATTAACTCAATTTTTTCAGCTTTTTTTGCAATAGACTTCAGTGGTTTTTCTAAGAAACTTTCTATATCTTCACCAACCCAAAATATAATGTCTGCATTTTGGATCATTTTTGCATGTGATGGCTTAAGTGCAAATCCATGTGGGGAGGCGTAACCATCAACAATTAAATCTGGTTTCCCAACACCATCCATCAGATAACTTGCAAGAGAATGAATTGGTTTAATTGTTGCTACAACTTTGATTTCAGCATTAACGGGTGTAAAAATTGTTAAGAATGATAATAATGATAATAATAATGGAAGTTTTTTAAAAGTTTTCATAGTTTAATTAAGTTAAATTGTTATAATATAACATTTTGTAATAATATAACGTTTGTAAGTCAAGAGATAAAATGAGTTCTAATCAAAATATATTGGTCAAATTGAAAGATGCCGGCTTTAAAATAAATGACAAATGGCTTGTCCAAGGAGTTTCATTTCAAGTTGAAAAAGGTAAAATAGTTACTCTCATTGGACCGAATGGGTCAGGAAAAAGCACCACTGCAAAAATTGCTTTAGGAATTTATAAAAAAATCGAGGGCGCAGTTGAAAAATTCACTAATAAGGTTGGATATGTTCCCCAAAAAATTTCAATTGATTGGACGTTACCACTTAGAGTTAATGATTTCATGGTACTTACTGAAAATCTTAAGTCTGAAACAATAGATGAAGCTTTATCGTTAACTGGTGTTATTCATTTAAAAGATAAAAATTTAGGTGATTTATCTGGTGGTGAATTTCAAAGAGTATTGCTTGCTAGAGCTATATCAAAAAAACCTGACTTGCTGGTACTTGATGAGCCAGTTCAAGGCGTAGATTTTACTGGTGAAATAGCATTATACGAACTAATCAAGAAAATTTCTGATGAACTTAATTGTGGTATTTTATTAATCTCTCATGACTTACATACTGTAATGAGTGCTACAGACCATGTGGTTTGTCTAAATGGTCATGTATGTTGCTCGGGATCACCTATAGATGTTGCAAAAAATAACGAATATAAAGCGCTATTTGGTGAGCAAGCTTCACAAATATTGTCAAGGTATGAACATAAACACGATCATATTCATACTAATGAAGGAAAAATTAAAAAAAATTAAATGTTTGATGATTTTTTTATAAGAGCTTTAGTAGCAGGAATTGGAGTTGCTTTAGTAACCGGACCTCTTGGTTGTTTTGTAGTTTGGAGAAGGTTATCATACTTTGGTGATACTCTGGCCCACTCTGCTTTATTGGGAGTAACATTAGCCTTTACAATGGAATTCAACATTGCAATATCTGTATTTATAATTTCTTCCTTAATAGCGTTAACTTTAATACAACTTCAAAAAAGAACTAATCTTCCAGGAGATGCCTTGCTTGGACTTTTAGCTCACTCATCTTTAGCAGTTGGGCTTGTTGTCATAGGTTTTTTAACATTTATTAGATTTGATATCATGGGATTATTGTTTGGTGACATATTAGCAGTGACGGTAGATGATTTATTAATCATATGGATTGGAGGAGCTATAATTCTCTTAATTCTAAAGTTGATTTGGAAGCCCTTATTTGCATCAACAGTTAATTATGAATTAGCGGAAGCTGAAGGTTTAAATCCTGATAGAGCTAAAGCTATATTCACAATTTTAATGGCAGCAATCATTGCTATATCAATTAAAATGGTCGGATTATTATTGATTACTGGAATGTTAATTATACCTGCAGCAATGGCTCGAAATATTTCAACGAGTCCACAAAAAATGGTTGTCTACTCAATTATAGGAGGTTTGTTGTCAGTAATTTTAGGATTATTTTCCTCACTGGAGTTTAACACTTCATCAGGACCTTCAATTATAACTGCTGCTTTTTTGTTGTTTATAATCTCATTATTTAGAATCAAACAAACAATTAAATTGAAAAATTAATTAGGAAAATGTAAAAATGAGTAAAATGCAAAATCTCTCAAAAAATCAACAAATTATTTTTGATTTAATCGATAAATCTCCAGAACCTCTAAAAGCTTATTCAATACTATTTAATGTGCAAAAAAGAGGTATTAAAGCCCCATTACAAGTTTATAGAGCATTAGACAAATTAGTTGAAATTGGAAAAATTCATAAAATTGAAAGCAGAAACGCTTTCATTGCCTGTCAAAATTCAAGTTGTCAAATCTCAAAAGCTACAGCTTTTTCAATATGTGAAAGTTGTGAAAAAGTTACAGAGATTAATAATTCTAATCTTTCAAAATATCTTACAGGGTTTAAAGATAAAAATGGAATGAAATATAACAAATATAACCTTGAATTTTTTGGATTATGCAAAAAATGTGTATCTAAAAAAA
Source organism: uncultured Pelagibacteraceae bacterium (assembly GCA_902543375.1). Lineage (GTDB taxonomy): Bacteria > Pseudomonadota > Alphaproteobacteria > Pelagibacterales > Pelagibacteraceae > Pelagibacter. The sequence continues at coordinate 43,257 of CACBYE010000006.1, forward strand.
GTTAAAGCCATTAATGATATTTTTTACTTTAAAGATTGTGCTTGCTGCAATCATAATAGCCTTTGCTAGCTGGCTTTCAGGTCAAAATCCAAAAATTGCAGGTTTTATTATTGCTTTACCTCTTGTATCACTAATAGCTATAGCTTTGTCTTACTACGAGCATAATGATGTTGAAAAAACAGTTCTTTTCACCAAAAGTATATTAATTGCAGTACCTGTAAGCTATTTATTTTTTTTACCATTCTTTTTTTCAAAATCTTTAAATATGAATTTTTTCTTAATGTATGGTGCAGGATTAGGTTTGTTAATTATCGGTTTTTTTATTCATAAATATATAACTAATTTTCTTTAATACATTTAATCTAAAATAAACTTGTACAAATAATAAAAAATAGAATTTATTCTACTATCAAGGTGTCTTTAGATCCACCACCTTGAGAACTATTTACAATTGTGCTTCCTTTTCTAAGTGCAACTCTTGTCAGACCACCAGTTGTAACATAGCTTGTTTTACCACTTAAAACGAAAGGTCTTAAATCTAGATGTCTAGGTTCTATGTTTTTTTCAGTGATAGTTGGCGCTGTTGATAAAGTTTCTAAAGGTTGTGCAATATATTCCCTTGGATTTTTTTTAATTTTTTGTGCTACTTCTTCTCTCTCTTTTGTGGAAGCCTTAGGACCTATCATTATCCCATACCCACCTGAAGCATTAGCTGGTTTTACAACTAATCTAGACATATTTTCTAATACATACTCTCTTTGTTTTTTGTCATGACACAAATAGGTTTCAACTTGATTCAATGTAGGTTGCTCACCTAAATAATAAACAATCATCTTATTTACATATGAATAAACTACTTTATCATCAGCTACACCTGTCCCTATTGCATTAAAAATACCTACATTTTTTTTCAACCAGCATTTAAAAAGTCCTGGAACACCAATTAAAGAGTCTTTATTAAAGGCTTTAGGGTCTAAGAAATTATCATCTAGTCTTCTATAGATGCAGTCAACTTTTAAAGGACCTTTTACAGTTTTCATGTAAACCATATCGTTTTCTACAAAAAGATCTTTTCCCTCTACCAATGCAATACCCATTTGCTCAGCTAAAAAAGAATGTTCAAAGTAAGCAGAATTATAAATACCTGGCGTTAATACTACCATGTGTGGATGAGCAGTTTTTTTAGGTATACATTCATTCATACAATTAAAAAGTTTGTTAGTATATTGATGTATTGATGCAACTTTATACCTAGTAAAAAGTTCAGGAAAAACATCTCTCATAACCATTCTGTTTTCAAGCATATACGAAACTCCTGAGGGTACTCTAAGATTATCCTCCAAAACTAAATAATCCCCATTTTTATTCCTGATTAAATCTACTCCAGATATATTTGCCCAAGATTTATATTTAGGTGAAAATCCTTCACATTCTTTAACATAATAAGGTGAATTAAAAATAATTTCTCTTGGTACAACATTGTCTTTAAAAATTTTCTTTTGATTATAAACATCATCAATAAACAAGTTTAAGGCTTTAACTCTTTGTTTAAGACCTTTGGTTACTTTGTTCCATTGTGCTTTTGGTATAATTCTTGGAATTATATCTAGGGGCCATTTTTTTTCCTCCGCCCTATTGTTAGCAGCATAAACTCTAAAATTAATCCCTCTAGCACTTATTGTACTTTGGCAATTTTTTTCAATTTCTTGAAGTTTATCTTTTCCGTATCTTTCTAAAATATTTGAAATTATAACCGCATGTTTTCGTAGTTTATTTTCACTAGTAAAATAGCCATCGTATGCTTTTGTAGCATTGTAGTTATCCCAGAGTTTCCCCGCCATACAACAATTCTTTAATAATTAACCTAAATATTCAAATGCGTTATAGTTATATCAGATATGCTTGATTTTAAATATATGATAGATAAATAAGGTTTATTAATAGTTATGACTTATTGTGTTGGCATTAAAGCTCAAGACGGAATTGTATTTGCATCAGATTCTAGAACAAACGCTGGATTAGACAATGTTAACATTTATTCAAAAATGTTTGTTCATGATGTTGGTGATAGAAGTGTCATTATAGTTACTTCTGGAAACTTAGGTACATCTCAAGCAGTTTATAAATCTATTGAAAAAGATCTTAAAGGTGACAGTGGAACAAATTTAAATACTTGTAAAGATTTCGATCAGATCGCATCCTATATTGGATCATTAAACATTAAACATTCAGCACCTAAAGGAATAAACACAGATACAGTTTTATTAGGTTCCTCATTTTTAGTTGGTGGTCAGATTAAAGGTCAACCATTAGAATTATACTTAGTGTACTCTCAAGGAAATTATATTAAGCCAGCTGATAGCAAACCTTATCTAGTTATTGGTGAAGTAAAATACGGCAAACCTATTTTAGATAGAGTTATAAAACCAAGCGTATCTATTGGTGATGCATCACGTTGTGCCCTAATCTCAATGGACTCAACATTAAAAAGTGATTTAACCGTAGGCCCTCCTATCGATTTTGCTGTCTATAAAAAAGATGAATATAAAATTGCCTCACAAAAATGCTTAAATATCACTGATACTGAATATTCTAAGGTCTGTGATCAATGGTCAGATGGTATCTTTAAGATTTTTGACTCTTTTCCAAGATTTGATTGGGAAAACAATAAATAAAATTATTTTTCCTATAAACTGTAATAAATTCTTAACATAACTGAAATAATAACAACGAAAGGGGATTTTATGTTTATAAAAAAATATCTAAAGTGGATCAGTACTTTTTTAGTTTTAGTAGGAATACTTCTTACAAACTTAAATATATATCCATTAAATATATATTTTCATGGATTAGGAGTTGTCGGATGGACTATCGCTGGATTTATTAGCAAAGATAAAGCGATACTTACTAACTTTGGATTACAAATTCCATTATTTGTTATTGGAATTTATAAGATTATTTTTTAAATGAAGAATATTTTGTTTGTATGCACAGGTAATTCAGCAAGAAGTATTATTGCTGAAAGTATAATAAATAACGAGTATGACGATAAGTATAAAGGTTTTAGTGCTGGGAGTAATCCAACAGGAAAAATTAATGAGGATGTGAAGAATTATTTATTATCAAAACATTATGATCTTTCAAATTATAGATCTAAAAATTTTAATACGTTCGTTGATAGTCAAATTAAAATGGATTATGTGATTACAGTTTGTAATAATGCCAATAACGAAGTCTGTCCTATTTGGCCAAATAAAGATCAGATAATTCATTGGGACATAGTGGATCCTGTTAAATTACTTAATGAAACAAACGACTTAAATAAAAAAGATGAAATAATAGAAAAAGTTTACAATAATATTCATAAAAGAATAAAGGAACTGCTTTATGAAAAATAAAAGCCGCTATTTTCTTGCTGAACTATTAGGCAGTTGTTTTTTAGTAATGATTATTGTTGGTTCAGGTTTAATGGCTGAAAACTTAACTAATGATGTTGCTGTGATGTTAATAGCTAATACTATAGCAACAGGAGCAGGTTTATTTGTGCTCATTACAGTATTTGCTGATGTATCAGGAGCTCACTTTAATCCATTTGTAAGTATCGCAATGACAATAACAGGTAAATTAAAAAAGAAACTATTACCCTACTATATCATTGCTCAATTAGTTGGTTGCTTAATTGGTGTTGGTTTAGCTAATTTCTTTTTTGAACATGAGATTTATGAATTATCTACTAAGTCAAGAGATGGGATTTACATATTCACATCTGAGGTAATAGCAACATTAGGGCTTATAACAATAATTTTTGGTTCAATGAAGTCAGGTAAAATTGCTGTTGCTGCTAGTGTTGGGCTTTACATTACTGCAGGTTATTGGTTTACTTCCTCAACCTCTTTTGCAAATCCAGCTGTTGCTATTGCTAGAACATTTACAGAGTCTTTTACTGGTATTAGTTATTTAAATACTCCTTATTATATTTTAGCTGAGCTTATTGGAATGTTAATTGCTGTACTTATTGTTAAAAAGTTATTTTTAGAAAAAAATTGAAAAATATAAAACTTACCAATCGAATAAGTTTAATTAACAAAAAATTTAAAAAAAAAGAGTTTTATCATTATCTTAAAACTTCTAATCTTTCATTAGTAATACCTAAGATTAAAGACAAATATGTAGTAGTTTCCCAAAAAAGAGTTCCAATTAATAAAATTAATTACGAGTTTCCTTCTGGCATAGTGGAAAAAAAGGAAACAACTCTGCAATCAGCATATAAGGAATTAAGAGAAGAAACAGGATATAGATCAAGATCAAAATTGAGTAAAATAATAACTTTTTATACTGAACCTGGAAGACTAACTACTAAAATTACTGGTTATTACACAGAAGACTTAATTAAAATTTCGAAACCAGAACAAGGTATTAGAATTCATCTTTTTAATCAAAGAGAGATATTTAAATTAATATTAAATCAAAAATTCAATAATAGTTCTCATATAGCAATGTTTTTTTATTTTATAACAGGTCTTAAAAAACTATAAACTATAGGTTGTAACAAAATATCCTTTTTATTTTAGGATTATATGATTAAATTAAGTATCAAATAATTCGGAGGCAGTAATGAGAAAAAAACTAAAAAAGAATGAAAAGAAAAAAACAAAAATATTAAAATCAATTGATAAACTTAAAAATAAAATTACAGCTAAAGAAAAAAAATTATCAAGCCTTAATATTAAAATTGCTGGTCTAGAAAAAAAGGTTGCTGAAAAAAAAGCAAAAAAACTTGCTAAGAAGAATGCAGAGCAGTCTCCTGCATCTATAAATAATTAATTCCAAATTGTCTTTCTTCCTTCTCTTAAATGAGAAGGAAGAAAGAAGCTAATTAACAAAATTTAAACAGGGGAAAAAATAATAAATATTTAAATTTTGTAGATTATCTTAAAAAGATTAAGTTACAGAAATATTTACTTATTATTAAAGTTTAATTAATTTAAGTTTATTTTGAATTATTTGAATAAATTACTCTTGGCTCTAAAAATAATTCTCTAGCAAGAGCTTTAAATCTTTTGGTAACTTGTTTTGAGATTATTTCTTGATGTTGTGATGGAATTTTTAAAAATACAGCATTACCTCTTTTATACAATTTAAACTCTTCAAGAAATATCGTAGATATCGAGGTCAATGATTGTGAAAATCTCAATGCTGCACCAACTTGTTTGCTTGAAAAAATTTCATTATTATTCAAAAAAGTTAAATACTCGATCTTTGGATTATACTTGATACTACAGTACCGCCAATAGCATGACAAAGCTAATTGTATTCTTTCTTTATGAGTCAATCTAAGTAAAGGAGTATTTATCGTTTCTTGAAATACCAATTCAGCTTTTTGAAATGCTCCCAATCCCCAATCCATATGACTTAATACACATGCCAGATATAATAATTTCTTATTAAAGTGCTCATTACCTTCAAAAACTGGATGAATAAAATCATAATATTTTTTATAATTTGACCCTAAATCACCTCTTTTTTGCGCAACCTTCTCAATTGCTTTGTAAAAAATTTCAGATTCTTTTACATCTTTAAAATGGTCAATTGATAAAGATCCTTCACGCAAACCACTGATAGAACAAATAATTTTTTTTGGATTTGAAACTTTCATAATTTCATCAAGTATAATACAGCTATAAGGTAAATATGGTGTTCTAGATTTTGAAATATACTCAACTGTTTTAAGTTTGGATTTATTAAAAGAAGAAACTTTTTCAACAAACTTAGATAAAACATTATTATCAATACTATATTGATGAATTATGTGTACTGGATGATTATTTTGAAAAAGATGTAATTTAAATAATGCACGCCAAGTACCTCCAACTAAATATAAATTATTAAATTTCTTTTTTGAGAGCCATTTTTCATCTCTTAATAATTTTTTAATATATTTTGCTAAATTTCTTTTTTTAACTATAGGATTATTCATTAATCTTAAAACACCAACAGGTAATGAGGTTTTATTGGTTACTATATTGTTTTCAACTCGGGCTAACTCCAAGCTACCACCGCCAAGGTCAGCAACTAATCCATCAACATTTTCAAAACCTATTTTTACTCCCTCAGCTGTGCATTTAGCTTCTTCTTCGCCTGATAATATATTAATCTTAGTTTTAAAAAGTTTTTCAACTTCATCAATAAAAGGTTTTGTATCAGTTGCTTCTCTCATAACTGCTGTTGCAATAATCTTTAGATTTGTGATTTTTGAAACATTTAAAATTTCAGAAAATCTTTTTAAAACTTTTAAAGCATATTCAGTACCAGATCTGTGAAGTTTTCTCGATTTATCTAAATTTTTTCCAAGTTCACAAACTGCTTTTTCATTAAAAAAAGGCACACGAGAAGAACTGAAATCTTCATAAATTAGCATTCTTATAGAGTTTGATCCAATGTCTATTATAGCTAATTTTGCCTGATTTAATTTTAAACTATTTTTACTTTTAATTACTTCCACTTTTAATCAATCTTAAGTGCAGTTGTTTAGGCTGCATTCTTAGTTTAGCTTTACCTCTTCCAGATAAGCTCGGATTATTCATAAAATATTCATGAGCTGAAAAGGAATCGCTCTTACTATATTTAATTTTTTTATAATTACCATCAGCTTCAAGTTCCCAGCTCTGATTAGTATCAAGATAATTTGCCAACATTATTTGATCTAAGATCTGTTCATGAACAGTCTCATTTTCAATTGGGACTAGAAGTTCTACCCTTCGATTTAAATTTCTTGGCATTAAATCAGCTGACGAAATATATACTTTTGCATTTCTATTAGGCATTTTTTTTGTGCCATTACTAAAGCAGTAAATTCTAGAATGCTCTAAAAATCTTCCTATGATACTTTTTACAAATATGTTTTCTGATCTATCTTTTACTCCTGGTCTTAAACAACAAACACCCCTTACAAATAAATGAATTTTTACACCAGCATTCGAAGCTTCATAAAATTTATCAATAATTTCTGGATCTACTAAAGAGTTCATTTTTGCCCAAATAGCTGCAAATTTTCCATTTTTAGAATTTTTAATTTCAGCATCAATATTTTCATTTAAGGTTTGTCTCATATTTACTGGCGAAATAGAAATTTTATTTAAATTTTTTGGTTTTGCGTATCCTGTTACATAATTGAAAAACTTTTCAACATCTGATGCCATTTTCTTATCACAACTAAATAAAGACAAATCAGTATAAATTTTAGCATTTACTGGATGATAATTGCCAGTTCCTAAATGAAAATAAGTTTGTATTTTACCCTGTTCTCTTCTTAAAACTAATGATGATTTTGCATGAGTTTTATATTTAGCAAAACCATAAACAATTTGAACACCTACTTTTTCTAAACTTCTTGATAGTTGAATATTAGCTTCCTCATCAAATCTAGCTTTAATTTCAATTAAAGCGGTAACTGTTTTTCCGTTTTCTGCAGCTGTTATTAAAGCTTTAACAATAGGTGAGTCTAGAGTTGTTCTATATAGAGTTTGTTTTATAGCTATAACTTTTTTATCATTTGCTGCTTGGTTTAAAAATTCAATTACTGAGTCAAATGTTTCAAAAGGATGATGAACAACTAAATCTTTCTTTTTAATAGTTTCAAAAAAATTATCATTATATTCTTTTAATCTTTCAACTTCTCTAGGTGTAAAATGTTTAAATCTTAATTTTGGATTTTTTACTTTACATATTTGATCTATATCTTGAATTCCAACAAGGCCAGCAACATCATAAATATAGTCAGGATTTATATCTAATTTATTAGTTATAAATCTTATCAATTCGTTATCACTATTTTCAAGAACCTCTAAACGAACAATATCACCCGTTCTACGTCTTTTTAAAGCCAATTCAAAAGATCTAACCAAATCTTCTGCTTCCTCTTGAATCTCTACATCGCTGTCTCTTATTACTCTAAAAATCATTTTCTTTTCTAAATCATGATCTGGAAAAATTTCATTAGCAAAAAAACTTATTACATCATCTAGAATCACAAATTTCTTATGATTTTTTGAAGACTCAATTTCAATAAATCTAGATAATGCTTTTGGTATTACTATTATTGAGTTTAAAATCCTTTTTTTATTTTTTTTTCTTAGCTTCATTACAATTGCTCTTCCTTGATTGATTATAAATGGAAATGGATGTGCAGGATCAATTGCTGATGGTGTTAATAAAGGGTAAATCTCTTCTTTAAATATTTCTAAAAGTTTTTTTTTATCCTTAGTATTTAAATTAACTGGTTTAACTAAATTGATATTATTTTTTTTTAATTCCATAATCAGTTGAATAAAAATTTTGTTCTGTTTTTTTAATAGATTCTTAGTTTCAAGCACTACCTCATCCATTTGCTCTTCAGGTGTCAAACCATCAGAGCTTAGTGAGTCAACTTCTTGTTTTATTTGACTATATAACCCAGCTACACGGACCATAAAAAATTCATCTAGATTAGACCCAGCAATTGATAAAAACTTTACTCTTTCATATAGAGGATTTTCGATATTTTGCGCCTCTAAAAGTACTCTATCGTTGAATTTTAACCAAGAAAGCTCTCTATTTATATATTTAGATTTCAACTCTTCTTTATGTTGTTTTTTTAAAGCAGTCATATATTTAGATTTTATGTATCAATTATACGTCATGAGACACGCAAAATCTAGTTGGGATGATTTAAGTATTAATGATTTTGATAGACCACTTACTAAAAGAGGCAAGAAAAATGCAAAAATGATTTGTGAATTTTTTGTTAAAAAAAAATTTGAATTTGATTATGCATTAATTTCATCATCAAAAAGAACAAAAAAAACTTTTCAAATTTTATCCAAGAAAATTAATAAGCCAAAAAAAGTTAATTTTTCAAAAGATTTATATTTAGTTGATGAGAATGCAATTGTAAAAAAAATTAAAGAAATATCCAGTGAATATAAATCAATTTTGATTATAAACCATGAACCATCAGTGAAAAATTTAGTACGAAATCTTACAAAAAATCATAATACGAATAATTTTAAACTAATGAATTATAAATTCCCAACAGCAGCATTTGCAAAAATTGAGTTTGATATTAAATCCTGGAATGAAGTTGAGAAAAAGGGAGTATTAAAAAAATTTATAAGACCCAAAGATCTTCAAGATTCTAAAGAATAACCAGCTGATCTTACTGTTCTAATTAAAGGTTTTGTATTTTGTATGTTAATTGCTTGTCTTAATCTTCTAATATGAACATCAACTGTTCTAGACTCAACATATATATTTTCTCCCCAAACATTGTTTAAGAGTTGTTCTCTTGAATAAACTCTTTTTGGATTTTTGATAAAAAAATCTAAGAGTTTAAATTCAGTTGGACCCAAAGTAATTTCTTTATCTTTTCTATAAACTCTTTTTGTAATCCGATCTATTTTTAAATCAGTAAATTCTACAATGTCTGATGATGATTGAGGTTTAGATCTTCTCAATAAAGATTTAATTCTAGCATTCAATTCTTTTTGACTAAAAGGTTTAGTTACATAATCATCTGCACCTGTATCAAATGCTTTTAATTTGTCTTCTTCCTCTCCTTTTGCAGTTAACATAATGACAGGAATATCATTAAACTTATTATCTTTTTTTAAGTTTTTACAAATTTCAACACCAGATAATTCTGGTAACATCCAATCCATTAATATTAAATCTGGCTGTTTTAATTTTATTTGTTTAAGAGCATCTTCTCCATTTTCTGAATGACTGACTTTATAACCTTCTTTTTCAAGATTGTACTTTAACAAACTAACAATTGATGCTTCATCTTCAGCTATGAAAACATGAGCTGACATAAATCATTTTTCTCCGGTTACAATTGGCTCTGTTCCCTTGGGTCTATCACCTTCTAAATATTCGCCTTTAACTAAATAATAAACTTGTTCTGCAACATTTGTAGTATGATCACCAATACGCTCTATGTTTTTAGTTACAAACAATAAATGGGTTCCATCTTCTAAATTTTTTTCATTTTCTTTAAGATATTTTATAACTTCTTGCATACAAAGATTTGTTAGATCATCTATTTGCTCATCACCTTCCCAAACATTTACTGCCATTGGCGCAGATCTTTCTAGATAAGCATCTAATGTTGATTTTAATTGTTTTTGAACATTGGTAGATACTCTATTCAATGAGTCTACCAAGTTCTTTGGAAGATTTTCGTTAAGCAAAAGTGTTCTCTTGGATATATTTTTTGCTAAATCACCTATTCTTTCTAAATCTGAAGACATCTTCAAAGCCGTTACTGTCTCTCTTAAATCAATTGCCATAGGTTGTCTTAAAGCAATTAAATTCACAACTTGCTGTTCAATTAAAGTCTCATATTTATCTATTTTTTCATCTTCTTGAATAACAGCTTCTGCAATATTATTATCTCTTGTTGTAATGGCTTGAATTGCTTTACCTAAAGAATCTTCACATGCACTTCCCATTTTAATTATATTAGCATTAAGATTTTTTAGTTCTTCTTCGTAAGATTTGACTGTATGTGGTGCTTCAGACATTATCCAAACCTCCCTGTTATATAATCTTGCGTTTTTTTATTATCAGGATTCTTAAATATTTTATCAGTAGATCCATGCTCAATCAATTGTCCTAAATGAAAAAAACCTGTATTTTGAGAAACACGTGCTGCTTGAGCCATAGAATGAGTTACAATTATTATTGTGTGCTCTTTTTTTAACTCATCAATCAATTCTTCAATTTGTGCTGTTGCTATTGGATCTAATGCTGAACAAGGTTCATCCATTAATATAACTTCAGGTCTTACAGAAATCGCTCTAGCAATACAAAGTCTTTGCTGTTGTCCTCCAGATAATCCAGTTCCAGGTTCATGCAACCTATCTTTTACCTCTTCCCATAGTGCAGCCTTTTTCAAACTAGTTTCAACAATTTCATCCATTTCTTGTTTTGATTGAGCCATACCATGAATTGTTGGACCATAAGACACATTTTCATATAAAGTTTTTGGGAAAGGATTGGGTTTTTGAAAAACCATACCAATTTTTTCTCTTAGTCTTACGACATCACAACTTTTATCATTGATATTAAAATCATTAATTAAAATTTCTCCTTTAACACTACAGATATCAATTACATCATTCATTCTATTAAGACATCTTAGGAAAGTTGATTTACCACAACCAGATGGACCAATTAATGCCGTTACTTGATTTTCCTCAATATCTAAACTTATATTAAAGAGCGCTTGTTTTTTTCCATAAAAAACATCAACATCTTTTGCTTTAATCTTTATCATTTTAACTCCATTTTTTCTCAAACTTATGTCTTATTATTTGGGCAAATAAATTCATTATTATTAAAAAGCCAAGTAAGACCATTATACATGCCGAAACTTTTTCTACAAATCCCCTTTCAGCACTTTCAGCCCAAATATAAATTTGAACTGGTAAGCTTGCAGCAGGATCCATGGGTGATCCAGGTATCGTGTTAACAAAAGCAACCATTCCAATTAAAATTAAGGGTGCAGTTTCTCCTAAAGCTTGAGCTAAACCAATTATTGTTCCTGATAACGTGCCAGGCATAGAAAGAGGAACTGTATGATGCATTGTGGTTTGCATTCGACTTGCTCCCATAGCAAGTGCTGCCTCTCTTATACTTGGTGGAACTGCTTTTAAAGATGCTCTAGCAGCTATAATTATTGTTGGTAAGGTCATTAAGGACAAAGTGATACCTCCAACTAATGGGGTAGACCTTGGTAATTGAAATATAGCCAATAAAACTCCTAACCCTAATAGACCAAAAACTATAGATGGAACCGCTGCTAAGTTGTTTATATTAACTTCAATAAAATCAGTAAATCTATTTTTAGGGGCAAATTCTTCAAGATAGATTGCAGCTAGAACCGCAACAGGAAAAGCTATCATTAAACAAACAAGTATAGAAAAAATTGAGCCCATAAATGAACTTGCTATTCCAGCTAGCTCAGCTTCTCTTGAGTCAGCATTTGTAAAAAAACTTATATTAAATTTACTTTCAACCTTACCATTTGCAACAAGTTGATCAAAAATTTTTAATTGATAATCGCTTACTCTTCTTTGGTCTTCAGGTAAATCTCTTGGATAATTTCCTTTAAAGACTTGGTCTAAATCATCTGAAGCAGTTAGATAAACTTCCTTTGTTTTTCCTATTAAATTAGGGTCATTTAAAAGTTCATTTTTAATTTCTTTTTCAAAAAAATAAGACACCATTCTCTTCAATTCATTTTCTTGATCTTCATTGGCGTTTGGATCTAAATCAGCCATTGATTTTAATGCTATATCGTAATAATCAGCGTCCTGTAAATCTTCTTTAGAAGGATTTTGGTCTAACATCATTAATTCAGCATCGAAAGTTACTGGAACAATAAGCCATGTTTTTTGAAAAGCTGAATAGCCAGTTGAAAAAATTTTAAAAATAAAGATTGTTAAAAATAAAAGTGCCATAAAAATTGCACTCAGACCGTATAAGCGAAATCGCTGTTCAGCTTTATATCTTTTATTTAATAATTGTTCTTTATTTTTATTCATATTTTTCTCTATATTTTTTAACTACTCTCAAGGCCACAATATTTAAACAAAGTGTTACTAAAAATAATGACATACCTAAAGCAAAAGCAGCTTGCGTTTTTGGGTCGCCAAAAGCTTGGTCACCAATTAGAATAACTACAATTTGAGCTGTAATCGTTGAAGTAGACTCTAAAGGATTTAAAGTTAAATTAGCAGCTAAACCAGAGGCCATAACAACTATCATTGTTTCTCCAATAGCTCTTGAAACACCAAGTAAAATAGATCCAACTATCCCCGGCAATGCCGCGGGAAAAATAACTCTCTTAATTGTTTCTGATTTAGTTGCTCCCATAGCGTAACTTCCATCTCTTAAACTTTGAGGCACACTTGTAATGACATCGTCACTTAAACTTGAAATAAATGGTATAATCATAATACCCATTACCCCTCCTGCTGCTAAAGCACTTTCAGCTGAAACTTCAAGACCCATTGAAGTTCCTAATTCTTTCAAAAATGGTCCAACAGTTAGGGCAGCAAAAAAACCATAAACAACTGTTGGTATACCAGCTAAAATTTCAATTAATGGTTTTGCATATTGTCTAACTTTAGTTGATGCATATTCAGCTAAATAAATTCCACTCATTAATCCAATTGGGATAGCAACGCACATAGCAATAAATGCAATAAAAAAAGTACCTGCAAAAATAGGGACTGCTCCAAAAGTATCTGAATACATTGTCGGATCTAAAGCCTCAGAAGAATCTCTAACAAAAGCTTTTGCTGGATACCAGTGAGTTCCAAAGACAAAATCAAATAATGGAATTACTTTAAAAAAATCTATAGTTTGAAATATAAGTGAGAAAACTATTCCAACAGTAGTTAATATTGCAGCTAAAGAAGCTGTAAATAAAACTGCGTTCAAAAATTTTTCAACTGGTTCTCTTGTTCTAGAATTAGATGAAATTCTTTTATACGCATAAGCAACAGAGGCAATAATTGCAGATAATACTATAACAACTTTTGAACTTTGAGCTATTGATCGAAGACTTAAATATTTTTCAGCTGAAGCTTCAATAAAAGGTGTAATTTCTCCAGTGAATTGCCCTCGAGACAATGCTTTTGATTTTTCGTATAATAAATTTAATTCATCATCAAGATAACCTTGATTTGAATAATCACTTAAGATTAATAGTTTTACAATTGTGGGCTCAAAAATTGCCCATAATGAAAAAATTATAAAGGCTGGTATTGCACACCAGATTGCAAGATAATAACCATAAAACTGTGGTAATGCGGTTAATCTTTTTTTTGTAGATTGAATTGTATATGCTTTTTTGCGTCCAAAATAATAGCTTGTGAAACCTAGAAGAACAATAAATGTAAATAATATTAAGTTCACAGAATCTCCTTAAGTGAGGACTTTACTCTTTTTTTAAAAAAAAGGGGTCTAAAAAGACCCCCTTTTTAATCATTTGTTAACTGAGGAATAATTAATTACCCATAGCAACTAGCTTCGTAGCATTAGTTCTAGTTGTTTTATACAACTTAGAGTCTAATGGCACTAAACCAATGTCTGCTAAGTAACCACCTTTTCCAATAGCTTTCTTAGTTGTGAATTCTTTCACAAACTCATGTAAGCCTGGAATTACTCCAACGTGTGCTTTTTTCACGTAGAAGAATAAAGGTCTAGCAACAGCATAACTGTAGTCTTGAATAGACTTTAATGACGGTTGTCCACCATCAATACTTGCTGCTTGCAATTTATCTTTTGCAGCTAAGAAATAACTGAAACCAAAGAAACCAAACATTTCTTTATCTTGAGTTAACTTTTGGATGATTAAACTATCGTTTTCTCCAACTTCAATAGCAGCACCATCTTCTCTGTAAAGTTTTTGAGGTTTTTTGTATTTTTTATTTCCAGCTTCAAAACCAGCTTTATAAAGAGCTTTAGCTTCTTTAGTCATACCTTTTTTCATTACTAAAGAATTCCAAGCATCTCTAGTTCCTGATGTTCCTGGTGGGATCATCACTGAAATTTTTTGTTTTGGTAAGCTAGGGTCAATTTGGTCCCAAGTTTTATAAATATTTGGAACTAATTTACCATCAACAACTGTATGAGCAGCAAGTGCTAAATATAATTGTTCTTTAGTAAAGTTTACTGGTTTTGCATCTTTGCTGTAAGCTAATGTAATACCATCGTTACCAATTACGATCTCAACGATATCATTAACACCATTTTTCTTACATAGAGCTTTTTCTTTATCTTTCATAGCTCTTGATGCATTTGTAATATCTGGATGTTGTTCACCTACACCAGCACAGAATAGTTTAGCTCCACCACCAGTACCAGTAGACTCGATTACAGGAGTTTTAAATCCTGAACCACCAAATCTTTCAGCAACAACTGTTGCATAAGGGAATACTGTAGAAGAACCAACTATCTTAATTTGATCTCTTGCTTGAGCAACAGTTGCAATTGAAAGTGCAACTAAAGAAGCAATTACTATAGTTAGTTTTTTCATTTTTTAATCCTTTCGTTATTTATTAATTAAAAGATGATTGACTCGTATAAATTTTTTGAATCTTTAATATTACAGAATTGTTACACTTTTGTTAAAAAGGTAACTTTTTAGTTGTATTTTTTTGATATAATTATTTGATCAATATCAGTTTCTAAGCCACCAATACATGAAACAGGGTTTACCTGTTCATTAAGAGCTAGTTCTTTGGTTGGACGTAAAGTTATTTCTAGTTTTACTAAGTTTACTAATTCCTCTCTAATTTCTTCATCATATCTCCAGCTTGGCCATGAACTTGGGGTTGAAAATATAGAGGTTAAATAGCTTGTAGCCATAGTATATCTATAATTACTCAAATTTTCATTCCTCAATAAAAAATCTCTTACAGAATTAAAAATATTCCTACATCTAAAAGAATCTGAAAAATAATTTTCCTTCTTGAGATTTCTATTCATAGGAACAGAAACAATTAAATCAATTGAATTTTTAGAATACGAGGTAACTACGTCTGTATAAAATTCAGCTTCAGTAACTTCTAAATGATCTTTAATAGAAGGATATGAAGTTTTCAAATCTGCCTCTAATCTAAAAATTCCAATATCAAAAACTGTAAGTTGCTGATTTCTTAATAATGTTGTGATATCTTTAGAAAAAACACTTGTTGTTATAGAGCTTAATAAAAAAGCAAAAATCAAAATATTTTTGAATATTTTAACCATATAAAAAAATTAATTAAAAGATTAACATTAATCAAGTAAAGAATTGTTAAAAAAACCTTCTAAAACTATTACAATATAATATTTTTTAAATTTAAGTTTTCGCTGGTAAATAAATTTGAATTTCAGTTCCTTGGTTTTCCTCACTTAGAATCTCATAGTGTCCACGATGTTGAGTAACTATATGTTTAACAATAGCTAATCCTAAACCGGTTCCACCAACCTTGTTACTTTGTTCAAGATCTACCCTAAAAAATCTTTCTGTAATTCTAGAAATATATCTTTGAGGAATGCCAACACCTTCGTCTTTAATACTGATCATAAAATTTTTTTCTAACAATTTACCGTCGCTAATTTTGCTTGATATAAAAATAGACTTATTTTCCTTTGAATACTTAATTGCATTATCTAAAAGATTAGAAAAAACAGTTTGTAAATTTTTTTCATCTCCAATAACAACTGTTGGATTGGCGAGAGATAAATTAATATTTAATTTCTTTCTTTTTAAAATAATCTCAAAATTACTGATGATTGTTTTGAAAAGATCATTTATATCAACTAAAAAGTTTGGCCTTATGTGTTCTTCTAATTCAATTCTTGTGAGTATTAAAAGATCATTAATTAAATTTTCCATTCTATTTGATTGATCAGTCATTATTTTCATAAATTTTTTTTTAGCCTTTTCATCATCTGACGCTGGGCCCTCAATTGTTTCTAGTGATCCTTTGATTGCCATTAAAGGTGTTCTTAATTCATGGCTTACATTTGCTACAAAATCAGTTTTAAATTTTTGTGCTTTTGTAATTTCAGTAAAATCTTTTAAAAATAACACAACGGAGTCTGGTTCAGTAAACAAATGAGTTGGGCCAGGAATAATATAAATTTTATAGAATTGATATGATGGGAGGTCTATTTCAACATCGATATTTTTTGTTTTATTTTCTACGATAGCTTTTTCAATATTTTCTATTAATTCTGGTTTTCGAATTATAGAAGATATGTTTTTATCAATTAAATTACTTCCAAATCTTTTTAATGCACTTGGATTGGCATATTTAATTATGTTAAATTTATTTAATGCAAAAAATTGATCTTCAAGCTCATCAATAATTACTCTTTTTGTTTTTTCTTCTCTTTTATTAACTATTGTAGCGGTATTTATTGATTTATTTTTTTTTTGATTAAGTAAATAGAGAAGATAAACTATCACAACTATAAGTAGAATGACGAAATATTCCATAAATTTAGATGGCTTAATTTTGCATCATTACACTTTTTAATGCAAATAAATTAAGGAAAAATTAACTAATGATTTGGTGAAATATTGTTAAAAAATATTTTTGCTGTTTCTTCCCAAGTGAATTTTTTTGCAAATTCAAGACAATCATTTCTGTCAACTTTTAAAGCTTTTTGTGCTGATACTTTAAGATCATCATCTAAACAATTTATTTTGGATCCTTCAAATATATCTTTAGGGCCTGGAACAGGATACGCAGCAACAGGTGTTCCGCAATTTAAAGCTTCTGTAACTACAATTCCAAATGTATCTGTTTTACTAGGGAAAACAAAAACATCAGAGGATGCAAAATGTGATGCTAATTCACCATTTGTTTTTTCTCCTAAAAAAATATCTTTAGGGAATTCTTTTTTCAATTTTTTTAAATCAGGTCCTTTTCCTATAATTATTTTTGTACCTTCTAAATCACATTCTAAAAAAGCTCTTATGTTTTTTTCAACTGCAACTCTTCCAACATAAATCCAAATAGGTCTTTTATGAGGTAAATCAATTTTTTTAGGGTTCTTAAAAGCTCCATGATTTCCTCCTCTAGTCCAAGTAATCATTTTATTGTCATCTATACCTATATCGATTAATTCTTTTCTCATAGACTCTGTAGTTACTAAAATTCTCTCAGCCTTATTATGAAAATTTGCTAAGAATTTTTCAGCCCATTTTGCTGGTATAATAGGAAAGTAAAGTTTTAGATATTTATCAAATCTTGTATGGAAACTCGTAGTAAACTTTAGATTATTTTTTAAACAATATCTTCTTGCCATAGTGCCTATCGGGCCTTCGGTAGCGATATGAATTGCATCTGGATTGATTTTCTTTATTAAATTACCAACTCTTGGCCATACATTTATAGACAACTTAATTTCATTATATTTCGGCATCGGAAAAGTAAAAAATAAGTCAGGTGTAATATATTCTATTCTATGACCTTGTTCTTTTAATACATTACCTGTTTCATGTAAGGTTCTTACGACACCATTTACTTGTGGAAAATATGCATCTGTAGCAATTAAAATTTTCATTAATTATGAAGCTTTTTTTAATTCTTCAGTTTTAATTGGTTTAATTATTTCTTTATCGTCTAAATATTGTTCTCTTATTTTGTCCCAATATAATATTTCAAAACTACCATCATAATTTTCGGCTAATGCGGTACAAGATTCAACCCAGTCTCCACAATTTAAATAATTGACCCCATTAAAGTCTCTATCCTCAGCATGATGGATGTGGCCACAAATAATTCCATCAAATTTTTTTCTTTTTGCATAATCTGAAAGTGTTTTTTCATATTCACCAATATATTTAACTGCATTTTTGACTTTATACTTTAAAAATTTTGCAAGAGACCAATATTCTTTTCCTCTCAATCTTCTAAAAAAGTTAATTATTACATTTAATTTTAATAGTAAATTATAGGCTATTGATCCAAGTTTAGATAACCATTTAGCATGTTTCATAACACCATCCCAAGCATCACCATGAACAACAACATATTTTTTTCCTGCATTTGTTTCATGAATAACTCTATTAACCATATGGATGTCACCAAAATGCATTGGAATAAATTTTCTTAACATTTCGTCATGATTACCCATTATGTAGAAAACTTTGGTACCATGTCTAGCTTTTCTTAAAATTTTTTGGATTACATCATTATGTTCTTGAGGCCAAAAAAAACTTTTTTGCATTTCCCAGATATCTATAATGTCCCCTACAAGATAAAGATTTTCGGATCTTGAGTTTTTAAAAAACTCTAAAAGTTTTTTCGCCTGACAACCCTTGGTACCTAAATGAACATCAGAAATAAATATACTTTTATATTTAAGTAAATTAGGCATTTAAAGACCTATATTTTAATACAACTGTAACACGAATCATGTACTTCTTATTTCATTTGAATGTTACAAATTTGTTAAAAATTTTTTAAGGATTAATTATGTTATGTTGTTTGATTTATAATTTGAATTCTTCCTCTGGAAGAAAATCTATATTCATAAATAGGATTTTATCTAAGTTAAAAGAGAATATTTCTGTAGACTACTTTGAAACAAAAACAATAAATCAAGCTAAGAAAATTTTCAAAAATTTTAATCAAAAAAATTATGATCGACTAATAGTAGCTGGTGGTGATGGTTCAGTTTCTTTTGCAATTAATGAATTAATTAAAAATAATTTTGATTTTAAAGACAATTTTGCCATAGGTTATATTCCTGCTGGCACTGCAAATTTGCTTCAAGCTGAATTATCAATGAATAAAAAAGTTGATGATATAGTAAATGTGTTGGTTTCTAATAATTATAAATCCTCTAATCTTGTAAAAATTAACGATAATTATTTCTTTTTAATGGCTGGTATAGGATGGGATGCAAAAATTGTTCATTCAATTAATTCAAAAATTAAAAAGATTCTAGGTAAAATTATATTTGGTATCAAAGGTTTTCAATATTTCTTGTTTATGAATAATAAAAAGTTAAATGTCACTTTTGATGGTCAATTTTATCAAGCAGACTGGATATTATCTTCAAATACCAAATATTACGCTGGACATCATAAAATAAATAAAACAAATATTTTTGAAGAGAAATTAGTCACCTATATATTTAAAGATTTGACTAGGATTAGTTTATTATATTCAATTTTTTTAATAATTCTTAATGGTGATTTAAGTAAAAATAAAAATGTTATTACTACTTATGCACAAAACATTACAATTGATGGAAATGATTTGATACCTGTTCAAATTGATGGAGATAATTTTGGTTCATATAAAAAAATTCATTTAAATCTATCAAATAAAAAAGTGAATTTTCTTGTAAAATAATTATTTTATTCTTCCATAAATATCTTGGTATCTAACTATATCAGTTTCTTTTAAAATTGAGCCTACTTGTGCTTCAATTATTTTTACTGGTTTTTTATATGGGTTTTCTATTCTATGGATTGCACCTAATGGTATAAAAATAGTTTCATCAGGTTTCATGGTAAAATATTTTTTATCTAACGTAATTTTAGGTTTACCTTGGGTTACTACCCAGTGTTCAGCTCTATGATGATGTTTCTGAAGACTTAATATACCTTTAGGTTTTACATATAGTTCTTTTATCAAGAATTCTTTACCATTAAATAAATTAACATAACTACCCCAAGGTTTATGGAATACATTTTTCTTTTTATAATAATGTTTCTTATTTCTTCCGTACATTTTACAGATTTCTTTCCAAGATCCTAAATCAGACCAAGGAATATCCAACTTGATAGCATTTATATCTTTAGTTTTTTCTAATATTGCATAGTCAAAAGACTTAGCTGTTGCTTTGGTGAATGCTTGTTTGTTTAAATAATACACGTTACTTTTATATTTTGCTTTTATTAAAGCGTTATTGCAGTTTCGATAAATATTTGGCTGGTATTTCTTAAAATTATTAATTATTGAGTCTTTTCTCAAATAAAACATTCCAGAATTCCAATAACCTTTTTTACTAATTATTTGTTTAGCTTTAGCCACTTTTGGTTTTTCTACAAATCTAGATACTTTGTTATTTCTGGTTAAAAAATAACCAAATTCACTAGAGGGCATTTTGGGTTTAATCCCAAAGATAAAAATATTGTTTTGAGTAAGTTTCTTTTGATTTTTTTTGATAGCTTTATTAAATAATGCAACCTTCTCTATCAAATGATCGGCAGCAAAGAACATTAAAGGTTGTTCGTTAGGTATATCCTTTATCAATGCCGTACTTAAAATAGCTGGTGCAGTATTTCTTTTAGCTGGTTCTAAAACTATTTTGAATTTTCTTATCTTGTGTTTTTTTAAGTGTTGTTTTACTTGTCTTAAATATTTTGCATTAGTGCTTATAATTGGTGCATCAAATATAGATGCTTTAACTCTCTCAAGAGTTTTTCCCAATAAAGTCCAATTACCAAAATTTATAAACTGTTTAGCTTGATGTTTTTTAGCTTTAGGCCAAAGTCTTGTTCCAGCGCCACCACATAAGATAACTGGGCGAATTTTCATCAAATTTTTGAGTAATCCTTAACTTCTTTTTTCTTACCTGGATGAGTTGGTGCTCCTAAAAATGCTGGTCCAACAGTTTGTGCATATTTCCAAAGTGTTCCTGATCCAAAATCAGATTTTCTAGCCTTCCATTTTCGTCTTCTTGAAGCTAATTGTGCTCTTGTTAATCGAACATTAATTGTTCCCTTCTTGGCATCAATATCAATGATATCTCCATTGCGTAATAAAGCTATTGGACCACCTAATGCAGCCTCAGGTCCTACATGACCAACGCAAAAACCTCTAGTTGCTCCAGAAAACCTTCCATCAGTAATTAAAGCAACTTTCTCTCCTTTACCCTGACCATAAATAGCCCCAGTTGTTGAAAGCATTTCTCTCATACCTGGTCCGCCTACTGGACCCTCATATCTAATAATAATTACATCACCGTCTTTGTATTTTTTACTTTGCACTGCTTTCATTGCACTTTCTTCATTATCAAAACATCTTGCTTTACCAGTGAATTGTAATTTTTTTAAACCTGCAATTTTAACTATTCCTCCATCAGGTGCTAAGTTTCCTTTTAATCCAACTACACCACCAGTTGGTGATAAAGGATTTTTATAAGATCTCATTACTTTTTGTTTTGGATTAAATTTAATTTTCTTTAAATTTTCTTTCATAGTTTTACCTGTAACTGTCATACAGTCACCATGAATAAAACCACCTTCATAGAGAGTTTTTAATAACATTGGAACACCACCAGCTAACCACATATCTTTAGCAACATATTTTCCACCTGGTTTTAAATCAGCAAGATATGGAGTTCTTTTAAATATTTTTGCAACATCCATTAAGTCAAATTTTATTCCAGCTTCATTAGCAATTGCAGGTAAATGTAATCCTGCATTTGTTGATCCCCCTGTTGCAGCAACTATTGTTGCAGCATTTTCTAAAGCTTTTCTTGTAACAATATCTCTTGGTTTAATTTTTTTAGCTAATAATTCCATTACCATTTTTCCGCTATTTTTTGCATACTTATCTCTTTCTTCATAAGGAGCAGGAGTTCCTGCAGAATAAGGTAAAGCTAAACCAATTGCTTCTGAAACACATGCCATTGTGTTTGCAGTAAATTGACCTCCACATGCACCAGCTGTTGGACACGCAACTAATTCTAATTTTCTTAATTCTTTTGCAGACATTTGACCTGAAGAGTGTTTTCCAACTGCTTCAAAAACATCAACAACAGTTACATCTTTACCTTTATATTTTCCCGGAAGGATTGAGCCACCATAAATAAATACACTTGGCACATTTAATCTAACCATCGACATCATTAAACCTGGTAAAGATTTATCACAACCTGCGATACCTACTAATGCATCGTAACAGTGACCTCTAACGGTAAGTTCTGCAGAATCTGCAATCACTTCTCTAGAAATTAATGAGGATTTCATTCCTTCATGACCCATTGCAATACCATCAGTAACGGTAATTGTGCAAAATTCTCGAGGTGTACCACCTGAAGCTCTGACGCCCTTTTTGACTGATTGGGCTTGTCTCATTAAAGCAATATTACAAGGAGCAGCCTCATTCCATGTGGATACAACGCCTACAAATGGTTTTGAAACATCTTTTTCTGTTTCACCCATTGCGTAATAAAAAGATCTATGAGGCGCTCTATCAGCTCCTAAAGATGTATGTCTGCTTGGTAATTTTTTCTTATCAAACTTTCGCATTATAAACTTTCAATGGTTAATGATATTTTTTGGATATCATTTTTTAGATTACTATAGTTAGTTTTCTCTTGTTCAACAATATTTTTTGGAGCCCTATCGGTGAATCCTTTATTAGATAACCGCTGAGATATTTTGTCCATTTCCTCTTTGTATTTATTCTGTCTTTTAACTAAGTTTTCTTTGATTAAATTTAAATCCACATTTTCATCAAAATAAATCTTAAATATATCCCCTGAAATAACCAAAGTTGCAGACGGTTTTTTTTGGTCTTTATCATAGAAATTATTGATACGACCAAGCTTTTTGAGAATAATCTCATTGTTAGTCATTAATGTTTTATTTTTTTTAGCAATTTTAGTCATTGAAATATCAATAAATGAACCTGGGCTTACATTTAGTTCATTTTTAAAAGATCTAAGTTCAGAAATAACACTTATGATCTTCTCTACTTCCTTTAAAGATTGATCTTTTTTAGCCTTTCCTGATGGCCAATTAGCATACATTAGAAAGTTCTTGTCTGATTTATCAAATTTATTTTTTAACCAGATTTGCTCAGTAACAAATGGAATAAATGGATGAAGAATAATAAGTATTTGTTTAAATACGTAGGCGGATACTTCTTTCACCTCTTTTTTAGCTCTTTCATCGTCTGAAAACAGAATAGTTTTTGAAAGCTCGATATACCAATCACAATAAGAATGCCAAGCAAACTGATAAGCATTTTTAGCGGCCTCATCAAATCGATAATCTTTGAGATTTTTTTCTATTTTTTCTTTTGTTTGTATAAGCTCTGAATAAATCCACTTATTGATATTTAGCTTAGTTTTGGGGGCTTTATCTGTTTTATTAAAATCACATTTATTTGTAATTAAAAAATTATTAGCATTCCATAATTTATTTAAAAAATTTCTATATCCTTTAACTCTATCTTCTGAAAGCTTTACATCCGTTCCGGGTGATGCCATTGAAAGAAGAGTAAATCTTAAAGCATCTGCACTATACTTTTCAATTAAATCTAATGGATCAATTACATTTCCTTTTGACTTAGACATTTTTTGACCTTTTTCATCTCTAACTAAGGCATGAACATAAATATCTTTAAATGGCTCTTTCTTTAAAAATTCCATTCCAAACATCATCATTCTTGCTACCCAAAAGAAAATAATATCAAAACCAGTTACCAATACAGTTGTTGGATAAAATTTTTTAATATAATCCTTTTTATCAGGCCAACCTAATGTTGCAAAAGGCCATAAACCAGACGAAAACCATGTATCTAAAACGTCAGGATCTCTCGTAATTTTAACATCTTTTTTATAAAATTTTTTAGCTTGTTTTTTTGCATCTGTTTCATTTGTTGCAACAAAGATTTTTTTATCAGGACCATACCAAGCTGGTATTTGGTGCCCCCACCAAAGTTGCCTAGATACACACCAAGGTTCTATATTGTTCATCCATTGAAAATAAGTTTTTGACCAATTTTCTGGAAAGAAATTTGTCTTCTTTGATTTAACTATTTGTTTAGCTTTTACAGATAATTTTTTTGCATTTACAAACCACTGTTCAGTTAGAAAAGGCTCTATGACTGAATTTGATCTATCTCCATAAGGTACTTTATTTTTGATGTTTTCTTCTTTAACGAAAAATTCTTTTTCTTTTAACTCATTTAAAATTTTTTTACGCGCTTCAAATCTATCTAATCCAACATATTCATTTGGAGCATTATTATTTATTTTACCATCTTCAGTAAATACATTTATAATTTCCAGTTTATTTCTTTGACCAACATCATAATCATTAAAGTCATGTGCTGGTGTAATTTTTAATGCACCAGTTCCTTGTTCAGGATCTGCATAATTATCTTTTATAATTTTAATCTTTCTACCTACTATTGGGATAGTGACAGTTTTACCCACATATTTTTTAAACCTCTTATCTTTTGGGTTCACTGCAATAGCCGTGTCCCCAAGCATAGTTTCAGGTCTTGTTGTGGCTATAGTAATAAATTCAGATGACTTATCTATTGGATACCTAATATAGTAAATCTTAGAGTTCATCTCCCTTTGATCAACCTCTAAATCTGATATTGCAGTTTTTAAAACCGTGTCCCAATTAACTAGTTTTTCTGCTTTATAAATTAATTTTTTTTTATGTAATTCAACAAAAACCTTAATTACTGATTTTGATAAATTATCATCCATTGTAAAAGCGTTTCTGGACCAATCACATGAACACCCGAGTTTTTTGAGTTGATTGATGATTATGTCTCCATACTGATTTTTCCATTCCCAGACTTTCTCAATAAATTTTTCTCTACCTAAATCATTCTTATTTAAATTTTCTTTTTCTAATTTTTTTTCTACAAGTGCTTGCGTTGCAATACCAGCGTGATCAGTTCCAGGTTGCCACAAAGTCTCATAATTATTCATTCGATAATAACGAACTAAAAGATCCTGGATTGAATTATTTAAAGCATGACCCATATGTAAACTTCCAGTTACATTTGGTGGTGGAATTACAATTGAATATTTTTTAGAATTTTTCTTTGGTTTAAATAATTTGTTTTTTTCCCAATAAGTATAAATATTATCCTCTACTTCAGAATGTATATATTTATCACTATTCATGGATTAAGTAGTTTATAATTTATTAATCCAAATTAACAATAATCAAATTAGATCGTTATTTAATAGACTAATCACAAATATTTAATATAAAACTCTTTGTAGCTATCTACTAAAACATCTGGCAACGTGGCGGAATGGTTACGCAGAGGATTGCAAATCCTTGTATCCCGGTTCGATTCCGGGCGTTGCCTCCAAAAAAAATCTTGTTTTAGTTTTAAAAGAAAGTAAGTTGAGTTTTTATATTCCTCGGTAGCTCAGTTGGTAGAGCAGTTGACTGTTAATCAATTGGTCGCAGGTTCGAGTCCTGCCCGAGGAGCCAATTTTTTTTATCCGACCTTTGAAATATTTGAAACCTGTAATGATTTAGTAAATTTTATTTTTTGATCAGAGTTTAACTCTGAATATAATTTTACTAAAAAATTATAATTTACATTCATATGTCCTTCTTGTGATTTTTCCAAATTAATTGCATATTCTGAAAAATCTTCAAAAAAATAATTAATTGGTACTTTTAAATAATTTGAAAGTTGTAATAATCTTATTGAACTTACGCCATTAGTACCTTTTTCATATTTTTGTATTTGTTGAAATGTTACGTTGATTGCTTTTGCTACTTTTGTTTGAGTTAAACCTAAAGCTAGCCTTCTAAGCTTAAGCTTATTGCCTAAATGCTTATTAAAATTATCTTCCATTAAGACCCCTCTTAATTTTATTTAAATAACGATTGAACTAGTTTTTAATCTTCACTGCAACAAAATTCTTTTTTATTTTTGAATAAAAAACCAGTTATATGAGAAATATGTCAAGTAATACTTAGAGCATTATTTAACAATTATTACTTGAATTTATTGGTATCTATAGTATCTGGCTCAAGAAAAGCTTAGTCCTATCATTTTTTGGATTAGCAAAAAACTCCTTAGTATCTGCCCTCTCCACTATCATTCCTTCGTCCATGAATATCATCTGGTCAGCTACCTCTTTTGCAAAACCCATTTCATGAGTAACAACAATCATTGTCATCCCTTGTTTAGCAAGATTTACCATTACATCTAATACTTCTTTAATCATTTCAGGGTCTAACGCAGATGTTGGCTCATCAAAAAGCATTATTTTAGGTTCCATACATAAAGCTCTAGCTATTGCTACTCTTTGCTGCTGTCCTCCAGACAGTTGACCTGGGTATTTTTGAGCTTGATCTAATATTTGTACTCTTTCTAAATGTTTAAGTGCTAATTGCTCAGCTTCTTTCTTTGGCATTTTTTTTACCCAAATGGGAGCTAATGTGCAATTATCAAGAATTGATAAATGTGGAAATAAATTAAATTGTTGAAATACCATCCCAACCTCTGCTCTAATTTGTTCTATATTTTTAGTATCCTCAGTTAATTCAGTACCATCAACTATTATTTCACCTTCTTGATGTTCTTCTAATCTATTTATACATCTTATTAACGTAGACTTTCCTGAGCCTGACGGGCCACAAACAACTATTTTTTGTTTCGGTTTTACTTCTAAATTAATTCCCTTTAGAACTTGGAAATCCCCAAACCATTTATTCATATTGTTTATTTGGATTATGTTATCTGACATTATACTTTATCGATCTGTTTTATATTTTTGTTCTAAATTATAGCTATATTTACTCATTGCATAACAAATAATCCAGAAAATTATAGCAGCAAAAACGTAACCTTCCATCGCGAAACCTAGCCATTCTGGATTTGTTTTAGCCAAATTTAACATTCCCACTATTTCTAAAAGACCAACAACAAAAATTAGTGGTGTATCTTTAACTAAAGCTAAAAATGTATTAGCTATGCCTGGAATTACGAGTTTTAAAGCTTGGGGTAGAATTACAAATATATGCATTCTCCAATATCCCATACCTAGAGATTTTGCAGCCTCGTATTGACCTCTCGGAAGAGCTTGTAGGCCACCTCTTATAACTTCAGCAACGTATGCTGCTTCAAATAACGAGATAGCTATTATGCATCTTACCAATTTATCAATGAAAAAATCTGCTGGTAAAAACATTGGAAACATTACCGCAGACATAAACAATACTGTAATTAATGGTACGCCTCTCCAAAATTCAATGAAACCGATTGATATGTATCTAATTAAAGGAAATCCAGATCTTCTTCCAAGAGCAAAAGCCATACCTATTGGGAAACAAAAGATCAAGCAGAAGAAGGAAATTATAAAAGTTAAAGATAATCCACCCCAAGCACCAGTTTCTACCCAGTTTAAGCCATCTAATTTTCCGAGTTCAATTAACTCCTCGTAAAAAATAAAATATTTTAATAAAATATAAAGACCAAAAGGAACAATTAAAAAGTAATAAAACTTAAATTTACTTGGAATAAAAAAACCAATTATTATAGAAAGTATCGCAGCAATTATTCCATATGAAAAATCAAAAAATACTGGGCCTCCTGAAATAAAGAAAAAGATAAACAAGAAAGCGATAAAAGGATAAATTACAACATAGTATAAGGTTAAATATTTTTTAAACTTATCAGTTGCAAAGTATCCAACTGATCCAAGTAAAGCTAGCGCAATAAATGATAGATTTATTCTCCATTGTTCTCCGTTAGGATACATCCCGTACATAAATCTTCTCATCCAAACTTTTATATAAGTCCAGCAAGCACCTGTGCCTGTACAAACATCTTTTGAGTCACCTGCAAAGCTAGCATCAACAAAAAACCAACTTAGTATTGGGGGAATTGATTTTATAATTATAAATATAATTAATAATGATAATATGGCATTAAAGTTATTAGTATTTATATGCTTATTAAGTTGATCTAGATGTTTAATGCCGCTTAATTCAATTCTTATAAAATAAAGACCAACAAATCCAAGTATCAGTGGTAAAAAATAGCTTAAAAAACCAGGTAAAAAACCCGTTAAGTTCAAACTAAAAAAGGAGTTTAAAAGAACATCTAAAACACTAACAAAAAACAGAAAAGAACCCAAATATAAGAAGGTATTAAGGTTAGACTTATCTGGTTTTAAAAAATTAATCTTAGACATTATTTTTCCTGAATTGCTATTTTGTTGTTGTACCAATTCATGAATAATGAAATTGCTATACTTAAAGATAAATATGTAAACATTGTAATAGATACTATTTCAATTGCCTTACCTGTTTGCATTAAAGCGGTTCCAGCAAAAACTAAAACTAAATCAGGATATGCTATAGCCGCAGCCAGTGAAGAATTTTTAGTGAGATTAAGATATTGGTTTGTTGTAGGTGGTATTATTATTCTTAAAGCTTGAGGCATCACCACTAACTTAAGTACCTGATTTGGTGTTAAACCAATTGATGCAGCAGCTTCTTTTTGACCTTTACCTATACCTTGAATTCCTGCTCTAACACACTCAGCTATAAAAGTTGCAGTGTATAAAGATAAAGATAACGCTAAAGCTATCAACTCAGGAGGCAAGCTTACACCTCCCTCATAGATAAATGATGTGGTTGCTAATTGCTTTAAAACAGGAACTTCAAAGGACAATCTAACACCTCCTATCAAAAAACTTATAAGAGGTAAAACAAGGATTAAGCCTATCGATATAAGTAAGACTGGTGTTTGTTTACCTTTGGTTTCTTGTAATTTTTTTGCTTGGTATCTAATTACTATTATAGCAATAATTGCGGCCACTATTGAATAAAAGAAAATATTAAAGTTTTGCCAAATAAAAGCAGGAACATACAAACCTTTTATTGTTAAAAACGCAATTCCAAACATCGCTTCAGCATCTTGTGGAAGCGGTAAAGCTCTCAAGGCAGCAAAATACCAAAAAAATATTTGTAAAAGTAGAGGTATATTTCTAAAAAATTCTACGTAAAAGGCGGCAAATTTATTTATTAAATAATTCGGTGAAAGCCTCGCAATTCCAACTATCACACCCAGAATAGTTGCAATAACGATACCAATTACTGAAACAAGAATAGTATTAAGTAAACCAACTAGATATGCTCTAAAATATGAGTGGGATCCGTCATACTCTATTAGGGAAAATTGAACATCAAAAGAAGATTCTTGTGACAAAAATCCATATCCAAAGTCAATACCTCTGTTTTCCATATTGACTTGTGCATTATACGTAAAAAAGCCAAAGACAAGGACAACAGCTATAACTGTCAATAATTGTGGGCCTATATCTTTAAGTTTAAAATTCACAATTTTGATAATATATGAGTTTAAAAAAAAAGGGCTAGATAAATCTAGCCCTTTTCAATTATTTATAACTTAAATTATCTTGATGGTGGAACGTATAAAATACCACCTTTAGTCCATAATTCATTTGGACCTCTGTCTGGTAAAATACCAGTGTCAGCTATATTTCTCTTATAACTTTCACCATAATTTCCAACTTGTTTGATAATTCTTAAGTTCCACTCATTATCTAAACCGAATGCTGCACCCATTTCACCTTCAGCTCCAACTAGTCTTTTAATAGCTGGGTTATCTGAAGTTTTCATCATATCAGCATTTGCTGAAGTAATTCCATATTCTTCAGCTTCGATCATTGTATTTAAAGACCATCTTACGATATCTTCCCATACTGAATCTCCCTGTCTTACTACAGGACCTAAAGGCTCTTTAGAAACAGTTTCAGGTAACACAATGTGTTCATCTGGATTAGACATTTTTGTTCTTTGTGCAGCAAGACCTGATTTATCTGTAGTATATGTATCACATCTACCAGCATCATATGCAGCTACAACTTCATCAGCTTTTTCAAAAGCTACTGGTTCATACTTGATTCCTTTTGAATTAAAAAAGTCTCTCATATTTAACTCAGTTGTTGTACCAATATTTGTACAAGCTGAGATACCATTCTTGAATTGGCTTGTTGAAGTAATACCAGAACTTTTTCTAACCATAAAACCTTGACCATCGTAGAAGTTTACTCCAACGAAAGTAAGTCCGATATCAGCATCTCTTGAAAGTGTCCAAGTTGTGTTTCTTGATAAGATATCGATCTCACCAGAAGTTAAAGCTGTAAATCTTTCTTTAGCACTTAGTG
This sequence comes from uncultured Pelagibacteraceae bacterium, assembly GCA_902543375.1. Taxonomy (GTDB): domain Bacteria; phylum Pseudomonadota; class Alphaproteobacteria; order Pelagibacterales; family Pelagibacteraceae; genus Pelagibacter. The sequence goes on from CACBYE010000006.1 coordinate 73,743, forward strand.
GTGTAAACTTAACTTTGTTTGCATCACCTAGTACTGCAGCAGCTACCGCTCTACATACATCAACATCTATACCAGTCCAATTTCCTGCAGCGTCAGCATTAGAAAATCCTGGAAGACCTTGAGATACTCCACATCTTACAAAACCCTTTTTTTGAGTGTTTTTAAGTGTTTTAGATTTTTTAGCGGCCATAGACTCTGTTGTAAAAGTGAACAACACAGCTACCATAGCAACTAAAGAAGTTAATTGTTTTAAGTATTTAAACATATTTCTTCCTCTTGTTTATTTATTTGTTAACAAATAATTCAAAATTACTTTTGAATATTCATAATTTAAGCATGTAAGAAATAACTGTTCAAGATAAAATTAATTCAAAACAGTCACTATAATAGCACATAGAAACCCATTTTGGCCTCTTAATGGCGCGCCCTGGAGGATTCGAACCTCCGACCCTCGGTTTAGAAAACCGATGCTCTATCCAGCTGAGCTAAGGGCGCAACTGACTTAAGCATAGGTATACAATAATTATCTAATTTTTAAAAAGAAATTTTCTTATTAAAAGTAAGATTGTTAATAACTCAATTCTGCCAACAATCATAAAGAAAATAAGACAATATTTTGTAAAAAATTCAAGACTATTAAAATCTAGATTATCTAAACCATAAATTGACGAATTCACTGTATTCATTAAAGTTAGAATAGATAATTTAAATGAACTAATAAAATCCATACCATTTAAGCTCAATAATGATGCTAAAAAAAATAATGATAAAATGAATATTATTACTGACAAAAAGTATTTATTAATTTCTTCTAGATTAAAATTAATCTTAGTAAAAATAAGCTTATTCATAAATACGTTTTTTGGTCTACTGAATGATAAGATTTGATTTAAAGAAAATTTTAAAAGTGAGTAAATTTTAATAAATCTCAAACCAGAACTTGTTGAGAAAAAGGAACCTCCAATTATCACCAATATCAAATAAATGAAATTCAAATTTAATTGATCTGAATTGAGAGAAAAACCGATGTTCGATATACTACTGGTAATAGCTAATAGGTTGTATGAAAAGTTATAATTAAAACTAAAAAAAAGAAAAAAAATAGTTATTACAGCTATTAAATATATAACTAAATGTAAATCCTCATAAAAAAAATTAATATTTTTTTTCTTTGAAAAAAATAAATTGTAAATAAAAAATAAACTAAAAAAAGATAAAAGCATCAATAAAGACATAACTATTACTTGGGTATTATCTCTTATAATATTTGACAGATCATTAACTGGTAAAAATCCACCTGATGAAATTATTGTCAAAGCAAGATTTAAAGAATCAAATGTTCTTATTGAAAAAAAATTTAATATTGCAAATATAAATACAGTTAAAGAAGAATATAATATAAAAATTTTTGTTGCTTGTTTTAAGCTTTCTGAGCTACTTAATGATGTAAAATTAGTCAAAGTTTTTTTGAAACTTTCATCATAAATATCAATTAAATAGATTATAGAGAATAAAAAATATAAACCACCAATCCACTGAGTCGAAGATCTCCAAATTATAAGGCTCTGGTCTATTAATCTTATATTTTCAAATATCGTAAATCCTGTTGAGGTAAATCCCGAAATAGATTCAAAATAAGAATTTAAAAATGTTAAATTATATATACTTAAATAAAAAGGTATAGATAAGATCAATGGTAGCACCAAATATCCTAAAAATATAATTAATATTTTATCAAATATGCTTGGCCTTTTAATATTTTTACCAAAAATATAAAGCACAATAAATATTAGAAATGAGAATATTAATGTATAAAAATAAGTACCTAAATTTAGGTAAAGATTAAAATAGTAAGAATAAACAATATTAAAAAAAGAAAATATTGAAATTATACCAAAAAAGAAACTAAGATATCTGACTTGTAACCCAAACATTTAATTAAACAGAGCTTAATCTAAAAAGATTTTCTACAACTGAAATAGTATCTTTTTTAACAATCAATATGATTTGGTCATCATTTTGAAAAATAAAATCTGATTTTGGAATAATTACTTTTTTATCTCTTAAAATAGCTCCAATTCTAATCTCATCTGGTAAATTAGCATCTTTTAATTCTTTGTTGATAAGCTCAGAGGTTTCAATTATTTCAGCTTCAATAACCTCATACTCACCATCTGATATAGTATAAGCATTTTCTATGGTTCCTTTATGAACATGTTTTAATATGCTTGATACTGTATTCATTCGAGGATCAATTAAATCATCAATTTTTAGTGAAGACTGTAAAAGAGAATAATTTGGTTTATTCACTAACGCCATTGTTCTTTTATCATCAACATTCTTTTTATCTTTTGCAAATTTTTCAACAAGAACACTTACCATTAAATTGTCCTCATCATCATTAGTTAGCGCAAGGACTGTTTCGGCTTCATCTAAGTTAGCTTCTAATAAAACCTCTTCATCTAATCCGTCACCATTAATTACAATGGTATTATTTAATTCATTCGCTAAATATTCTGCACGTAATTTATTCTTTTCGACAACCTTGACTCTTACACCCTCAAGTGTTTCCTCAATGTTTTTAGCAAGATTATAACCAATATTACCACCCCCGATTATCAAAATTTTTTTAGATATTTTTTCTGTATGACCAAAAGCCTCCAATGTTTCTCCCATTTGAGATGAATTTATGATTACATATATTTTATCGTTTTCTTTAACCATATCTGTCTTTTTTGGTATAAAAGATTTATCTTCTCTAGTAATTGCTATAATGTTAGCATCAAGATTTGGAAATTTATTTGTTAACTCATTTAATTTCGAATCTATCAATTTACAATTATCTTTAATTAATATTTCTAAAAGTCTTATTTGGTTATCTGCAAAAGGTACACTATCTAGTGCTCCTGGTGCCTCTAATTTTCTTTGTATAGACCTAGCTATTTCTATTTCAGGAGAAATTATTACATCTATCGGCAAATTCTCTTTATTATAAACTCTAGTAAATTTTGGGTTTAAATAATCCTGAGATCTTATTCTCGCAATTTTCTTTGAAATATTAAAGATTGAATAAGCTATTTGACAAATTAACATGTTAATTTCGTCATTTCTTGTAACGGCAATAATCATGTCAGTTTCATTTGCATTTGCTTTTTCTAAAATTGAGGGAAAAGTAGCTTTTCCAACTATTGCTTTCACATCTAAAGCATCGTTTATTTTTTGTATATCATCACTGGATTGATCAATAACAGTTATTGAATGACCTTGTTCACTTAATAATTTAGCTATTGTAAAACCTACTCTACCGGCACCACAAATTATAATATTCATCTTAATTAAATTCTTTAATTCCTAAGCCTTTAAGCTTTCTATGAAGGGCACTTCGTTCCATCCCTACAAAAGTTGCTGTTTTAGATATATTTCCATTAAATTTTTTTAATTGTATAGTTAAATACTCCTTTTCAAATTTTTCTCTAGCCTCTTTTAATGGCACTGAAAGGTTGTTTTCATTTAATCTATTTGTATTATTATCACTTTTTAGAGACTCTTTAATTATATTTGAAATTTTTTCTTGAGAATTAGGCTGTAATATTGCAATTCTCTCTATTAAATTTCTTAATTCTCTAACATTTCCATGCCATTCATGATTTAAAATATAACTATTATTTTCATCAATATCTAATTTTTTTATATTATAACCTTCGGAAATCTTATTTGAGAAATAATTGATTAAATGTGGAATATCTGAAATTCTTTCGTTTAAAGGTTTGATATTTATTTCAAATACATTTAATCTGTGAAATAAATCTTCTCGAAAGTTTCCTAATTCAATTTCATTTTTAAGATCCTTACTAGAAGAGCAGATTAATCTTACATCAACATTGATATCATTGCTACCATTTACTCTTTTAAATTTTTGATCTGTTAAAACACGCAAAATCTTTGATTGAATTGCTAATGGTATTTCTGATACTTGGTCAACTAAGAGAGTACCTTTATTGGCTTTTTCTAAAGCACCATATGAAATTGATCCATCATTCTTTTCTTCGCCAAATAACTCAAGTTCATATTTATCATTGTCTAATAGCGCTCCATTTATAATTACAAAAGACTCATTTTTTCTTTTTGATTTTTTATGAATCTTTCTCGCAATTAATTCTTTTCCTGATCCTGAGGGTCCATTAATAAAGATTCTACTTTCTGTAAGAGAAATCTTTTCAATTTGATCTCTAATATTTGAAATATTTTTACTCTCACCTATTAAATCATATGATGAGAAAAGTTTATTTTCATATTCCTTATTTTGTGTTTTCAAATTTAAATTTTCTACAGCTCTGCTGATGAAATTTAATAATCTTGAACGGTCGAAAGGTTTTTCAACAAATTCAAATGCACCGTGCTTTAAAGAATTTATTGCCATTTCAATATTAGCATGACCAGAAATCATTATTACTGGTACATCACTATTTTTAGACTTAATGTGAGATAATAATTGTATTCCATCGTTATCTCCTTTATCTAGTTTAACATCAAGGATAGCAACATCAGGCATTCTTTTATCAATTTCACTGAGTGCTTGATTAAAATTCGCCGCTACTCTAGTTTTATAACCAGCATCAATAATAAGCTCATTGAGTATATTTCTTATATCTGAGTTATCGTCAACAATTAAAATTTCTATATTCATTCTAAAATGTAATCTTTATTTTTGCCCCATGAGGTATTGAAACAAAATTTAATTTACCATTATGATCATTAATTATTTTATTAACTATTGAGAGCCCTAAGCCTGTTCCATTTTTTTTTGTTGTAAAATATGGATTTAGAACATCTTTGATATTATTGGTAAAGTTTCCAAAACCTATTCCACTGTCATTAATTACAATTGAAATGTGGCCATTTTCATCAGAAATTTCAATAGTAATTTTTTTGTCAAAATCGCTTGTGTTTTGTGCTTTTTGTTGAATACTTTCTATTGAATTTTTAACTAAATTAAAAATCACCCTATTCATTTGCTCCTTATCACATTCAAAAATGATCGCGGATTTCCTAGAAACAATATTAATATTTATTGATAAATCAATTTCAGACAATAGTTTTATGTTATCTTTGATTATCTCAATCAAATTATTCTTTTTAAAAATTGGTTTGGGCATTCTTGCAAAATCTGAAAACTCATTTAATAAATTACCAATTTGAATTATTTGATTATTAATAATTTTAAGATTTTCTTCAAAATTAATTTTTTCATTACTATCAATTTGGTTAGTGTATTTTTCTTTTAAACGATCAATAGATAATTGAATTGGAGTGAGTGGATTTTTTATTTCATGAGCGAGCTTTCTAGCAAGACTGCCCCAGGCTTCATGTCTTTCATTAATAATGAGCTTTTCTTGTTGATCTTTTAATCTTAAAATCATTGAATTAAAATTTTTATTTAATTTTTCTAAATCCTTATCCGTTTTTGTTTCAGGAACTTTTATATTCAAATCACCTTCTCCAATTGCTGTTGAAGCTAAAATCAAATTATTTATAGATCTAAAAAAACGTGATGAAAATCTTATTGCAATTGTAATAGAAATAAAGAGTAATAAAGTTACAATTATTAAATAAATAATTGCAAAAGATATTTTTATACCAGTACTTCTTTCTTCAACTGTATAATAAAAATTAATAGCTTCCTGGGATTCATTGAGATATTTTGATATATCTTTGTCTAAATATTTTACAACATATAAAAATCTATTTTCAAATGCTTGAAGTCTGATTATGGCTGCAGAAATATTTTCAGGAGCGTTAATAATCTTTAATGGTCTATCATCATCTAATACCAATTTTAACGCACCATCTAATGGTGGCACATATTTTCTTAAGTCATCTATATTTGTAAATAATAAATTTTTATTTTGATCAATTATGTGAATTTCATCAATATCTCTTATTAGTTTCTGAGTTTTTAGAAATCTTGTATATTCTTTGTTATTATCATTAAGAAATTTTGCACTCTTATTTGTATCAAATGCAATCAAAATAACATCTGACTCAATTTTATTTCTTACTTCCTGAACATAACTTTTGGCAAGTTCATAAGAATTATTTACAACAGTAGTTACCTTTTTATCAAAATATTTTTCAAGGGCAAAAGAGAATAAAAAAAGTGAAAAAATCGAAATTAATATTGAGGGTATTAAAGTAAAAAGAGAAAAATAAGTAATATATTTTTTGTTAGATTTAAGCCCATCTTTATCAATATCAGTCTTAATTGAATTTTTTATCTCAAGAAAAATAAAAATGAATAATAATAGAAGTAGTATGATGTTAGTTATTAGAAGAAACTGTAAATTATTTTGATTTAATTCAACAAAACTTCTATCTATGAATGTTAAAAATGTTAAAAATCCAATAAATAGTGTGATAGTAGATAATATAATAATGAATATATTTTTTTTTAAAAAATTAATCATAATTTAGAATTATAGTATTTAAAAGAATGAACAACTATATTGTAATATTAGCAGCAGGTAAAAGTAAGAGATTTCATAATAAAATTGCTAAAGAATTTTATATTTACAAAAATAAAGAAATGATAGATCACTCAATAGAAAAATCATTAAATTCAAAGCTTTTTAAAAAGATAATTGTTGTATCAAATAACCCCAACCGTCTTAAGAAAAAAGGATACCCAAAATTAGTTAAGATAATTAAGGGTGGTAAAGAAAGATCAGACTCCTCTTTAAATGCTTTAAGATATATCAAAAAATTTAAACCAAATAATGTACTTATTCATGATGCAGCTAGACCAAATTTTTCAATAAATTTGTTGAGAAATCTAATTAACAAATTAAAGAAAAATAAAGCAGTTATTCCATATATTTTACCAACTGATTCGATTAAATATAAATCTCAAGGTCAACTTTTTAATTTAAATAGAGATAAAACTCTACTAGCTCAAACTCCTCAAGCTTTTAAGTTTAAAGATTTATATAATTTATCATTAAAAAAAAATGAAACTATAACAGATGAGTCAACATTGTTTATTGAAAATGACTATAAAATTTTCTTTATCAAAGGTGAAAATAAAAATAAAAAGATTACATATCTTGATGATGTAAAAATACATAAAACCACATTTGGTATCGGTTTTGATATACACAAATTAAAAAAAAACAAAACTCTATACCTTGGTGGAACAAAAATACCTTTCCACTCTGGTTTACAGGGTCATTCTGATGGTGATGTGATTTTACACGCAATAACAGATGCAATATTAGGTGCCATTCAAAAAAAAGATATTGGTACATATTTTCCAAGTAACAAAAACCAATATAAAAATATTAGATCTCCAAAAATGCTTAAACCTATAATTGAAAATTTGTATAAAAATAATTTTTCAATAAATAATTTAGATATAAATCTAATTTGTGAAAAACCAAAAGTTTCTAAATATAGAAATAAAATAATTAAATCAGTATCAAATTTATTAAATTTAGATAAAAAAAGGATTAATCTAAAAGGTAAAACGGTAGAAAAGTTAGGCTTAATAGGTAAAGAAAAAGCTATTGCATGTGAGGTTATAACTTCAATTACAAACTATGATTAAAAACTTTAATTTGTTATTTGTTACCATGTTCGGTTTGGGAAAAATTAAAATAATTCCTGGAACTTTAGGCTCATTAGCAACAATAATAATACTTTATATCTTGTTTCATACTTTAAGTATTTCACCCTATTTAATACTTGTAGGATTAATTATTATCTCAATTTATTCCTTTTTAGCTATTAATAGTTATATTGAAAATAACGAAAATAAGGATCCAAAAGAGATTGTAATAGATGAATTTATAGGACAATCAATTCCAATTTATCTATATGAAATTTCACATGGAACAGAAAAATCACCTGATGAGGCTATAATATTTTACGGCATATGTTTTATATTATTTAGATTTTTTGATATTAAAAAACCTTTTCCAGTTAGTTTCTTTGATAAAAATTATAAAAATAGTTTTGGTGTAATTATGGACGATGTATGTGCTGGTTTATATGTTGTTTTATCATTAATTTGTTTTATGGTTTTAAGTAGCTATTTTATTTAATGAAGTTTTTAGTAAAAAAATTAATCAAAAAAAAAATTAAAGTATCCTTTGCAGAGTCTTGCACTGGGGGCATGCTTGCAAGTTCTATTACGTCTATAAGTGGAGCTTCTAAAGTATTCAATTTAGGCTTAATTACTTATTCAAATTTAGCAAAAATCAAAATTTTAAAAATAAATAAAAAGATAATCCAAAAATATGGTGCTGTAAGTCAAGAATGTTGTAAAGCTATGGTTGTTAATCTTTCAAAAATATCTAGAGCACATATTAATATTTCTATAACTGGTATCGCCGGACCAAAAGGAGGAACTGAAAAAAAACCTGTTGGATTAGTCTATATTGGACTAAAAAAAGGTAAAAAAATAATAATAAGTAAAAATATATTTAAATCTAAAAATAGAAAAGCTATCCAAAAATCAACAGTCAAAAAAGCCATTGCAATTTTAAATTCTGAAATTTAAAGACTTTCAGCTTTTTTTTGAAAGGCATCTGCTATTTTACTTAGTCCAAATTCAAAGGATTTCGCCATGATCATATCTAAAAATTTATTTTTAATTTCGAAATCAACATCAAAATGAACTTCTGTAAAATTTTCTTTTTGTACAAATTTCCAATTATTTTCTAAATGTTTTAAAGGACCGCCTAAATTTGTCACGTGAATTAAGTCATCTTTTTTTTTAAATCTCACATCACTTTTATAAGTATCTACAAACGGTTTTTTACCAATAGTAAGATCAGCAATAATTGCTATTTCATCTTTTTTATCATTTCTTTCATGAACTTTTGAGTCTATACAAAAAGGAATAAATTCAGGGTACTTTTCTATATCTAAAACAAAGTCAATTAATTTTTGTTTTTCACGTGCTATTTGACGTTTAACAGAAGCTTTTGGCATTAATGAATATTAATTCTATTTTGCTGTAATTTAGCAAAATCTTCATCAGCGTGATACGATGATCTTGTTAATGGTGAGGAAGAAACTAACAAAAATCCTTTTGCTTTTGCAATAGTTCCAAGTTCATCAAATTCTTTTGGGGTATAATATCTGTCTAAAGGAAAATGTTTTACTGATGGTTGTAAGTACTGTCCTATTGTTAAAAAATCAACTTCTGCCGCTTTAAGATCATCCATCACCTGTAAAATTTCATCTCTATTTTCACCTAATCCAACCATAATACCTGATTTAGTAAAAATTTTTTTATTTATCTTTTTTGCATTTTTTAAAAGCTCTAGAGAAGCAAAGTATCTTGATCCGGGTCTTACTTTTAAATACAGGCTTGGTACAGTTTCAATATTATGATTAAAAACATCTGGATTTGCCTCCAAAACTTTTTTATATGCATCACCTTTTCTTAAAAAATCTGGAGTTAAAACTTCTATAGTAGTATTCGGATTTGTCTTTCTAGTTTGATTTATAACCTTGGAAAAATGATTTGATCCACCATCTTTTAAATCATCTCTGTCAACAGAAGTTATTACAACATGCTTTAAATTTAGTTTTTTTACGGCTTGAGAAATTTTGATTGGTTCAAGTTCATCTAATTTTCCAGGTTTACCTGTTTTGACATCACAAAAACCGCATGCCCTTGTACAAGTATCTCCCATAATCATGAATGTTGCATGTCTTTTACTCCAACATTCACTAATATTTGGACAGTTTGCCTCCTGGCATACGGTTACTAAATTATTTTGATTAACTATAGTCTTCGTTAAAAAAAATTCTTTGCTGTTAGAAAGTTTAGACCTTATCCACTGAGGTTTTTTCTTAATAGGGTTTACAGGATTATTAACTTTTTCTGGGTGCCTATGTTTAATTTTTTGGTTCATTATTTTTCTATAATAAAAATTTGCTCATTTTTCTTACCATAAAGAAATCTTTCTCTAATCAAAGTCTCAATATAATCAAGATCTAGATTGTCACTTAGTAATGAATTCTTAAAATCCAAGTCATTTATTTGGGTTTTTAGTGATAATTCTTTGATTTTTAAGTTATTGAGTATCTTTTTTTTTTCAAAGTACGAAATTAATCCTCTTTCACCTGATAAAAAATTGAAAAAAAAATATATGATTAAAAAAAAGGATATTAATAATAGATAATTTTTTTTTAAACTTTTGAACATTAATGAATTTTATTCATTATAGCCTTTTTTCCAAGTTTTTCTTCTATCCGAATTAATTGATTATATTTAGCTACGCGCTCAGATCTAGCTAAAGATCCTGTTTTTATTTGATTTGAGTTAGTCCCCACCGCTAAATCCGCAATAAAAGTGTCTTCACTATCACCTGATCGGTGAGAAATTATTGTTTTAAATCCAATTATTTGTGCAAATTTTATTACCTCTAATGTTTCAGAAACTGTGCCTATTTGATTTAGTTTTATCAAGATAGCATTAGATGATAGATTTAGAAATCCCTTTTTAAGTCTCTCAAGATTAGTAACGTAAAGATCGTCTCCCACAATTTGTACTTTTTTTACTGACTTCATTAATTTATTCCATGAATTCCAATCATTTTCAGCAAAAGGATCTTCTATTGATTTAATTTTATATTTTTGAATTATTTTTTTATATTCCAGAATTGATTTTTCTACTGAAACATAATTCGTTGAATGAATTGAATATTTATTTTTTTTAATTAGTTCATTTGCTGCCACATCCAAACAAATTGATACATCTTTACCATTCTTAAATCCTGACTTTTGAATAGCTTTCTCAATTAGATCTAACGCTTGATTATTTCTTTTTATCATAGGTGCAAATCCTCCCTCATCGCCAACTGATGTGGATAAACCTTTGGTTTTAATAAGTTTATTTAAATTTTTAATTACCATAAAACAAATTCGCATTGCATCAGAAAAACTTTTAGCACAGTCTGGTCTGATCATAAACTCTTGTATTCTCAATCCATTGTTTGCATGAGCTCCACCATTAATTATATTCATTAATGGAAAAGGTAATTTGAAATTTTTTTTCACAAGAAAAGCTTTATATAGAGGTATCTTTTTAATTTTTGCAGAAAGTTTTTTGACTGCCATTGATACTGATAGAATAGAATTAGCTCCTAATTTTATTTTCTGTTTAGTACCATCTAAATTTATCATTAAAGCATCTATTTTTTCTTGATTATGAATGCTCTGACCTTTTAATTTTTTTGAGATTTTTGAGTTAATCAAATTAACTGCGGTAAAAACACTTTTTCCTAAATATTTTTTATTATTAATGTCTCTTTTTTCAAAAGCCTCATAAGTTCCTGTTGATGCTCCAGAGGGGCATATAGCTTTAGCACTTTTATTTTTGGTAAAGACTTCAGCTTCGATTGTTGGATTACCTCTGCTATCGTAAACTTGCCGGGCTATTACTTTAATAATTTTACTCACTTATTTTTAATTAAACTATCTATATCAGTTAATTGTTTTAATAGATTTTCTAATTTATTTAGTGGTATCATATTAGGACCATCTGATGGAGCATTATCAGGGTCTTGATGAGTTTCTATGAAAACACCCGCAACACCCACAGCTACAGCTGCTCTTGCTAGATACTCGATAAACTCTCTTTGACCTCCACTTTTTTCACCAAGGCCGCCTGGTTGTTGAACTGAATGTGTTGCATCAAAAATTACTGGGTAACCATTCTTAGCCATGATTGGTATAGATCTCATATCTGAAACTAAAGTATTGTAACCAAAGCTAGCTCCTCTTTCGGTTACCAAAATATTTTTATTACCGGACTCTGATATTTTTTTTGTTACATTAACCATGTCCCATGGAGCTAAAAACTGACCTTTTTTTACATTAATAATTTTTTTAGTTTTTGCTGCAGCAACTAATAAATCTGTTTGACGACATAAAAAAGCAGGAATTTGTAAAACATCAACATGGTCTGCAACAACTGAACATTGATCAATATTATGAATATCGGTTATTATTGGAACATTAAGTTCTTTTTTTATTTTATCAAAAACAGGAAGTGATGCCTCAAGACCAGCACCTCTTTTACCTTTAAGGCTTGTTCTATTTGCTTTATCAAAAGACGTCTTATATATAAATCCAACATTAAATTTCTTTGTAATCTCTTTTATTTTACCTGCCATATCCATTGCATGTTGCTCAGATTCGAGCTGACAAGGACCTGCTATTATACAAATTTTACTATCGTTAGAGATTTCTAAATTGTTGCAGTTTACCTTTATGCTACTCATTTGTGATTTTTTGATGCCTTTATAAAAGATGAGAATAAAGGATGAGGGGCTAAAGGTCTAGATTTAAATTCAGGATGAAATTGAACACCTATAAACCACGGATGATTTTTAAGTTCAATTATTTCTGGCAGTTTATTATCTGGTGACATTCCTGAAAAAATTAATCCTTTATTTTCAAATTGGTCTTTAAATTTATTGTTAACTTCATACCTGTGTCTATGTCTTTCTTTAATAGAACTTAATTTATAGATTCTATTTATGGCAGAATTATTTCTTAATTTAGCTTCGTATAAACCTAATCTCATCGTTCCACCTAAGTCTTTATTTGTTCCTTTTATTATTTTTCCATCTTTATCCCACTCATTAATTAGGCCAATAACTGGATAGCATTTTCTTTCTAGTTCAGTTGATCCTGCTTTTTTAATATTTAATCTATTTCTTGCAAATTCAACAATAGCCATTTGCATTCCAAAACAAATACCAAGAAATGGTATCTTATTTTCTCTTGCAAATTTAATAGCAGAAATTTTTCCCTCAGTTCCTCGCTTACCAAAACCACCGGGTATCAATAATCCAGATACGTTTTTTAGTTTTGTTTTGATTTCGTTGTTTTTTAAGCTGTCAGACTCTATTCTTACTATATTTACTTTTACATTGTTCGCAATTCCACCATGAACTAATGCTTCATCTAAAGATTTATAAGCATCTTTTAAATTTACATATTTTCCAATTATCGCAATATTTACCAATTTTTTTGCATTTAAAACAATATTAGTTATTTTTTTCCACGGAGTTAGATCTGGTCTTTTTTTTGGTTTAAGTTTAAAGTATTTTAGAACTTGTTTATCCAGTTTTTGATTATAAAAACTAATTGGTGCTTCATATATAGTCCTCACATCTACTGTTTCAATTACGTTATCAATTGGAACATTACAAAATAACGATATTTTTCTTCTCTGGTCTAATGGTATAGATTGTTGAGATCTACAGATAATAATATCAGGTTGGACACCTATGCTTCTTAATTCTTTGACTGAGTGCTGAGTTGGTTTAGTCTTAATCTCATCTGATGATTTTAAAAACGGCACAAATGTTAAATGAATAAATAAAGTTTTTGATTTACCATGTTCATTTGAAAATTGTCTTATAGCTTCTACAAATGGCAAGCTTTCAATATCCCCGACTGTCCCACCAATTTCACATATTACAAAATCTTCATTCGTAATATCTTTTTTTATAAATTCTTTAATTCGATTTGTAATATGAGGTATAACTTGAACTGTTTTTCCAAGATAACCTCCCTTTCTTTCTTTTTTAATAACATCACTATAAATACGACCAGTTGTTATATTGTCTGATTGTTTGGAGGATATATTTGTAAATCTTTCATAATGACCTAGATCTAAATCAGTTTCAGCACCGTCATCAGTAACAAAAACCTCACCGTGTTGAAATGGGCTCATTGTTCCAGGATCTACATTTAGATAAGGATCCATTTTTCTTAATCTAACTTTGTAACCCTGAGATTTTAACAAATAGGCTAGTGATGCAGATGAAAGACCTTTTCCTAGTGATGAAACCACGCCGCCGGTGACAAATATATATCGCGCCATGGAAGTATCTTATAGCTAATAAAAAAGTAAATGAAAAGTATTAATTATTATTTTCTGGAATAGTAGGTGTATCTTCATCAACTTGATCTAAAACCGAGCTAGATGGTGTCAAATCACCTCTAGAAACAATCGTTAAAGCTAAACTACATATTATAAATAGAGTTGCAACGACACCAGTTGCTTTTGTCATAAAATTTCCTGCTGACTTTGAAAACATCATATTTTCTTGAGAAACTCCAATTCCAAGAGCTCCGCCCTCAGATTTTTGCATTAAAACTAGTAAAACTAAAATTAAAGCTAGAATAATATTTATTACTAACAGTATATTTTCCATTGAGTTTAATTATATGTTTTTTTAATTATATCAATGAATTTTTTGGGATCTTGAGAGGCTCCTCCTATTAGAAATCCATCGATATTTTTTATTAATTTTAATTCATTTATATTTTTTGGATTTACGGAACCACCGTATAAAACTTTGATATTTCTAACTTTTTTTTTTATAAAATTGACAGTACTGAGCAGGTCATCTGGTTTGGGTATTACACCTGTCCCAATTGACCACACAGGTTCGTAAGCGATTACAATATTTTTTCTTTTCTTAACTTTCTGCAAACCTAAGGTAATTTGCTTTGATAAAATTTTTTTAGTAATTTTTTTTCTTTTTTGACTTAAGGTCTCACCAATACAAAAAATAACTTTTAAACCTGATTTAGTTGCTGATTTGATCTTTGCATTAATTAATTTATCTGTTTCACCGGTCTCGCGATTCTCTGAATGACCTAGAATAACATACTTGGCGCCAACATTTTTTAGCATTGTAGGATTTATGGAACCAGTTGCAGCACCATATGTAAAGCTTTCATGGCAATTTTGAGCACCAACTTGAATTTTGGAATTTATAATCTTTTTAGACAGAGGACGAATTAATGTGCTTGGTGGACAATAAATAATTTTAGTATTATTAGACTTTTTAAAAATTTTTAAAAATTTGATTACTTTATTAAGTGAATTTAATGTGCTTAATCCACCAAACATTTTCCAATTAGCAATAAAATACATATATTTATTTGTCATCTAGTAAAATTTAATCTATAGAATTGCTTTTTATAGATCAATAAATTTATATGTAATGATAAGTAGTTTTAGAAATTTTGCCAAAACAAAGATTGCTGGGATATTTGTTTTTATAATGATTATTCCTTTTGTATTTTGGGGTATGGGAAGTATGTTCAGCAGTGGAAATACAAATACAATTGTTAAAATTAATGATACCAATATTTCTACAGAAGAATTTATTGATTACCTAAATAATTCTGGAGTCCCTCAAAATACAATAAGAGAAAACTTAAATGATAATATTATTGAGGAATTACTATCTGGATTGATTTCGACTAAAATTTTAGATTTAGAAATTGAGGAATACGAATTAATTATTTCAAAAGAATCACTACTTAAACTTATAAAAAAAAATCAGAATTTTTTAGATGATCAGGGAAATTTTCAAAGACTTAAATATGAAAAATTTTTACTTGAAAATAATCAATCAGCACCTCAGTTTGAATTACGTCTAAAAAATCGTGAATTACAAAAAAACTTATTCAGTTTTGTAGGCGCTGGGACTGTTTCTCCAAAATTTTTAGTAAAAAAACTTTATAAGGATGAAAATAGAAAATTAGAAGTAGATTACATAAATTTGGATATGTTTTATAAAAAAAAAGATAGTTTTACAGACAACGATATAAAAAAGTTTTTAGAGGAAAATAAAGATACTTTAAAGGTAGAATATATTGATTTTAATTATTCCGTAATAAATCCAAAAAATTTGATTGGTGTAGATGAAATTAATCAGACATTCTTTGATAAAATTGATCAAATAGAAATCGATATTTCAAATGAACTCCCTTTTGAAACTATTGTTACAAACTTTAACTTAAAATCTAAACAAATAAAAGATTTTAGACTTACTTATGATAAGAGCGATATAGAAAAAAAAATATTTGAGGTAAGAAATAATGAATTTGATATCATTGAAGTAAAAGATGATTATATACTTTACAAAATATTAAAATCAGACCAACGGTCTCCTAACATAGATGATCTGGTTTTGAGAGAAGAGATCTTGGGACTTATGTATGAAAAAAATAAGTATGAATATAATAAAGATTTAATAAAAAATATTGATGAAAAAAATTTTAATAATAAAAATTTTGTTGAAATGGGAAGCAATAAAATTAAAAATTTATTATTAAATTCTATCAAAGATAACAAAAAATTTGATATTAAAGCTGTAGAACTTCTTTATTCATTACCTGTAAATTCTTTTACTCTTATAAATGATGAGATGAACAATATTTATTTAGCTAAAATAAAGAATTTTCAAAATGAAAAAATGACGAATAATGATAAAATGAGCGAATATGGGAGTAAACAAAATTCAAACTTAAAAAATAATATGTTAAAATCTTATGATCTTTATCTTAATAGTAGATATGATGTAACATTAAATCAAAAAACAATAGAACGAGTTAAAAATTTCTTTCAATGAACATAAATCGAAGCTTCAAAGATTTTAAGTTTCGACATAGAAGCAATAAAAATCAAATCATATATACTTCAAAAAAAATCAGAGCAGATGAAGAAATTTTAAATTTAATAGATAATTTTTTAAATGAAAAAAATAGTTTTATATTTGAATCAGTAGAGAAAGGCAAAATTAAAGGAAGATATACTATATTTGGTAAAAATCCTGATAAGATATGGGAATTTAAAAATAGAAATTCTTATTTAATTCATAATGAAAAAAAAATTAAACTCAAAGATAAACCTGAAAATTTAATTGAGAAAATAATTGAAGAATTTAAATTTGAAACTCCTAAAAGTTTACCAAAAATTTGTTCCCTAATTTCAGGATATTTCTCTTATGATGCTATAAGATATATAGAGAAAATTCCTAATAATTGTAAGGATGATCTAAATATACCTGATGTAAGACTTCTCCGACCTAGAACGCTTATAATTCATGATAATCTAAAAAAAGAGATATTCTATATTAGAAATATCTATAAAGATGAAAAAATTAGTGATTATCAAAAAAAATATGATGAAGTAAAGTCAGATCTATTTAGATTACTAATTCAATCATCAATTAAGAATATAAATATTAAGACTGAATCAAAACCAAAAAATATTAGAGTTAAATCGAATACTTCTAAAAATAAATTTTTACAAATAGTCAGTAAAGCAAAAAAATATATAAAATTGGGAGATATATTTCAGGTAGTTTTAAGTCAAAGATTCGAAGCTAAATTAACAAAAAAACCAATTGATATTTATAAAAAACTTAGGGTGACTAACCCATCGCCTTTTATGTTTTTTTTCAATTTTAGTGACTTTCAAATTATTGGTGCCAGCCCAGAAATACTGGTGCGACTAAGGGATAATAGAATTACTGTAAGACCAATCGCTGGAACAAGACCAAGGGGCAAAACATTGAAGGAGGATCGTTTTTATGAAAAAGATCTTATTAATGATAAAAAAGAACTTTCAGAGCACTTAATGTTATTAGATTTAGGAAGAAATGATGCTGGTAAAGTTTCAAAAATTAATACGGTAAAAGTAACTGAGAGCTTTATTATAGAGAGATATTCTCATGTAATGCACATAGTATCAAATGTAATTGGTGAATATAATAAGAAATTTTCAAAGTTTAAATCACTCCTAGCTGGTTTCCCTGCTGGAACCGTTTCTGGAGCACCAAAAATTAGAGCTATGGAAATAATTGATGAACTAGAAACAACTAAGAGGAAAGTTTATGCTGGTGGTATTGGCTATTTTTCTGCCAACGGAGAATTTGATACATGTATAGCTTTAAGAACGGCTGTTGCTAAAAAAGATAAATTTTATGTTCAAGCGGGTGCTGGGATTGTTGCTGATAGCAAACCTTTAAAAGAATATGAAGAAACTATAAATAAAGCAAAAGCTTTAATTAATGCTTTAAAATGAAAAAAATAATTCTTATAGATAATTACGATAGTTTCACTTTTAATCTTTATCATTATTTATCTTCATTTAAAGTTAAAGTAGATGTAATAAGAAATGATCAGATTACATCTAATGAGATATTAAAAAGAAGATATAATAAAATTGTAATCTCACCAGGCCCAGGTAATCCTAATCAATCAGGCAATTGTCTAAAAATAGTTAAATCTTTATATAAAAAAATTCCAATACTTGGTGTTTGTCTTGGTCATCAAATTATAGGACAGGTATTTGGCTCCACAATTGTTCAAGCTAAAAAACTAATGCATGGTAAAACGAGTAAAATTATCTCAAAAAAAATAGGCATTTTAAGAAATCTTCCAAAATCATTTGAGGCAACACGGTATCACAGCTTAATTATTGATAAAAAATCACTATCTAAAAGTCTTGAGATCACAGCTGAAACCAAAGATGGTTTAGTTATGGGTGTTCAGCATAAAAGATATGCTGTTCATGGAGTGCAATTTCATCCTGAAAGTATTAAAACTAAATTAGGTATTAAAATTTTAAAAAATTTTATAAAAATTTAAAATCGATGAAACAATTTATAGATAAGATTAAAAATAAAGAAGACCTCTCTTTTGAAGAAAGTAAGTCAGCTTTTGAATTATTAATGGAAGGTAAGGCAAATGAACAAGAAGTATTTGATTTTTTAACACTTTTATCCGCTAAAGGTGAAGTATCAAATGAGATTGCAGGGGGTGTTTACGTTCTAAGAAATAAATCAAAAAGAGTTAATGTACAAAATTGTGTCGATACATGTGGTACAGGTGGTGATGGAATGAACACACTCAATATTTCAACAGCTTCTGCATTATTACTTGCAAGCATGGGTGTTAAAGTAGCAAAACATGGAAATAAAGCGGTATCTTCTAAATGTGGATCTGGCGATGTTTTAGAGGCTTTAAATATAGAAATTAATTTAGAACCAAATGATATTGAGTCACAAATTGAAAAAAATAATTTTGGTTTTATGTTTGCACCAAATTATCATAGTGCAATGAAATACGTTGGGCCTACTAGAAAAAAAATTGGAAAAAGAACAATTTTTAATATGATTGGTCCTTTAAGTAGTCCAGCTTTAGTTAAAAGGCAAGTTGTTGGTGTTTTTGATAAAAAGTTATTAAATACATTTGCTAACGCTTTAAAAAGTTTAGATATCAAATTTGCATGGATCGTTAATAGCGAAGACGGTTTAGATGAAATTTCACCTTATGCTAAAACAAATGTTATTCAATTAAAAAACAATATTATATCAGAAATCGTTATTGATCCACAAGAATTAAATATAAATGCAGATAGATTTGAAAATCTTGTTGGTGATGATGCAAAATTTAATGCTAACAAAACGCTCGAAATATTTAAAGGTGAAGATAATGATTTTTCTAAAGCAGTATGTTTAAATGCTGCAGCAGGACTGATTGTTAATGAAACTTATGGAGAGTTTATTGAAGCATATAAAAATGCAAGAGAGCATATTTTATCAAATAAAGTTATTAAATATTTAGAGACTATTCAAAATGCCTGAAAATGTTCTCGAAAAAATAATTAAAAAGAAAATAGAAAAAATAGAAATTTCTAAAAAAAATATTTCAATAGGCTCATTAAATGAATTAATAGAGAAAAATAAAATGTTTATTAATTTTAAAGAAAATATTGAAAAAAATATTAAGGAAAATAAATTTTCAATTATTGCTGAGATCAAAAAAGCTAGTCCTTCTGCAGGTGTAATCATAAATGATTATAACCCTGTGAAAATAGCTAGTATATACAATGATAATAAAGCTACTTGTTTATCTGTTTTGACTGAAGAAAATTTTTTTTTAGGAGATTTGAGACATATAAGTGAAATTAAACAGAATATTAATTTACCAATTCTTTGTAAGGACTTTTTTGTTGATAAATTTCAAATCCCATTAGCAAAGAGTTATGGAGCAGATGCAATATTAATTATATTAGCTGGTGTAAGTGAAAGCCTTGCAAATGAGTTATATGAGGAAGCTTTAAAATTAAATATGTCTATTATAGTTGAGGTGCATACAGTTGAGGAAGCAAAACAAGCTTTAAAATTTGAAGATGCATTAATTGGTATCAATAATAGGAACTTAAAAACTCTTAAAACTGATATAAATACAACTTTTGATATTCATGATGTTTTGGTTAATCATAAAGGTCCATTAATTTCTGAGAGTGGAATAAAAACGAAAGATGAACTATTGGAGCTCTCAAATAAAACATCTATTAAAACTTTTCTAATTGGTGAATCACTTTTGAAAAATTTGGAAAATAATTCTATTTTCACAGTTCTTTAGTCAAATAGTTCCCTATTTTATTAGGTTTTTTACTATTGTGAATTGAAAAGAACTTTTGTAGAACAGATTTTGTACGATATTTGTTCTTATGCTTACAAAAAAACAAAAAAACCTGCTTTTATTTATCAACAAAAAGTTGAGAAGCTCTGGTGTTTCTCCATCTTATGAAGAAATGAAAGCTTCATTAAACCTTAAATCTAAGTCTGGAATTCATAGACTTATAAGTGCATTAGAAGAGAGAGGTTTTATCAAAAGACTTGCTCATAAAGCAAGAGCATTAGAAGTAATTAAATTGCCAGAAACGGCTTCTGCAAACGACATTTATAACAGTTTTTCACCAAGTGTTATTAAAGGTGGTTTAGATGAGGAAAATTTATCATCAGATGATGCTGAGGTACCAGTTTTAGGAAAAATTGCTGCTGGAACACCTGTTGAAGCTATTCAAAATGAGGTTTCAAGAATACCTTTGCCAAGTAATTTAGAGAAAAATGGAGATTATTTTGGTTTAAAAGTTCAAGGGGACTCGATGATCGAAGCTGGAATTCATGAAGGTGATACAGTAATCATTAAAAGAACAGATACAGCTGACAATGGAAAAATTGTTGTTGCTCTAATTGATGAGCATGAAGCAATGTTAAAAAGAATTAGAAAAAAAGGTAAAGTTGTTGCATTAGAAAGTGCCAATAAGAATTACGAAACTAAAATTTTTGGCCCTGATAGAGTAAAAGTTCAGGGTGTATTAGTATCTTTATATAGAAACTTCTAAAAAAATAGTCTAAACCATTTTAATGAAAAAAGTAGCAACTAGATTTGCTCCCTCCCCTACTGGTGCATTACATATTGGTGGTGTTAGAACAGCTTTATTTAATTGGTTATATTCCAAAAATCAAAATGGTAAATTTTTCTTAAGAGTAGAGGATACAGATAAAGAAAGATCTAAAGATGAATATAAAGATCAAATAATACAATCTCTTAAATGGATTGGAATTAACTATGATGGAGAGGAATATATTCAATCAGAAAAAGTAGACGACCACATAAAAGTTGCAAATGAGCTTCTTAAAAATGGTCATGCATATAAATGTTATTGTTCAAGTGAAGAAATAGAAGAACAAAAAAAAAGAGCAAGGCAGAAAAAGACTCCCTATATCTACGATAGAAAATGGAGAGATAAAAAAGATTCTGATGCTCCCAAAGATATTAAACCTGTCATAAGATTTAAAAGTAAGATTGATGGAACATCAGTATTGAAAGATTTAGTTCAAGGTGATGTCGAAATAGAAAATAATACTATTGAAGATTTTGTTATCTTAAGAAACGACGGAACTCCTACATATAATTTATCAGCATCTGTAGACGACCACCAAATGAATATGACACATATTATTAGAGGCGATGATCATAAAATAAATACCTTCAAACAAATACAAATTTATCAGGCTATGAAATGGGAATTACCCTCATTTGCTCACATACCATTGATACATACAATAGAAGGAAAGAAACTATCAAAGCGAGATCAGGCTTCTACATTAGATGATTATTCCAAAATAGGTATCATGCCAGATGCTCTTCGAAATTACCTTTTAAGACTAGGTTGGTCTTACAAAGATAAGGAAATATTTACATTAGAGGAAAGTATAAAATTTTTTAGTTTAGAAGGTATCGGTAAATCTCCCTCTAAACTTGATATGAGTAGAATTTTGTCAATGAACGAACATTATATTAAGAATATTAATGAAAATGATTTATTCAATCAATTAACTGGATATTGCAAATTATATAAGAGAGAAATTCTATCAGATAAAAAAGATAAGATTAAAAAATCTCTTACTTTCTTGAAAAATAAAGCAAAAACTTTAGAGGATATATTTAATAATGGTCAATATATCATAAAAGATAAGGTCGATTTTAACAAGGATGATCTTAAATTAATTGACGATAAAGCAAGAAAAGTAATTTCTGATTTTAAGAATCAATTTGAAAAAATAGACCTGCCTTCTAGAGAAATTTTAGAACCAATAGTAAACGAGCTTATAAAATCGCATGAAACAAACTTTAAGGGTGTTGGACAACCACTAAGGATTGCACTAACTGGTTCAAAGTTTGGGCCTGGTATATATGATATTATTTTATCATTAGGAAAGGAAGAAGTCCAAAAACGATTAAGCGTTCAGATAACTTGAAACTACTGCTGAGGCTTCTGAAGATGAAGAAGTTTTAGATTTGATCTCATTTAAAGTATTGTTCACATCAAAGATTTGTTTTTTCATAAACTCAGGGTTTTTTAAAAAATATACTACAGATCTAAAAATTTCTTTTGGATTACATTCTTTTTGAATTAATTCTGGAATTATTTCTTTTTGATTAATTATATTAATTATATTTGCATATTTTGTTTTTACTAAAAATTTTACAATTAAAAAATTGATAAAATTCATTTTATAAATAATAATAGATGGAACTTTTGCATTACAAATTTCAAGAGAAACAGTTCCTGATTTTGCTACAGCAAATATAGAATTTGACAGTATTTTTGATTTTATATTCTCGTCAGATATGACTTCAACATTATTGTAGTTTGTTTTTTTAATCTCATCTTTTATTAAATCTTTGTTTCGATCAGTCGCATGAAAAACAAAATTGTATTCGTTGAATTTTTCATTCATTAATTTAATAAAGTTTACTAAAATTGGTAAAAGAATGTTGGTTTCAGATGTCCGGCTTCCAGCAAATAAAGATATAATCTTTTTATTGTCATCAATTATATTTGATAAATTTGTTTTAAAATTTTCTTTATTTTCAATTAATGGATGACCAACGAAAGTGTTCTTAATATTTTCTTCATCAAAGTATTTCTTTTCAAAATTAAATAATAATAAAACATGGTCTAAAAACTTTTTAAAATTCTTAACCCTACCTTCTCGCCATACCCATACTTGTGGTGCAACATAATGTATTGTTTTAATATTGGGATTTATACTTTTTACTTTTTCAGCAACTCTTAGCGTGAAATCCGGACTATCTACACTGAATAGAATATCAGGATTAAATTTAATTATTTTTTTTACAGTATCATTTATTTTATTTCTAATTTTAAATAAATTCAAAATAACACTAGTAAAACCAATGTAGGTTACCTCCTTAAGATCATATATTGATTTAACACCAATTTTGTTTAAATGAGAGCCTCCAACACTTAAATATTCTATATCTGAGCGACTTTGTTTAAGCTTTGTAACAACTGTAGATGCTAATTTATCTCCAGAAGGTTCACCCGTTAATATAAAAATTTTTTTCATTTTACTGATATAAACATCTTATTTTCATTAGCAAAACTAATACATTTTTTTTTATCTAAAAATATATGTTGTTTAGCCTTTACAGCAATGCCTTTTAACCCAGCTGTCTTACTTTGTTTTAACGTTTTTAAACCAATGGTAGGTAAGTCAACTCTTAGGTCTTGTTTCTTTTTTGGAAACTTAACTAAAACACCATGGTTTCGAAATTTCTTACTTTTGCTTTTTTCAAGCATTTTTTTAGTTCCACCTTTTCCCTCTATTGAAATTACTTTTTTATTTCTGACTACTACAGCTTGGCTGTAATTATATTCTCTTAAATTATTAAGTATTTTAATACCTTTTTTAATATCTAATTGATCAGTATCATTTGGTTTAATTTTTGAGTAATTTCCCTTTTTAAGAGTAAGCTCCGGATTAAATTTAAGAGAATTTACAGTTTTTATCTTATTTTGAGCCAATATTTTTATAATTTCTTTCAGAATTGCAGCATCACCAAGCTTTGATGCTTTGATAATTCTTGGGATATAATAAATTCCTTTAAAGTCCAATCTTAACTTTGAAAAGTTTGGCTTGTTAACTTTACCTGCGAATAAAACTTTTTTACAACTGTTTTCCTTAAGGATATTAATTATTTTACCAAATTGACCTATAGAAACCACATGAGATTTTCTATCTTTTTTAAATTTCTTAGATGTAGATAAATCTATTATTAGGTACTTTATTTTTCTTTTCTTAATTATTTTAAGTATTTTATTTGGAAAATCTGTATCACCAAAAATTAATCCTATCATCTTATGAAAATGGAGTACAAATAGATCTTTTTTTATCCTTAGTAATAAATTCTATTACCTCTTTAACTAATGGATTATCCTGAAATGAACCATTTAATTTGGTTATATTTTCATTAATATTTTTGGTAGCAAAAATCTCCTTATACGCCTCGCTTAATCCTAAAATATCCTTATTTTCAAATTTAGCTCTTCTTAAGCCTATTAGATTTAATCCTTGTAATGAGTTTCTATTTCCTGTTGATAATCCATACGGAATAACATCGTTTAACACACCAGTCATTCCTCCAATCATCGCCATTTTACCGATTCTTGTAAACTGTTGAACAGCAGAATTCCCGCCAATAACCACGTTATCTTCTATAATAGCGTGACCACCTAAAGGTACATTGTTTGCTATAATTACATTATTACCTACCTGACAATCATGAGCTATGTGGGATGAAATCATAAATAAACAATTATTTCCAATTATAGTCTTACCTCCACCACCAATAGTTCCAGGATTTATTGTTACATATTCTCTTATTTTATTATTATCTCCAATCACCAAACTTGTTTCTTCACCATTATATTTTAAATCTTGAGGATCATTAATTGAAACAAATGGATAAATCTTATTACCTCTTCCAATTTTAACATTTCCAGTGATGCTTACATGCGATTGAATTTCTGTATTGCCTCCAATTTCTACATTTGGACCAATAATAGAATATGCTCCAATTTTAACACCAGAATGAACTTTTGCAGCTTTATTAATTATTGCTGTTTTATCTATCATTTATTTTCCCTAATAAATTTTTTCAAATCTTTTGCTGGATAACCCATTACTTTAGAATTATCAGGAATATTCTTTATAACTCCACTCCCACCACCTATTTGCACATTGCTACCAATCTTAAGATGACCTGAGATTCCTGCCTGACCTCCTATCATAACGTTATTACCTAAAATAGAACTTCCAGCAAATCCTACTTGTCCAGCAATAATGCAATTCTCACCAATTTTAACATTGTGAGCTATGTGAATTTGATTATCTAAATATGTATTTTTTCCTATTATTGTGTTTGAAAGTGAACCTCTATCTATTGTAGATCCGCAACCTATTTCAACGTTATCTTCAATGATTACAATACCTATCTGAGGATACCTAAAATTGTTATCTTTATTCGGAAAAAAACCAAATCCTTTTTTTCCAATCACACAACCATCTAAAATATGAACATTATTTTTAATTAATGAATTTCTAATAACTACATTTGATCCAATAGAACAATTATCACCTATATTCACATTTTTTTCTATGATTGAATTATGACCAATTAAACAATTAGTACCAATCTTTACATTTTCACCAATAAGTACATTTTTTCCAAATTTAACTTTATCTTTAAATTCTGTCTCATAAATATTTTTAACAGTGTTATCATAATCATCAGTAATAGAATCTGGATAAAAAATTTTTGTTATTTTAGCAACATGTAATAAGACTTTATCAGTAATGATAGCCTTACAGTTATTTGGCAAAAATGATTGAAAATTTTCAGATGTTAAACAATAAGAAGCTTTGGTTTTTGATGCTAAATCAGTGTATTTTTTTGAGTGAAGGAAAGTTATTTCATTTTTTTTAGATGAATTAAGATCTTTAATATCAGTAATTTGATCATCTG
>CACBYE010000007.1 GCA_902543375.1 uncultured Pelagibacteraceae bacterium
GTTTGAATTATCTTCACCTAGTATATTTATTATTTTTTGAGCAGAAAATTGAGCTGAAATTATTCCTGAACTGTTCATTTTTGTTTTAACATTGCCTGGTTGCAAGCAAAATAAATTTATTCTTTTATTTTTCAGATCATAGGCAATATTTTTACTTATAGAGTTTAACATTGTTTTGCTCGTTCGGTAATAATAATAACCTCCATCGTGACTATTAGTTAAGCTTCCCATGCCACTAGTAATATTCATAATTTGTCTTAAATTGTTGCTCCGTAAACAAATTTGGATCAATCTCAAAGGAGCTAACACATTTATATTAATTATTTTTTGAAAATCTTTAAAGTTTATATCTTCTAAAGATTGATTCTCTGGACCAAAATTAGCTGCGGAATTAATCAATATATTTGGCTTAAAATCATTTAACTCCTCAATAAAAGTCTCATCAAATTCTAGATTTTCAAAGTTATTTTGAATTATTTTTATATTCTTTTTATAATTTATATTTTCAAGAGATTTATTTACTAGAGCAATAATATTATTTTCTCTCGATAATTTATTTAACAATTCTAGTCCGATTCCTGAGTTTGAACCTGTAATAATAATATTTTTATCTTTGATAATGTAATTTTTTGAGAAAAGATTACTTAAAAAAATCGTTTTTCTTTTTATAGTCTTTAAAATACCCATCAGTGATGGTGCCCTCGGCCAGACTCGAACTGGCACTCCGCAAGCGGCAAGGATTTTAAGTCCTTTGTGTCTACCAATTTCACCACGAGGGCATTAATGAATTTCATGAGTGTTTATGCCATTATTTATAATTGAACAAGAGGAATAAGTAAAATTTTTATTTATTTAATATTTTTTATTAACATAATAAACTTTTGCAATGTCTATGTAGGACAAAATTAACAATGAATAAATATATTTAATAATTATCATTATACATAATGAAAAAAGATATTATTAAGTCTCACTTAAAAAAAAAATCTCAATCAAAGGTTGCCTTATCAATTAGCCTGTTTATTGTACTTTTAACCTCAACTGGATACATCTTTAATTCTAAAGGAATAATTTTTCTATTCTATATTTTTTGTTTTGTATTTCTCTACAATTTAGTGATCAACCTTTTACTAGAAAAATTTGATATTTAATTATGATTAAAACGCTAATTAAATTAAAGATATTTAAATTTATGCTAATTGGTGGTGTATCAGCTGCCTATGTTTTTAAGAGATATTGTGATCAAAAAAATGAGATAAAAAGTAAAAAAGATAAAAAACCTTCGCTTCTTACTCGATAAAAATTTCTTTGTATCTTCTTATTTTAAAATATTATTTTATAATTATTTAGTATGCAAAAAATTTTAATATTTACCGATCTTGATGGTTCACTTTTGCACAGAGATACTTTTAAATTTGATCCAATCAAAGATTATATTATAAGCCTTGTAGATCGAGGAATAATTATAATTCCAAATTCAAGTAAAACCGAGAAAGAAATTGAAAAATTTAATAAGGAACTTGGTGTCAAACTTCCATATATTTCTGAAAATGGAGCCTCAATACAAGGATTAAATCTAATTAATGCCAATTTTCCAAATAAAATTATTCTAAGTAGAGAGAAAGAAGAATTGATTAAAATTTTTAATGATAAAATACCTGAACAATTAAAAGATAAATGTATTCAAATTTCTAAGATAAATAAAAACGAACAAGAAAAAATATTTGGCCAAAAAGATGACAATCTTAAAAATGCTTTAAATAGAAAATATACTTTACCTTTCTTATTTAAGGGTGATAAAAATGAAAAAAACAAATTATCAAAAATTTTAAGTAATAATTCATTAACTCTTCAAGAAGGAGGGCGTGTTGTAAATCTTTGTGATAATATTAATAAAGTAAAATCAATGAATAAGGTAATCAAAATTTTAAAAAAAACTGAGGATAAAATTAAATCAATTGCGGTTGGTGATAATTATAATGACTTAGATATGTTGAAAAGTTGTGATGTCCCCTGTTTAGTATTTAACGAAAAATTTAAGTTAGATCAGATAAACATAGATAATTTGATATTTTCTAATCTGCCATCTCCTGAAGGCTGGGCTGATGTGATAAAAAAAGCGCTAGTTAAAATAGAAAATAATGTTTAAGGTTTTACCATGAGTGAATTTTCTCAAAATGGTGTGATTTCTACCCTTCATGACTTTGGAACAAAGTCAACAAATGAAATCGAAAAAGATTTATTAAAATTTTCAAAAGAAAGAAAGATGGAATTAATTTTACCATGTTTGTATTCAGAGTTAGAGGGTTCAGCATTGCCAAATATAGTGGAAGAGATAAGTAAAACCAAATACTTAGACCATATTATTGTTGGTCTTGACAGAGCTAACGAAAAACAAGCAAAAAAAGCATGGAAATTTTTTAAAAAACTTAAAACACCCTTTTCAATTCTCTGGAATGATGGTCCTGGGTTAAAAAAACTTGATCAAGAGTTAAAAAAGAAAGATCTTTCTCCCAATGAATTAGGTAAAGGAAGAAATGTTTGGTACTGCATTGGTATGTCTATAGCAAGAGATACAGCTCGTTCTGTTGCTCTCCATGATTGTGACATAAAAACATATGATAGACGTATGTTGGCAAAACTTTTTTATCCAGTTGTAAACCCACTTTTTAACTTTGAATTCTGCAAGGGCTACTACCCAAGGGTAGCGAATGGTAAAATGAACGGTCGTGTTGCAAGATTATTGGTTTTTCCCTTATTAACAGCTTTGGAAAAAACTATTGGTAAAAGTGACTATTTAAAATTCATGAAATCATTTAAATATCCTCTAGCTGGCGAATTTTCGTTTAGGAGAAATGTTTTGCCTGAACTTAGAATATCCTCTGATTGGGGGATAGAAGTAGGAATTTTGTCTGAAATGCAAAGAAGTTTTTCTCCACAAAATATTTGTCAGGTTGATTTAGCTGACACTTATGATCACAAACACCAAGTTTTATCCATAGATGATGAAACAAAAGGTTTATCTAGAATGTCTATTGATATAATAAAAACATTCATAAAAAAACTAGCTACTCAAGGTAATTCATTTAGTAGAGAAAAGTTTAGGTCGTTAAAAGCAACTTACTATAGATCTGCACTTGATTTGATAGATATCTACAGAAGTGATGCTGACATGAATGGTCTTCAATTTGACTCGCATACAGAGGAAAAAGCTGTAGAGTTATTTGCGGTAAACATTATGAAAGCTGGAGAGGCTTTTATTCTTAATCCAATGGATACACCATTTATACCAACCTGGAGCAGGGTAAAAAGTGCCATTCCAAATTTTTTAAAGAAATTAGAAGAAGTAGTAAATGAAGATAACAAAAAATATAGTTGATGTTATCATTAGAAGGTCAGAAGAATATAGAAAGAAAACTAAGAAATATCTATAATTTCTTATACTCCAAAAAGGAAATTGATCTCTACTCCAAGGAAATAGCTCAAGTAATTAATAAATTTAATAAAAATAACAAAAAAAAAAATAAGTTAATTTCTGAAAAAACCTCAATTGTAATTTGCTATGGAGATAGTGTTTTTAACAGTAAACAGAAATACCAAATAAAAGGCTTTCAAAATTTTTACCACAAAAAATTAAAAAATTATTTTAATACTGTTCACTTTCTACCATTTTATCCATCAAGTAGTGACAGTGGTTTTGCTGTAAAGGATCATTATAAAATTGAGAGTAGAATTGGTAAGTGGTCAGATCTTTCAAATTTTGCAAAAAAAAATGATGTAATGGCTGATATAGTAATTAATCATTCGTCTGCTAGAGGTTTGTGGTTTAGAAATTTTTTAAAGGAAAAAAAACCAGGTAAGGACTATTTTTTAACGGTTAATTCAAAATTTAATGCGTCTAAAGTTGTAAGGCCTAGAGATCATGAATTACTAAAAAAAATTAATATCTTTAAAAAGACAGAATACCTATGGAGAACTTTCAGTCCTGATCAACTAGACTTAAATTTTAAAAATCCTGCAGTTTTATTACGATTTATTAAGATAATGATAAATCTTCTAAATCACGGTGTTACAATTTTTAGGTTAGATGCAATTGCTTATCTTTGGAAAGAAAATGGAACTAAATGTATTAACTTAAAGCAAACTCATGAAATAATAAAACTTTTCAGACTAATTTGTAGTTTTTTGAATGTGAAATCAATCTTGGTAACTGAAACAAATTTACCAGAAAAAGAAAATTTAAGTTATTTTGGAAATAAAGATGAAGCTAATTGGATTTATAATTTTTCTTTAGCCCCGTTATTAATTCACGCCTTTTTATTTGAAAATAGCTCCTATTTAACGAAATGGAGTAAAAAATTACCTTCAACAAAACCAGGTAATAATTATCTAAACTTTATTGCTTCCCATGATGGTATAGGAATGAGACCAGCTGAGGGAATTTTTAGCAAAAAAACAATAAAAAATTTATTAAACAGATTAAAAAAAAATGGTTCAAAATTTTCTTACAGAAAAATTAAAAACAAATCTAAAAAAGTTTACGAAGCAAATATTACAGTTTTTAATGCTTTAAAAAAGTCAGATTTTGATAAAGACGGTAAGTTCTATTTTGAAAGATACATTTCAGCTCACGCGATAATGATTTCATTTGAAGGTGTTCCAGCAATATATTTTAATTCTTTATTTGGCACATCTAATGATGAGGCAAAATATATAATAACTGGAAACAATAGAGATATAAATCGATACCGGTGGAATGAGAATATTATTTTAAATCATCTTAAAAACTCAAAATCTAAACAAAGTATTTTTTATAAAAATTTAACAAATCTTTTAAATATAAAAATGAGACAGAAAGCATTTCACCCAAATGCTTCAAGAAAAACTCTTAACATAGGTCCTAAAATATTTTGTTTTCAAAGAACAAGTATTGATAAAAAACAAACTATTTTATGTATAACAAATTTATCTTCAAAAACTCATAAGCTGATATTAAATAAAAAATTTATTAGTTGGAAAAATTTGATTGATCAAAAAATTAGTATATTACCCAATAAAAGAATAAAGCTTGAACCATTTCAAACTATTTGGCTATCTAATTAATCAATGCTTTTTTCAAAAATTTTTGATCAAGATTACAGTCTAAATAACCCCTTTTGATAACATTTAAGTATCTTTCAGTAGGAAATCTAAAAGGCGTTTTTTTTGCCATTGTATACGTCATTACTTTTTTTCCTTCGAAGATAAAATAAAACTTTTTATAAAGTATTGGAAAATCCTCATAAATATCCAATTTTTTTTCATCACTTCTAGATATTTCAAATAGTCCACCAGGTACAATAGAATTTTTATTTGGCTCGATATCTGCAGCTCGGTATTGACTTCTAAAGGTTAACCGAAAATTTTTTAAATTGATCTTTTTTAGAAAAATACTGTCTTTACATCTTTTTTTCATTTGAAAATGGTGAAGATTACTACCGTAAGCAAAGTAGAGCATTTATCGTTCTACAATTTCAATATTTTTTTCTTTAACAAATTTTAAAACTTGAGAAATACAAATGTCAATTTTAGATTGATTTTCCGATCGTAAAACTATTGAAACGCCTAGTTTACCTGCATGAAAGAACGGGTAACTTCCTATCTCCACATCAGCATTTTGATCTTGAACTTTTGTTAAAGAATTTGCAATTTCACTTTCGACTGTTTTTAAACTTATAGTGTGACTTAAAACAGGTTCGCCTCCCACAATCTCGTTTTTTAAACTTCCAAGCATAGACTTTAAAATCGAGGGCACCCCTGGAAGACAGAAAACATTTTCAACACTAAAACCTGGGGCTCCGCTAGTAGGATTTAAAATGAGTTTTGCATTTTCTGGCATCTTTACCATTTTTTGTCTGCCCTCATTAAATTCTCCTGGCTTGTAATACGCCTCTAAAATTTTGAATGCCTCTTTATGTGTTTCATATTCCAAACCAAAGGCTTTTGAAACTGACTGCGCAGTAATATCATCATGCGTTGGGCCTATACCACCAGTTGTAAAAACATAATTATTTTCTTTTCTAAGAATATTAAGTGTATCAACTATAGTTTTTTCTATATCCGGAATAACTCTTACTTCTTTAACTATAACTCCAATTGAATTAAGCCATGTTGCTAATGTACTTGTATTCGTGTCTTGTGTTCTTCCAGAAAGAATTTCGTTACCGATGATCAATATTGCTGCATTAACTTTTGTGCTTTTTTTCATTTATATATATATAATTTGAATATGAAATTTACCAAGTCTTTAATAAAAGGCAAATTAATCAGAAGATATAAACGTTTTTTTGCAGATGTAAAAATAAATAAAAAGATTGTTACCGCGCATTGTCCAAATACTGGTTCTATGAAAGGCTTAATTGAAGAAGGAAATGAAGTTTACCTTCACAAAAATGATGATCCCAAAAGAAAATTAAAATATGGACTTGAAATAATTAAAGCGAACAAAAAATTAGTTGGCGTAAATACTCATTTAGCAAACAAAATAGTAAATCACGGATTAGAAAACAATTTAATATCTGAACTTAAAAATAGTGATACAATTAAGTCTGAAGTTTTTTTTGACAAAGAGACAAGATTTGACTTTTTGTTAGAGAAGAATAATCAAAAGATTTTTGTAGAAGTTAAAAATGTAACTCTTTTTAGAGATAAAGAAACTGCTGAATTTCCAGATGCAATTACCTCAAGAGGATCAAAACATTTACTTACCCTTATTGATGCCATAAAAAAAGGGTATAAATCATATTTAATATTTCTAATTCAGGTCCAAAATATGAAGAAATTTAAAATAGCAAGAGACATTGATAATGAATATTATAAGAATTATTTGATAGCGAAAAATAGTGGTGTAAATTTTTTGGCTTATAGATGTAAAATAAGTTCAAAAGAAATTTTAATAGAAAAAAAAATAAAAATTATTGATGAGTGATTATTTGGAAAAATTTGAAAAAATGAGGATAGCTGGAAAGCTAGCTGCTCAAACTTTAGATATGCTTGCGGATAATATTAAAGAAGGCATATCAACCGCTTATATTGATAAACTCGGGTATGAATTTATACGTGACAATGGTGGTTATTCCGCACCATTATACTATAGAGGTTTTAGTAAATCTTTATGCACTTCTCTTAATCACGTTGTTTGTCATGGTATTCCATCAGATGACAGAATTTTAGAAGATGGAGATGCGGTCAATGTTGATGTTACTGCTATTATAAATGAACATTATGGTGATACTAGCAGAATGTTTTGCATCGGAAACACTCCAATTAAATTAAATAATTTAATCAATGCTACTTATGAGTCAATGATGAAAGCAATTAGAATTTTAAAACCTGGAATTAAACTTGGAGATATTGGTTATGAAATACAGTCTTATATTGAAGAAAAAGGTTTTTCAGTTGTTAGAGATTTTTGTGGTCATGGAATTAGTAACACATTTCATGAGCCACCAAATATTCTTCATTATGGCAACAAAAATAGTGGAATTGAAATAAAACCAGGGATGACATTTACAATTGAGCCTATGATTAATTCGGGAAAATTTGATACAAAATTACTTAACGATGGATGGACTGCAGTTACTAAAGATAAATCTTTATCAGCACAATTTGAACATACTGTAGGAATAACAGAAAATGGTTATGAAATCTTTACAGAATCTGTTAAAGGTTATTCAAAGCCTCCTTACTTATAATTAATGATTAAAAGATACTCGCGAAAAGAATTAACTGATATTTGGTCTGAGGAAAATAAATATAAAATTTGGCTAGACGTCGAGATTGCTGCAGCCCAAGCAATGGAGAAATTTGGTCAAATTCCGAAAGGTGTCTCCTCAATTGTAAGAAAAAAAGCCAAAATAAATGTAAAAAGAATTCATCAAATTGAAAGCCAAGTCAAACACGATGTAATTGCTTTTTTAACTTCAATAACTGAAAAATCAGGTATGAAAGCAAAATATCTTCATCTTGGTATGACTTCATCTGATGTGCTGGATACAAGTTTTAATATTCAGCTTGTTCAGTCAGGTAAAATACTTTTAAAAGATTTAGATCAAATCTTAAGAGTTCTAAAAAAACAAGCAAGAAAATACAAATTCACACCTTGTATGGGTCGTAGTCACGGAATACATGCTGAGCCAATTACATTTGGTTTAAAATTAGCTTCTTATTATGCAGAATTTAAGAGAAATAGAAAAAGATTAGTTGATGCAATCAATGAAATTTCTACGTGCTCTATATCAGGAGCAGTTGGAACATTTGCGAATGTAAGTCCTAACGTCGAAAAATATGTAGCAAAAAAATTAGGTTTAAAAGTGGAACCCATTTCAACTCAGGTAATACCAAGAGATAGACATGCTTTTTATTTTTCAATTTTAGCAATAATAGCTGGATCAATTGAAAGAGTTGCAATTGAAATAAGGCATTTACAAAGATCTGAGGTTTATGAATTACAAGAATATTTTTCAAAAAACCAAAAAGGTTCATCTGCTATGCCACACAAAAAAAACCCAATTTTAAGTGAAAATCTAACAGGTCTTGCAAGGATGGTCAGAAGTTCTGTAATCCCAGCACTTGAAAACATAGCCTTATGGCATGAGAGAGATATTTCTCATTCAAGTGTTGAGAGGAATATTGGACCTGATGCTAATATTACTACAGATTTTGCTCTAGTTAGATTAACAAATATTTTAGATAATATGATTGTTTATCCAAAGAAAATGTTAGAAAATTTGAATTTGACTAAGGGAATAATTTTCTCTCAAGAGTTGATGCTTGAACTAACTAAAACTGGATTAAGTAGAGAAAAATCATACAAAATGGTTCAAAGTTACGCAAAAAAATGTTTTGCTGATAATTTGGATTTGTTTAATGTCATTCAGACTGACAAATATATCATGAGCAAGATACCAATTAAAAAATTAAAATCTATTTTCAATTATTCTAAACATTTTAAAAATGTGAACTTAATTTTTAGAAGGGTATTTAATTAATGAAAAAAGGTAAAAAAATTTATGAGGGTAAAGCTAAAATTATTTATTCTACTAGTGACAAAAACTTAGTCATTCAATATTTTAAAGATGATGCTACTGCTTTTAACAATAAAAAAAAAACTATTATTGAGGGTAAAGGGGTATTAAATAACAGAATTTCAGAACATATTCTCTCAAACTTATCACAAATTGGAATCAAAAATCATTTGGTTAAAAGGCTGAATATGAGAGAACAGGTAATAAAATTTGTTGAAATTATTCCAATTGAATTTATCGTTAGAAATGTTGCAACCGGTTCACTGACAAAAAGACTTGGGATTGAAGATGGAACTGTCCTAAGAGAACCCTTAATAGAATATTGTTTAAAAGATGATAAGCTTGGAGATCCTCTAATTGCTGAAGAACATATTTACGCTTTTGAGTGGGCAAATAAAAAAGAAATTGAAAAAGTAAAAAAAATGATTTTTAGAATAAATGATTTCATGATTGGAATGTTTAGAGGTATAGGAATTAAATTGATTGATTTTAAATTGGAATTTGGAAGATTAAAAATTAATGGAAAAAATGAAGTAATTCTTGCTGATGAAATTAGCCCAGACACCTGCAGATTGTGGGACTCCATTACTGATAAAAAATTAGATAAAGACCGATTTAGAAAAGATCTTGGAGATTTAATTCCAGCCTATACTGAAGTTGCAAGAAGATTGGGTATTCTTCACGAACAATCAAATGTGTCAGCAGTTAATGTTACAAAATTATCATCAGTCAAAAAAAAGAGTAAATGAAAATTTCAGCAATAATAACTCTTAAAAAAGATGTTTTAGACCCACAAGGTAAAGTAATTCATCAGACATTAGATGGAATGGGATTTAAAGATGTAAACGAAGTTAGACAAGGAAAGTATTTTGAGATTGATGTAAAAGAGAATGACCCTAACAAAGCTAAAGGAATGGTCGAGGATATGTGTAAAAAACTTTTAGCTAATCTAGTAATTGAAAATTATAAAATTATTGAGACACAATAATTAATGAAATCATCTGTAATAACCTTCCCTGGTTCAAATTGTGATAGAGATATGGACGTTGCGCTAAAGAAGTTTGGTTTTAAGAATAAAATGGTTTGGCATAATGATATTGAATTACCAAAAAGTGATTTAGTTGTCCTACCTGGTGGGTTTTCTTATGGCGACTATCTTAGATGTGGAAGTATGGCATCTAAATCTAAAATAATGCAATCTGTAATAAATTTTGCAAAATCAGGCGGGTTAGTTATGGGGGTCTGTAACGGTTTTCAAATTTTGGTTGAGACAGGTTTGGTACCTGGAGTTTTATTAAGAAATAAATATTTAGAATTTATTTGTAAAAATGTATTCATTAAAATAGACAATAAAGATAACCCTTATTTTAAAAATCTGGATAAAGATATTTTTGAATTTCATATAGCTCATAATGAAGGTAATTATTTTTGTACCAAAGATCAACTTAAAGAAATTGAAGATAATAACCAAGTCGCAATTTACTATTGTAATAATCAAGGTAAAACAGAAGACGAATTTAATCCAAATGGTTCTATAAAAAATATTGCTGGAATTTTTAATAAGGAAAAAAATGTTTTAGGAATGATGCCTCATCCAGAAAGAATGATCGATCAAAGTTTATCTGGAGAAGATGGATCTTTATTTTTCAAAAACTTAATCAACAATATTAAATAATGCTTGTTAGTGAAAAAATTGCGATAGAACATGGACTTAAAGCAGATGAATTTAAGAAAATATGTAAACTTTTAAAAAGAACACCAAATTTAACGGAGCTAGGTATTTTTTCAGCAATGTGGAATGAACATTGTTCTTATAAATCTTCCCGACTTCATTTAAAAAAATTACCTACTAAAGGAAAAAAAGTTATTCAAGGACCTGGTGAGAATGCTGGCGTAATTGATATTGAAGATGGCGACGCAATAGTATTTAAAATTGAAAGCCACAACCACCCATCTTTTATTGAGCCTTACCAAGGAGCAGCAACTGGTGTTGGTGGAATTATGAGAGATGTTTTTACAATGGGTGCGAGACCGATTGCTAATTTAAATTCAATACATTTTGGATCTACACAACACAAAAAAACAAAAAATCTTTTAAGAGGAGTTGTTCATGGGATTGGTGGTTATGGCAATTGTATGGGTGTACCTACAATTGCAGGACAAACTTCTTTTGATAGATCTTATAATGGTAATATTTTAGTTAATGCGATGACTTTGGGTTTGGTAAAAAAAAATAAAATATTTTACTCAAAAGCTGCAGGTTTAAATAAACCTGTAATCTACGTTGGTTCAAAAACTGGAAGAGATGGAATACATGGAGCAAGCATGGCGTCTGCAAGTTTTGACGACAAAATAGAGGAAAAAAAACCTACTGTTCAAGTGGGAGATCCTTTTACCGAAAAACTTCTTTTAGAGGCTTGTTTAGAACTAATGGCTGGAGACTCTATCATCGCTATTCAAGATATGGGGGCTGCTGGTCTTACATCATCAAGCATAGAAATGGCGTCTAAGGGAAATTTAGGTGTAGAAATTAATTTGAATAAAGTTCCATGTAGAGAAACAAAAATGACACCTTATGAAATCATGTTATCCGAAAGTCAAGAAAGAATGTTGATTGTTCTTGAAAATGGCAAAGAAGAATTAGCAAAAAAAATATTTGATAAATGGAATTTGGACTTTGCTGTTATTGGAAAAACAACAGACACAAAAAATATAGAATTATTTTTTGATAAAGAATTAGTTGCTAAAATACCTGTAAACACCTTGGTTGAAAATTCTCCACTGTACGATCGGAAATGGAAAAAGTCGAAGTTACCAAAAAAAATAAAACTTGATAAAAAAAAGATAAATAATTTAAAAATTAAAGATACATTAAAAAAAATATTATCCAGTCCTAATGTTTGTAGCAAAGAGTGGATTTGGCAACAATACGATCATACTGTAATGGGTGATACAATACAAAAACCTGGGGGTGATGCTGGAGTAGTTAGAGTACATGGTTCTGATAAAGCTGTGGCTGCAACTGTCGACTCCTCAGCAACATACTGCTGGGCTCATCCATTAACAGGTGGAAAACAAGTGGTGTGTGAAACTTGGAGAAATTTAATCTCTGTTGGTGCTAAACCAGTTGCCATAACAAATTGTTTAAATTTTGGGAGTCCTGAGAAAGAAGAAAACATGGGTGAATTCGTAGAATGTGTTCAAGGTATTGGTGAGGCATGCAAGTATTTAGAATATCCTGTCGTCTCAGGAAATGTATCTTTTTACAATCAAACAAAAGAAATTGGTATTAAACCAACACCGTCTATAGGCGGGGTTGGTTTAATTAAAGATTACAAAAAGATGATCACTATGGATCTAAAAAATACTGGTAATGTGGTTTTAGTATTAGGTAAAACTGAAGGTCACATTGATCAAAGTTTATTTGCGAGAATAATATTAAATGAAAATAATGGACCTCCTCCAGAAGTAAATTTATTTAACGAAAAAAATAATGGTGAAACTTTATTAAATCTCATTGAAAAAAATTATATTAAAAGTGCTCATGACGTATCATTAGGAGGAATTATTACTGCGATTAGTAAAATGTGCATTAAAGGTAATAAAGGTATTGATTTAAAAATTCCTAAATCTTTAATTAATGAAATTGAATATTTTTTTGCAGAGGATCAGGGGAGATATTTAATCGAGGTTAGTTCAGATAATTTGAATGATGTAATTAAAATTTTAGACAAAAATTCAGTCCATTATGATCATATAGGCAAAATAATAGATAAAGAGATGATAATTAATCAAAAGACGAAAGTAACAATTGACGAATTAAAATCTTATAATACTAATTGGCTTAAGGACTATATGGTTTAATTTTATGGCAATGGATTTAAAAGAAATAGAAAATTATATTAAAGAAGCTATGCCTGATGCAGTTGTAGAAATACAAGACCTTGCTGGTGATGGTAATCATTATTCTGCTACAGTAATGTCTTCTCACTTTGCAGGAAAAAGCAAAATAGAGCAGCATAAAATGGTTTACAATTCATTAAAAGGTAAAATGGGAAATGAATTGCATGCGCTCGCTATTAAAACAAAGGAACAATAATGGAAGAAAAAATAAAAAGTGAAATTCAAAATTATATAGATAATAACGACGTATGTTTATTTATGAAAGGTACTCCTGATGCACCGCAATGTGGTTTCTCTATGGCAGTATCTAATATTCTTAAAATTTTAGAAGTTAATTATAAAGGTATAAATGTTCTTGATGATCAATCAATTCGAGAGGGAATAAAGGTTTTCAGTGATTGGCCTACGATCCCACAACTATATGTAAAAAAAGAATTTGTTGGTGGTTGTGATATTGTAAAAGAAATGTATGAAAATGGAGAGTTGAAAAAAATACTCTTAGATAAAGGTATAAATATAAAAAAAGCTTAATTTAAAATTGATCTTATTTTTTTTGAAAAAAATTTTCTAAAAAACGTTATTAAACTGAATTTATCGTAATTTAAATCTTCA
Organism: uncultured Pelagibacteraceae bacterium; assembly: GCA_902543375.1. Taxonomy (GTDB): domain Bacteria; phylum Pseudomonadota; class Alphaproteobacteria; order Pelagibacterales; family Pelagibacteraceae; genus Pelagibacter. The sequence continues at coordinate 13,581 of CACBYE010000007.1, forward strand.
TTAGCAAAATCGTAATCTATCTCGTTTTCCCAATAAAGCTCCAGAATAAAACTATTTTTAAAATTTTTTCTTAATTTATGTGCCATAGACACAGTTAATACTGGTTCGACAAATTGCAACTTTTTTGAGATTATTAATTTAGAATCTACATCATTAAAATCCATATGCCATAGGTGATCTTTTTTGTTTTCAAAAACTAAATTGTCCTCTAATTTTGTTGGTAATTCTATATAACCTCTACTAGAAACCCTTTCTAACTCATTTATAAAAAATTTGAAATCTTTTACATGTTCTAGAACGTGACTTGCAATTACAAAGTCAAATTCTTTGTCTTTAAAAGGTAAATTTTTGCTGTTTAGTTTTATAAAATTTTTTTCTTTATAAAATTCAGATAAATCTTGGATATCGCAAATTGTTGTAGCAAAAATGTTGGCTGAATATCCACAGCCAATATCCAAGATCTTCCAATCACTTTTTTTAGAAAGAATTGATTGTATATAATCTTTTGATGTTCTTTTAATCAATTTGTTATCTAGAATAATATTCAATTACTAAATTTGGTTCCATTACTATTGGGTAAGGAACTTCGTCAAATTTTGGAATTCTTACAAACTTAAATTTTTTATTTTTTTGATCAAGTTGAATATATTCTGGTGTTTCTCTTTCTTTACTAGCTAAAGCAATATCAATTATAGCAAGTTGTTTTGATTTATCTCTTATTTCTATTATGTCCTCTTCTCTCACTAAATAGCTTGAAATATTCACTTTTTTTCCATTAACCTTTACATGACCGTGATTAATAAGTTGTCTTGCAGAAAAGATCGTTGTTGAAAATTTGGCTCTATAAATAACAGCGTCTAATCTTCTTTCCAAAAGACCGATAAGATTTTCACTTGTATCACCTTTAAGCATAGATGCTTTTTTGTAAATATTTCTAAATTGTCTTTCATTTATATTTCCATAATAAGCTTTAAGTTTTTGTTTTGCTTGTAACTGAATTCCGTAATCTGATGGTTTGGATGGCTTTGTCTGCCCATGCTGTCCTGGGCCATAGGCTCTTTTGTTAAAAGGACTTTTAGGTCTTCCCCAAAGGTTAACTTTTAATCTTCTATCAACTTTATGTTTAGAGTTTAATCTTTTAGTCATTTAATATTGGGTTTTATAGACTCACTCTTTGTTTTGTCAATCAACGTTTTTTGCCTAAACTTGCAAATACTCCTGATAAAATACGTGTTTCTTTAACAGATAAATCCATTTTGTAAAAAATATTTCTCAGGTTCTCAAGCATTTTGGGTCTCTTTTCTTTGGGCCTAAAGAAATTTATTTCATCTAAATTTTTAACACAAAGACTTAACATTAATTGAATTTCTTTTTTGCTTGCTGACTTAATTTTTTTGGATTTTTTAAATGGAATATCTTTAAGTTTAATAATACTGGCTACATAATGAGCAATTATAATTAAACTATGAGATAAATTCAAAGATTTAAAATCAGGATTTGTGGGAATATGCAAAGTATAACTTGCATAGCTGATCTCATCATTTGACAGGCCTGATGCCTCTGAACCAAATAAAAATCCAATTTTCTTTTTAAAATTGATCTTTTTTAAATCATCTAAATTTATATGTTTAATATTTTTATTTCTAAATCTCGCAGAAGTAGCAATAACAATATCAATTTGGCTAACAGCTTCCTCTAAGTTTTCATACTTTTTACTTTGTTTAATAATATCTTTGGCATTTACTGAGGTGGCTAAAATTTTATCATTTGGGAAAATAGGTTTTGGATTAATCAAAACTAATTTCTTAAAATTAAAGTTTTTAATTGCTCTTGCACATGCGCCAATATTTTCTGATAATTGAGGCTTATGAAGGATAAATGAGATATTATTTTTACTCATTTATTTACTTGCAGGTGCATTATCCTTAAATAATTTATAATCTAAACTATCAATTAATGCTTTAAACGAAGCATCGATAATGTTTGTGGATACACCAATAGTAAACCAATTTTTTCCTTGGGAGTCTGTACTTTCAATTGATACCCTTGTTACAGCTTCAGTGCCGGTATTTAAGATTCTAACTTTATAGTCCACTAGCTTCAAATCTTTTAAATATTTCGAATATTTTGCTAGTCTATCAACGTTTTGTCTTATCGCATTATCTAAAGCATTTACTGGACCGTTACCCTCTCCTTCGCACATAATTTTTTCTCCATCAACTTCCAATTGAGCTTTTGCAGAAGAAATGATTTCACCAGACTTATCTTTTTTCACTGAAACGTCATATTCATTAATAGATATATATCTTGGTATTTCACCAATAATTCTTCTAGCTAACAATTCAAAGGATGCATCGGCACCATCATAGCTGTAACCAATAAATTCTCTATCTTTTACCTCATTTAATAATTTTTTTATTTTTGGATCATTTTCTTGGATATCAATTTTGATGCTTTTAAGTCTTGAAATTATATTTGATTTTCCTGATTGATCAGAGACAACAATATTTCTTGTGTTACCAACTTCTTCTGGATTGATGTGTTCATAAGTTTTTGGATCTTTTTGTACAGCAGATACATGTAATCCCCCTTTGTGTGAAAAAGCTGCAGCACCTACGTAAGGTAAATGTTGGTTAGGTTTTCTATTTAATATTTCATCTAAAAGTCTGGAACAATCTGTAAGATTTTTAATGTTTTCTGATTTTATTCCAATTTCAAATTGAGATGAAAAATCTTTCTTTAAAAAAAATGTTGGTATCAATGATATCAAATTCGCATTTCCACATCTCTCACCTAATCCATTTATCGTACCTTGAATTTGTCGGACACCAGATAATACTGCTGCTAATGAGTTAGCAACTGCATTACCAGTATCATTATGAGCGTGAATTCCTAAGTTTTTTCCTGGTATTATTTTTGTAACTTCACTGACTATCCGTGTAACTTCATGTGGAAGTGTTCCTCCATTAGTATCACAGAGTATTACCCACCTTGCACCATGATCATAAGCAGCTTTTAAACAGGAAACTGCATATTTTGGATTTGCTTTGTAACCATCAAAAAAATGCTCTGCATCAAACATAAATTCTTTTTTTGCCTTAACAAAATGTTTAGCACTCTCAGCAATGTTATTTAAATTCTCTTCATTTGTTACTCCCAAAGCAATATCAACATGAAAATCCCAAGACTTGCCAACCAAACATACAGCAGAGGTGCTTGAATTCATAATTGCTGACAAACCAGTATCATTTTCTGCACTTCGTCCTGATTTTTTAGTCATACCAAAAGAAGTTAGTTTCGAGTTCTTAAAATTATGTTTCTTTTGAAAAAATTCTGTATCAGTTGGATTAGCTCCAGGCCACCCTGCCTCTATATAATCCACGCCCAGATTATCTAAAGTTGAGGCGATTTTTTCTTTATCTTCTAAAGAAAAGTCAACACCTTGTGTTTGAGCTCCATCTCTAAGAGTTGTATCAAATATGTATAATCTTTCTTTGCTCATTTAAATTTCCAAAGTGTTTTACCATCTTTGTCCTCTATTAAAACACCTTTGTCTAAGAGATCATCTCTAATTCTATCAGCTTCTATATAATTCTTATTTTCTCTTGCTTTATTTCTTAGACTAATCAAATTTTCAACTTCAGACTCAGTGATAGATACTTTATTTTTTTTAAACTCATTCCATTGTTCACTGGTTTCATTCATCAAACCAATAAATTTACATGCTGAAACAAATAAGTCTATGTTTTCACCTTTATTAGCCTTTTCATATAATTTATGAAGATGGGCAATGTATCCTGGGGTATTTAAATCTTCATATAATGGTTTTAAAATTTCATCTGAAACTTTGACAGGTTTTAAATTAGACGAATATACTTTATACCATTTATCTAAAGTACTTTCACAATCACTTAATAATTTATCGTTCCAATCCAATGGTTGTTTATAGTGTGCACTCATTAAAGCTAATCTAATTATTTGGCCGCTAATCTTATTTCTAAAGTCTTTTATCTTAAGAATGTTGCCTTGAGATTTGGCCATTTTTTCATTAGACATTGTAATAAATGCATTGTGGACCCAATAATTTGCAAAAACTTTTGTGTCGTTAGCACATCTAGATTGGGCTATTTCATTTTCGTGATGGGGGAAAATTAGGTCTATACCTCCACCATGAATATCAAATTCGTTACCTAAAAATTTTTTTGACATAGCTGAACATTCTAGATGCCAACCTGGCCTGCCATTGCCCCAAGGTGAATTCCAAGCAGGTTCATCATTGTTTGACGGTTTCCATAAAACAAAGTCCTCTGAATTTTTTTTATTTTCACTAATTTCAACTCTGGACCCAGCAACTAAATCTTCTAAATTTTTATTTGATAATTTTCCGTAATCAGAAAATTTTTTGACCTCAAAATAAACATGTTTTTTATTCTCATATGCAAATCCTTTTTTAATTAAACCATCAATCATTTCAATCATAAGATCAATGTGTTCGGTTGCTTTTGGCTGATGAGTGGGATTATCGCAATTTAAAAATTTACAATCATCTAAAAAACTTCTTGTTACTTTTTCGGTTAACACTTTTGTAGAAATATTTTGCTCTTTTGATGATTTAATTATTTTGTCATCAATATCTGTTATATTTCTTACGTAAGTAACTAATGGAAATTCATTTTTTAATAATTTAAATAAAATATCAAATATTACTAATGGTCTAGCATTTCCTATATGAGGATCATCATAAACCGTAGGTCCACAAACATACATTCCAACATTTTTTTTTTCTTTTGGAACAAATTGTTCTTTTTTATTGCTTAAATTATTTGTTAAAAAAATATCCATATCTGCTGATTAAGAAATATACCTTATTTGATGATTTGTTAATCGAATTGATTAACTAGGAATTTTGCATACAGGAATAGGGTCCATTTTATGCAAATTTTGTTTTCTAATTTTTTCGTATTTAGCTTTGTGAGGTGAGTCGGGATTAGTCATTGCATCTTCTAGTTCATTATAACTGAAACCAAGTTGACCTTCATCTGTACGTCCATCGTCCCATAGACCATCTGTTGGAGGTGCATCAATAATTTCTTTTAATATTCCCAATTCTTTGCCTAATTCCCAAACTTCAGTTTTGTTACAATCTGCTATTGGTGAAATATCTACTCCACCATCTCCATATTTCGTATAAAATCCAACACCAAAGTCCTCTACCTTATTACCAGTACCTACAACTATACCTTTGTTTGCTGCTGCTACTTGATAAAGTGTTGTCATTCTCAATCTTGCTCTAGAATTTGCAAAACCATGTTCATTATCAAACTTACCTAGTGTTAAAGAGAAAGTTTCAAATAATTTATCCAAGCTAATTGTGTGAGCTTCAACATTTGCAAAGTTCTTCACTAGCCAATTTTGATGTTTTAAACTTAAATCATGTTGATTTTCTAATTGTTTTATTGGCATTGTAAGAACTATTGTTTTTAAGCCTGTCATAGCACTCAATGTACTTGATACAGAGGAGTCTATTCCTCCAGAAATACCAATTACTAAAGACTGTGCTTTTGAAGGCATTCCTTCCGCATAAGATTTAATCCAATTTGATATAAATTTTATTTTTTCTTTAGGACTCATGTAGATAATTTAATAATCTCTATATATAAAGCAATACCCTAAGATGCCGCTTGAATAGCATTTTTAGAATAGCTGCTATTCTTTTTAATCTCATCAGAAATTAAAAAAGCCAGTTCTAAAGCTTGATCTGAATTTAGTCTTGGATCACAATGTGTATGATACCTGCTAGATAAGTCAGCATCAGATATTTTTCTTGCACCACCAGTACATTCTGTCACATCTTGACCAGTCATTTCTACGTGCAAGCCTCCCGCATAAGATCCTTCGGATTGATGTACACCAAAAACATTTTTAACCTCATTTACTACATTGTTGAAAGGTCTAGTTTTAAATCCAGTTGTAGATGCAATAGTATTTCCATGCATCGGATCGCATGACCAAATAACATTAAGTCCCTCTTTTCTAATTCGTCTAATTAATTTCGGTAAAAACTTTTCAACATTTTGATGACCAAATCTTGAAATTAAAGTGATTTTACCTTTTTCATTTTTTGGATTTAATACTTCACAGATCTTTGTAATCTCATCAGGTTTAGAAGTAGGACCACACTTTATTCCAATTGGATTTTCTATACCTTTACAAAATTCAACGTGCCCACCGTCTAACTGTCTTGTTCTGTCACCAATCCAAACAAAATGAGCAGATGTATCATGGTACTCACCTGTGGTAGAGTCTACTCTTGTCATGCTTTCTTCAAATGGTAAATGTAATGCTTCATGTGATGTCCAAAAATTAACAGTATATAATCTATTATTAAAATCTGAAGTTATTCCACAAGCATCCATAAATGCTAATGCGTCAGCAATTTTATCCTCCAAGTCTTTAAATTTTTTCGCTTGAGGACTTTTTTTAATATAGTCTAGGTTCCATAAATGAACTTTATTTAAATCAGCAAAACCACCTTTAGAAAATGCTCTTAAAAGATTAAGAGTTGAAGCTGATTGAGAGTATGCTTTATACATTCTTTTTGGGTCTGGTCTTCTAGCTTTTTCGTTAAAATCTATTGCGTTAATATTATCACCTAAATAACTTGGTAATTCTATATTTCCTTGTTTTTCTGTTGGGGCACTTCTTGGTTTAGAAAACTGTCCAGCTATTCTTCCGAGTTTTACAATTGGTAAAGATGCTGAGTACGTCATCACCAAGGCCATTTGTAAAATCACTTTAAAAGTATCTCTAATATTGTCAGGATGAAACTCTGCAAAACTCTCTGCACAGTCTCCTCCTTGTAATAAAAAAGCTTTACCATCAACTACTTTAGCTAATTGATCTTTAAGATGTCTCGTTTCACCCGCAAATACAAGTGGTGGAAATGTTTTTAATTTATTTAAGACACTATTAAGCTCTCCCTCATCATCATACGTAGGTATGTGTTTGACAGGATACTTTCTCCAGCTGTTTACTTTCCAATTTTTCATGTTCAACTCAAGATTGTTGTACCAGAGTTTTTTTATTATTCAACGGTTACTGATTTGGCTAAATTCCGCGGTTTATCTATATCAAATCCCTTTTTAAGTGCTGAATAATAAGCCAATTTTTGTAAAGGTATTGTTAAAAGGAAAGGCAAAAGATCTTCGTTAGAACTTTCGACTTCTATTTTTTCCCAGATATTTTCAGAAAGTACTTCTTCCTCACTTTTATTCGTTACCAATAAAACTTTTGCTCCTCTAGCAATGACTTCCTGCATATTAGAAATTGTTTTTTTATAATAGCTATCTCTAGGCGCTAAAACAACTACTGGCATCCCCTCTTCAATTAGCGCTAGTGGTCCATGTTTCATTTCTCCTGCAGGATAACCTTCAGCATGAATGTAAGATAATTCTTTCAATTTTAATGCTCCTTCTAGTGCTATTGGAAAAGAAAAACCTCTTCCTAAAAACATTGAGCCTTTTGCTTTGTTAAAGATATTTGATATTGATTGAATTTTATTATCTGTCATTAAAGTCTTTTCTGCTAATTTTGGTAAGGAAAGAAGATCTTTAAGTTTTTGATCAAAAGTTTCTTTCATCAAATCGTTTCTCAATAATCCAAGTTTTAAGCTAAGAATATACAGTATTAATAATTGTCCTAAAAATGCTTTAGTTGAAGCAACACCTATTTCAGTGCCACAATGTATTGGTAAAACAAATTTAGAGTCTCTGGCAATTGAACTTTCAACTACATTTACAACAGCACAGGTCTTCATGTCATTTTGATTGCACAAATCTAAAGCTGCATAGGTATCAGCTGTTTCACCAGATTGTGACACAAAAACATATAAAGAATCCTTCTTGAATCTATTATTTCTGTACCTAAATTCTGAAGCTATATCAACATTGACATCTAATGAAGTTAGTTCTTCAAACCAATATTTAGCTAATAAGCAAGAATGATAAGCTGTGCCACAACCAATTAAAGTTATTCTCGAAATCTCATCCGATTTCCAGGGAAAATTAAGAATATTTATGTCATTATTTGAAGTGTCTACATATTCATTGATACCATTTTTTAATGTTGATGGCTGTTCTTCGATTTCTTTAGCCATAAAATGTTTATAATCTCCCTTATCATATTTTTGCTCTTCCGAAGATAACTCTAAAACTTTTTTATTTATCTTAGTTCCATCCTCACTAAAGAATTCAACATGATCTTTTTTAATCATACAAAATTCACCATCATTAAGATAAGTAATCTTATTAGTCATTGCTTTTAATGCATAAGAATCTGAGCCTAAATAATTTTCATTTGGACCATATCCTACGGCTAAAGGTGATCCCCTTCTTGCGCCTACAATTAAATCAGGCTGATCTTTAAATATTATTCCAAGCGCAAAACTTCCGTGAAGAGATTTTAGAGTTTTTTGAACTGAGTTAACAATATTATCAGTCCTTAAATTTTCAGAGAGCAAATGAACTATTACCTCTGTATCGGTTTGTGATTTAAATTTATGACCTTTGTTGACTAAAAATTTTTTCAATTGAGTTGAATTTTCAATTATTCCGTTGTGGACTACAGAAACATTTTGTGACGAATGTGGATGAGCATTTATACTGTTTGGTAAGCCATGAGTTGCCCAACGAACATGACCTATACCGATAGTTCCTGCCATATTTTTAATCAATGAATTATTTTCAAGTTTATCTACTCTACCCTCTGATTTAACTTCATTAATTTCATTATCTGAAAGTGTTGCAATTCCTGCAGAGTCATATCCTCTATATTCTAATTTTTTCAATGAGCTGATTATTGTTGATGAGACAGGTCTATTACTATTTATTCCAATTATTCCACACATAATTACTTAGATTTTCTTTTATAATTTTTTACTTCTAATTGTTGACTTCTAGTTAAGGCTAAAGATTTTTTACTAACACTTCTGGTAATTACAGATCCAGCACCAATTATACTACTTTCTCCAACTGTTAATGGAGCTACTAAAGAAGAGTTAGAACCTATAAATACTTTATCTTTTATTTTAGTTTTGTTCTTTCTGACTCCATCGTAATTGCATGTAATAGTCCCTGCTCCAACATTAACAGATTTACCAATCGAAGTATCACCAATATAAGTTAGATGACTCACTTTGGATTTTTTCCCAACTGTGCTTTTTTTAATTTCTACAAAATTGCCAACCTTGGCTCCTTCTTTTAAAATTGTACCTGGTCTTATTCTTGCGTAAGGTCCTATCTCTGCTTTGTTCTCTATTTTACAATCTTCTAAATGAGTAAAAGATTTTATATTTACACCATTTCCAATTTTTACTTTTGATCCAATAACTACATATGGTTCTATCGTCACATTTTTTCCAACTTTAGTATCTTTCGAAAAATATATCGTATCTGGCGCAATCATTTTCACTCCAGATTTTAGAAATTTCTTCCTAAGTAAATCTTGTGTCTTTGATAAATTTAATTGTTTCATATAGAAAATTATTTATATTAAGTATATATCTTTCTTAATTCACAAAATATTTCTTAAAAATACTTTAAATAATGAAACAAATTTACACAATACTTTTTGATTTAGATGGCACCCTAATTGACACTGCTCCAGATTTAATGATGGCTCATAATCACGTAATGAAAAAATTTGGTTATCAAACTAAAACAACCGAAGAAATTAGAGAATTGGTTGGGCAAGGAGCTGGTGCTCTAATAGGAAGATCAATTTGGGGTCAAGCTAAAAAAGAATTTGGTAAGGTTCAAGATAAAAAAATTAAAGATAATATGACTAAAGAATTCATCAATTATTACGGAAAAAATATTCTTAACAAAAGTACTTTAATAAATGGTGTAAAAGAGTTTTTGGTTTGGTGTAAAAATAAAAATATATCAATGGCTGTCTGTACTAATAAGACTGAGCATTTAGCAGTAGATCTTTTAAAAAAAATTGGGATTTACGATTTTTTTGAATATGTAGCTGGTCACAACACATTTGATTATTGTAAACCTGATCCAAGACACTTAACGTCAGTAGTTGAGATATTAGATGGAGATCTAAAAAAAACTTTAATGATTGGTGATAGTGAGTCTGATGCTAATGCCGCTAAAGCAGCTAAAATTCCAGTCATTTTAATGGAAGATGGATATACTGAAAAAAATACAACTGAAATTTACCATAATCACTTAATAAAAGACTTCACTAATATCGAAAAAATTGTAACAAAATATCTTTAATATTGATTATTTTTTTTTAACTATTAGAACAGTTTTTTATTAGGAGTTATTTTGATCATACACAACGTAAAAGTTTTTCCATCTAAAATTCATTTACCCAAAAAAAAACAATTGGCTTGGAAAATTGCGGAGATTGCTAGCGATAATGCAAAATTAGATAAGGAAGCAATAGAAATGGTGATTAATAGAATTATTGATAATGCTTCAGTTGCAATAGCTTCTTTAAATAGACGTTCGGTTATTTCATCGAGAGAAATGGCCTTAAAGCATTTTAGAAAAAATGGTGCAACATTATTTGGGGTCAATAATAAATTAAAATTTGATTGTGAGTGGGCTGCATGGAGTAATGGAACAGCTGTAAGAGAACTTGATTTTCATGATACATTTTTAGCAGCTGATTACAGTCATCCTGGTGACAATATTCCTCCTCTTATAAGTGTTGCACAACAAAATAAAAAAAGCGGGCTTGATCTTTTAAGAGGGATAATTACTGCCTATGAAGTTCAAGTTAATCTAGTAAAAGGAATTTGTTTACATAAACATAAAGTAGACCACATTGCTCACTTAGGACCAAGCGTTGCTGCTGGAATTGGATCGATGTTAAGATTAAGTACAGAAACAATTTATCAAGCAGTACAGCAAGCTTTACACACAACCATTTCAACTAGACAGTCTAGAAAAGGTGAAATCTCTAGTTGGAAAGCTTATGCTCCAGCTCATGCTGGGAAACTTGCGATTGAAGCTGTTGATAGAGTTATGCGTGGTGAAGGTGCACCAAGTCCAATTTATGAGGGTGAAGATAGTGTTATAGCTAGAATTTTGGATGGAAAAAAAGCATCATATAAAGTTCCGCTTCCAAAAAAAAATGAGACTAAAAGAGCTATACTGGAGACTTACACAAAAGAATATTCTGCTGAATATCAATCCCAGGCATTAATTGATCTTGCTAAAAAACTTAAAAAGAAAGTATCAAATCTAAATCAAGTCAGAAAAATAGATATCTATACCAGTCATCACACTCATTTTGTAATTGGTACTGGTGCAAATGATCCTCAAAAAATGGATCCAAATGCTAGTAGAGAAACATTAGATCACTCAATAATGTATATTTTTGCTGTAGCGCTAGAAGATGGCAGTTGGCACCATGTAAAATCTTATTCGAAAGCTAGGGCAAAAAGAAAAAGTACGATTAGAATATGGAGAACAATCAAAACACATGAAGATAAAAAATGGACCAAAAGATACCATGATCCAAATCCCAAAAAAAAAGCTTTTGGTGCAAAAGTAGAAATAACTCTTAAAAATGGAAAAAAAATTACCGAGGAACAAGGTGTTGCTGATGCTCATCCTTACGGTTCACGACCTTTCAAAAGAAAAAACTATATTAATAAATTTTTAACCCTTACTGAGGGAATATTGAATAAAAAGGAAATAGAAAGATTTTTAAAAACAGTACAAAACTTAAAAAAATTGAAACCTGGTCAATTAGATAGATTAAATATTGTTGTTAATAAAAATAAAATTAAACGAAATTTAAAAGAAGGTATTTTTTAATGCATTTTGTTGAGAAAGAACCAATACAAAAAAGAAAAGATTTTTCGGAAAAACTAAAATCTAAAAAGATATTAAGAGTACCTGGTGCTTACAATCCCCTCACTGCAAAATTGATTGAGGAGATAGGTTACGATGCTGTTTATGTTTCAGGAGGAGTTATGGCAAATGATCTCGGATTTCCAGATATTGGTTTAACTACATTACAAGATGTTAGCACTAGATCCTATTTGATTTCTAGGGTTACCAATCTTCCTACGATTGTGGATATAGATACAGGATTTAAATCGTGTAAAGAAACCATAGAAACTTTTGAGGAATTTGGAATTACAGGAGTTCATTTAGAAGATCAAATCGAGAGAAAAAGATGTGGACACTTAGATAATAAAGAATTGATATCAACTGATGCAATGGTCAAAAAAATTAAAGAATGTGTTTCAGCAAAAAAAGATAAAAATTTTAAAATTATTGCAAGATCAGATGCAAAAAGTGTAGAGGGAATAGATAAAATGATTGATAGATGTAAAGCTTATATTGACGCTGGTGCAGAAATTATATTTCCTGAAGCACTGTACGATGAAAAAGATTTTGAAAAAGTTAGAAAAGAACTTTCATGTTATTTATTAGCTAATATGACTGAATTCGGAAAAACAAAATTATTAAATTACAAAGAGTTGGAAAATCTTGGGTACAATATAGTTATTTATCCAGTCACAACACAAAGATTGGCAATGAAAAATGTTGAAGATGGTTTAAGAGACATTTATGCAAATGGACATCAAAATAATATAATTGATAAAATGCAAACTAGAAAACGATTATATGATCTTGTAGATTATGAAAAATATAATAGTTTGGATGAAAAAATTTATAATTTTACCACAGAAGGTCATGAATAATGAGTGATGATATAAAGAAAGGCCTACTTGGAATTACTGTTGATGAAACAGAAGTTTCAAAAGTAATGCCTGAAATAAATTCTCTTACTTATAGAGGTTATGCTGCTCAAGACTTATGTGCAAAATGTAAATTTGAGGAAGTTGCTTATCTAATTTTAAATGGGGAGCTTCCAAATAAAAAACAATTAAAAGTTTTTGAAAAAATTGAGAGAAAAGAGAGAAATTTGTCAAAAACTCTATTAGATGATATTAAAAAATTTCCAAAAAAGGCTCATCCTATGGATGTTGCAAGAACAGCTGTCAGTATTATGGGTCTTGAAGACAAAGAGACAAAGGACAATTCACCAAAATCAAACATGAGAAAAGTAATGAGAATTTTTGCTAAAACACCCGTAGCTTTAGCAGCATTTTATAGAGTAAGAAAAGGTAAAAAGGTCATCCCTCCTAAGAAAAAACTTTCCTTCTCTGAAAATTTTTTTCATATGTGTTTCGGAAAAGTACCTAGTAAAGAAATAGTAAAAGCTTTTGATGTCTCACTAATTTTATATGCCGAGCATAGCTTTAATGTATCAACTTTTACAGCTAGAACTATAACAAGCAGTTTATCAGATATTCATGGAGCAATTACAGGAGCAATCGCAAGTTTAAAAGGTCCTCTACATGGTGGAGCTAATGAAGAGGTAATGCATATGATGAACAAAATTAAAAAACCTGAAAATGCTCTAAAATGGATTAATAAAGCTCTAGATAACAAAGATGTTGTGATGGGTTTTGGTCATCGGGTTTACAAAAGTGGTGACTCAAGAGTTCCTACAATGAGAGAGTATTTTGGAAAAGTGGCTAAAATAAAAAAAGACAAAAAATTTGAGAAAATTTATGACATAGTTGAAAAAGTAATGATCGACAGAAAGAACATCCACCCCAATGTAGATTACCCTACAGGGCCTACATATCATTTAATGGGTTTTGATACTGATTTCTTTACACCAATTTTTGTAATTTCAAGAATTACAGGTTGGTCAGCTCATATAATTGAGCAACATGCTGCAAACAAATTAATAAGACCTCTCGCAAGCTATAAGGGTAGCAAATATAGAAAAGTTATTCGTTTAAACCAGAGATAATTATTCAGCAGAGATTATATTAAATAAGCAATACAACTAAGAAAATCATCTGCACGAAATTAATAACAACAGATATAAAGTGTGAGTATTTAAATTTTTTATCCTGCTTCTCATCTCTATACTTATTTATCAATGGCATTAATAGATAGTTAGAAGTAGCGAATAAAACACATATTGCTAATATTAAGTAGAAATCAATCCCCAATTTACTCAAAAGTATAAATGTTAACAGAACGATTAAACTTATTCCTAGATTAACATTATAATAGAAAGGAAATATTCTTCTTATAAACTTTCGAGCGTTATCTTCATCTAAGGTGGTAAACACTACTGGAGCAATTACAAATGAAAAAAATAACATTATTCCTAAAATCATTGATGTTAAATAAATGCTAACTTGTTCAATCATAATCTTGTTTTCTATTAAATTCTCCTTACTATAAACACTTCTAAATGCTTATTTGATTCAAGATTTGTCTTAATTTGTATATTAACTAAATGCTTCTACCCAAGTTCCTTGTGTAGATGCTTTAGAATATTCTGTTGCACGACCTTCGAAGAAGTTCATGTGTTCAACAGCATTTAGCATTGTGTCTAACCACCCTAATGGATTTTTCTGAACATCATAAATAGGTTCTAGACCCAATTGAACTAATCTTCTGTTTCCAATAAATCTAATGTAATCTTTAACTTCTTTTGCAGTTAAACCTTCCATTGGACCCATTTCAAAAGCTAAATCAATAAAAGCATCTTCGTGTTCTATGATGGTTCTGCAAGCTTCGTAAAGTTCTTTTTTTAATTTTGCATTCCATATCTCTGGATTTTCTTTTATGAACTCTTTGAAAATTCTAATCATTGAATTGCAATGAAGAGTTTCATCTCTTACAGACCAGGTAACTATCTGACCCATGCCTTTCATCTTGTTATGTCTTGGGAAATTTAAAAGAATTGCAAAACTTGCAAAAAGTTGAAGACCTTCAGTAAACGCACTGAAGACAGCAACTGTTTTTGCAATGTCCTCTTTTGAACTCATATCAAAATTTTGCATGTAGTCGTATTTATCTTTCATTTCTTTATACTTCATGAATGCAGAATATTCTGACTCTGGCATTCCGATTGTATCTAATAAATGAGAGTAAGCTGCGATATGTACTGTCTCCATAGAAGCAAATGCTGTCATCATCATTAAAACTTCAGTTGGTTTAAACACAGTTGTATAATGTCTCAAATAACAATTACTTACTTCAACATCAGCTTGTGTAAAAAATCTAAATATTTGAGTTAATAAGTTTTTTTCGGATTGAGTTAGATTTTTTTGCCAATCTCTGACATCATCCCCTAATGGTACCTCTTCTGGTAACCAATGAATTCTTTGTTGAGTTAACCATGCATCATAACACCATGGATATCTAAAAGGTTTGTAAACTGGATTTTCAACTAGTAAGCCCATTTTTTTTGGCTGAACTATTTCTTTATTTGGCATTTTAATTTTCTCTGTTACTGACATGATAAACACTCCTCGTATTCTGGTTCTTGGTTTGGTTGATTGTTTTTGGATTTATATACATTAGCTGTAACATCCGTTGATTTAGCATCATTGATATTTTCAGCTCTTTGAATTGATTTTGATCTACAGTAATAAAGGCTTTTTAAACCTTTTTTCCAAGCATCAAAATGAATTCTATGTAATTCTTTTTTATGAACGTCTGCTGGTAAAAATAAATTGACCGATTGAGCCTGCGAAATAAAAGGTGTTCGATCACCGCTTAGTTCAATGATCCATTTCTGATTCAGCTCAAAAGCTGTTTTAAAGACATCTTTTTCTAAATCGGTTAAAAAATCTAAATGTGAAACAGATCCTTGATTAGTTGTAATTGTAGACCAGGTTTCGTCATCGTTTTTACCATGACTTTCTAAGATCTCTTCAAGATATCTATTTCTAACATTAAATGATCCCGATAAAGTTTTATGAGTATAGCTATTAGCAGCAACAGGTTCCACCCCGGGAGAGGCTCCACCGCAAATTATTGATATAGAGGCTGTCGGAGCTATTGCAGTTTTATTCGAAAATCTTTCTTGAAATCCATATTCTGCAGCATCAGGACATGCACCTCTTTCTTTAGCTAAATCTTTTGAAGCCTGGTTAACTTGTTCATCAATTTGTTTAAATATTTTTTTGTTCCAAGATTTTGCCATCACTGACTCAAGAGGAATTCTATTTTTTTGTAAAAAAGAATGGAAACCCATTACACCTAAACCTACACTTCTCTCTCTTTCTGCTGAATACTTGGCATCTTTAAATTGATCTGGTGCTTTATTTATAAAATCAGATAAAACGTTATCTAAAAATCTCATTACATCATTAATCATATTAGGATCGTCTTTCCACTCATCATACTTTTCTAAATTCAGTGAAGACAGACAACAAACAGCTGTTCTATCATGTCCATCCTTATCAATTCCTGTAGGTAAAGTTATCTCACTGCACAGATTGGATGTCTTGACTGTAAGGTTGGCTAATTTGTGATGTTGAGGGATCTGTCTATTAACAGTATCAATATAAATTATATAAGGTTCCCCTGTTTCTATTCTTGCTGTTAACAATCTAATCCACAGGTTTCTAGCTGATAAAGTTTGTTGAATAGTTCCATCAACAGGACTTTTGAGTGCCCATTGCTCATCTGTTTCAACCGCTCTCATGAATGCGTCTGAAACTAAGACACCGTGATGCAAGTTTAAAGATTTTCTATTTGGATCACCACCTGTTGGTCTTCTCATTTCAATAAATTCTTCAATCTCAGGATGATCAATCGGTAGATAACATGCAGCTGAGCCTCTTCTAAGAGAACCTTGGCTAATTGCCATAGTTAAAGAGTCCATAACTTTTATAAAAGGAATTATTCCAGAAGTTTTTCCAACTTTTCCTATTTTTTCTCCAATAGATCTTAGATTACCCCAATAACTTCCAATACCTCCACCTTTAGCAGCTAACCAAACATTCTCACTCCAGAGATCCAGGATGCCTCCTAAACTATCTGAGGCTTCATTAAGAAAACATGAAATGGGTAAACCCCTTTTAGTACCTCCGTTGGATAAAACTGGAGTTGCTGGCATGAACCATAAGTTACTTATATAGTTATAAACTCGTTGCGCATGTAAATTATCGTCTGAATATGTGCTTGCTACTCTCGCAAATAAGTCTTGGTAGGACTCATTTTGTCCTAAGTATCTATCCTTTAAAGTCGCTTTACCAAAATCAGTTAGTTTTGCGTCTCGAGACCTGTCAATTTTAATGATTATACCTCTATCATTTTGAAATAATTCCGTTTCATTATTTAATGAAAATAAATCTGGTCTATTGCCTTTTGGAACCTCTTTAACTGTAGGGGTATACTCAGAGACAGCTTTCTTTAAGGCCTGCGATAGTATTTTATTCATATTTTTTAGTTTATTATGTTATTATTGCGAAAACAACTAGATGTTGTATGCGCTTTGTATCAATATACTATATAAGAAGTAAATCAATAGAACATTTATAGAACAATGAAAAAATAATTCAACTATAAAAGTCAAAAAAATGTAAGTAATTAACAATATGGCTCAATCATTAAAAATAGACCCCTATGGTTTTAGGGAATATGACGCCCGTTGGGTCTTTGAAAAAGACATCAACGAACAAGGGATAACGAATCTAGGCAAGGGACTTGGAACACAGATTAAGAAACATACTAAAAAAGATAACCCTAGGGTAATCGTTGGACATGATTACAGATCATACAGTGAAAAAATAAAAACTGCACTCAAAGATGGTTTGATTTCAACTGGATGTTTTATAGAAGATGTCGGCTTATCTTTATCACCAATGGTTTATTATGCTCAATTTAATTTAGACGCGGATGCAGTTGCAATGGTGACCGCAAGTCATAATGAAAATGGTTGGACGGGTGTAAAAATGGGTATCAAAAAGGGATTAACGCATGCCCCAGAGGAAATGAAAGAACTTAAAGAAATTACTTTAGGTCAAAATTTTACTAAGGGAAACGGAAATCAAAAACAAATAAAAAATTTTGATAAAATTTATAAAGATGATTTGATAAACAAAAATAAAATAAATAAAAAAATTAAAGCTGTAGTTGCATGTGGTAATGGTACTGCGGGTATATTTGCTCCAGATATACTTAAAGGTATAGGATGTGAGGTGATTGAGCTAGATTGCAATTTAGATTGGAATTTTCCAAAATACAATCCAAATCCTGAAGATCTAGAAATGCTTCATGCAATTGCAAAATCTGTAAAAGATAATAAAGCTGATATAGGTTTTGGTTTTGATGGAGATGGAGATCGCGTAGGAGTAATCGATGATGAGGGAAATGAAATTTTTTCAGATAAAATAGGTTTATTAATTGCGAGAAATCTCTCAAGTACTCATAAAAATTCAAAATTTATTGTAGATGTTAAATCAACTGGTCTCTATTCAACCGATGAAGTTTTAAATCGAAATCAATGTAAAACCATATATTGGAAAACCGGTCATTCACATATAAAAAGAAAAGTTCATAATGAGAAAGCCTTAGCTGGATTTGAAAAAAGTGGACATTTTTTTTTCAATCAACCATTAGGATATGGTTATGATGATGGTATAAATTCAGCAATTCAGGTTTGTCATTTGTTAAATAATCAGGATAAAAAGATGAGTGAAATTATAAAAAAACTTCCTATCACTTACCAATCACCTACAATGGCTCCTTTTTGCTCAGATGAGGAAAAATATAGTGTAGTAGATGAAATGGTAAATGAATTCCAAAGAATAAAAGAGCAAAAAATAAAAATAGATAATCAGGAAATAAAAGAAATAATAACTGTAAATGGAGTGAGATTTTCTTTTGATGATGGTTCATGGGGTCTAATTAGAGCTTCATCAAATAAACCTTCATTAGTTGTGGTTACAGAAAGTCCAACGTCAGACATGAGAAAATTAAATATCTTTAAATTCATAGACGAGACACTTAAGAAAACAGGAAAAATAGGTGAATATGATCAAAAAATTTAAGTTTAATAATTAATAGATTCAACTATTAAGTGTTCATAAAATTGTAAAGAATCATTTAAGATTACAGATGTGAGGTGATGGAGGGAGACTGAAATCACCTCTTTTTTTTAATGGCTGATAAAAAAATTAGATCAATTGCAAAAACTTTTTCTTGGCGATTCATAATTTTTGTTTATTGGGTGATTTTTGGATATGTTTACACTGGAACATTTACTGGTGCAGGAATACTAGGCGTTGGATCTATAATTCCTTTATTTTTTTATTATTTTCACGAAAGAGCCTGGACCAAGATTAAGTGGGGAACAGATTAAATTAACTTATAGATAGATATTCAAAAAAAGATCTAATTGACACAACAATTAAAAATGTTCCAAAGATTTTACTTAAAATTTTTTTGTCAATTTTATAAACCGCTCTAGCACCCACCCTAGCCATTATCATTGTGACAGGTACAAAAACTAAAAAGCCAAGTAGATTTACATATCCTACGCTGTAAGGAGTGCTAATATTATCCAAAATTTTACCTCCAGTAATCATTGTGATAGTGCCAAAAACTGCAATTAGAAAACCAACCCCTGCAGCGGTGCCTATTGATCTTCTAATATCGTAACCAAAAGTTCTCATGAAAGGAACCATTAATGATCCACCACCAATACCCAATAATACAGATATAAAACCTATTATGACCCCAGAAATATTTTTAGCTGAATCAGATATCATTTTTGGATTTTTTAAAAGTTGTTCTCTAAAAAAGATAAAAAATAAACCCACTACAAAAGCCATAATGGAAAAAAATAAAATAAAAGCTGGTGTTTTTAAATTCACTGCTAAAAATGTTCCACCAATAACTCCTAACAAAATAAAAATTCCAAAGGATTTTATTAGCTTAAAATCAACAGCATCATACTCCATATGAGTTTTGGTTGATATTATAGATGTTGGAATTATGATTGCTAACGATGTACCAACTGAAAGGTGCATTCTTGTTGCAATATCGAAATCTAAAACTGTAAAAGCGTAATAAAGTGCAGGTACTATTATGATGCCACCACCAACACCCAGTAATCCAGCCATAAAACCTGCAATAGATGCTGCCAAAGATAAAACAAATAAAAGATTTATAATTTCATTAATATCTAAAATTTCCATTATGAGTTTGCTTGAATAGCTTTCTCATTATTTTGAACAATAGTCATAATATGTTTTGTTTTTTGAAAATCTGAGTCTCTTGCCATCATATTATCACTTAAATACCTTTTCCACTCTTTTGAACCAATCTGTCCATGATACAAACCAACCGTATGTCTCATTATATGATTAATCTTAGTTCCCAATTTTATTTCTCTATCAGCATATTCTAACAGTTTCTCTACAACTTGTTCTCTTGTTGGGTTATTTTTTGTTTTAAAAATTTCTTTTTCAATTTCAATCAAAGAATATGGATTTTGATAGATTGATCTTCCTATCATAACACCATCACAAAAATTCAAATGGTTTTTAATTTGATCAATTTTCGTAATACCTCCATTTATTATTATTTCCAAATTAGAATTTTCTTTTTTAATATCATAAACCATTTTATAATTTAGCTTTGGAATATTTAAATTTTGCTTTGGAGATAAACCTGTAAGCATTGCTTTTCTTGCATGTAAAATAAAAGTTTTTGAACCGGCATCTCTCATCTTATGAATAAAATTATTTAGATATTCAAATTCCTCTATATTATCAAAACCAATTCTTGTCTTAGCTGTGACAGGAATTTTACATGCATTTGCCATTGAATTAATACATTCTGCAACCAACTCTGGTTCCTTCATTAAACATGCACCAAACTTATTCTTCTGAACTTTTTTACTGGGACAACCAAGGTTAATATTAATTTCATCATAGCCCATATCCTCGGCAATTTTAGCTACTTCTGCTAATTCATCCTTATCTGACCCACCTACTTGTAGAGCTAAAGGTTTTTCAACCGGACTGTAAGATAATATTTTTTTTCTATCTCCACGAATTGCTGATTTGGTTGCGACCATCTCTGTATAGAGCATGACATTTTTACTCATTAATCGGAGAAAAAAACGATCATGTCTGTCAGTGCAATCCATCATTGGAGCAACTGAAATTTTTCTATTTATTTTTTTTTTAGAATCCAAGGTCTTTACCCATTATTTTATCAGGCAACCAGGTAACAATCTCAGGAAAAATACATAAGATCAATATAGCTAAAGCCATTATTATCATAAATGGTATAGATCCTTTTAATATTTCTGACAAACTGACGTCTGGGGTAATTCCTTTAATAATGTAAAGATTTAACCCAACAGGAGGGGTTATTAATCCAATTTCCATATTAATTGTAAACACAATTGCAAACCAATAAGGGTCGAAACCTAATGTAGTGATAACTGGTAATAGTATTGCTGAAGTCATTACAATTACTGCAACTGGTGGCAGGAAGAAACCTGCAATTAAAAGAAATATATTTATTAAAATAAAAACGACCCACTTATTTGAGCTTAGATCTACCATACTTTGTGCTAAAGACTGGGTTACATATAGTTGTGAGAGAGTGAATGCAAAAAGATAAGAAGCAGCGATAATAAACATTATCATGACACTCTCTTTCATTGAAACTTTAACAATATTCCAAATTTTTTTAGGCTGATAAATTTTGTAAACAAGAGCTATTAAAACGAAAACTAAAAATGCTCCAACTCCTGAGGCCTCAGAAGGGGTTGCTACTCCACCATACAAAACATACAAAACTCCTGCAATGATTGCTAGAAAAGGAAGTATCCTAGGCAATACCTCTAGTTTTTCTTTTAAAGTGGGTTTTACTCTATTTCTCAAAGCTTTTGCTGCGTCTTTGTCGATAAAATAACTATGGATAAGTGCCCATATAGCAAACATACCAGCCAACATAAAACCAGGTACAAGGCCACATAAAAATAATCTTCCAATTGATGTTCCAGTTGCGATCCCGTAGACAATTAAAACAATACTTGGGGGAATTAAAACTCCCAGAGTTCCACCAGCTGCAATAGTTCCGGTTGCAATCTGATCTGAATACCCTCTTTTCCTCATCTCAGGTATACCCATTGTTCCAATCGCTGCACAAGTTGCAGGGCTAGATCCACTTAGGGCTGCAAAAATTGAGCAAGCCCCTATATTAGAAATAACCAATCCTCCTGGTACTCTCCAGAGCCATCTGTCTAATCCTGTATATAAATCTTTACCAGCTGGAGAATTAGCAACTGCCATCCCCATCAAAATAAACATCGGTATCGAAAGTAAAACAAATGAGTTTAATCCAGCAAAAAATGTTTCGGCAAAAACATCTAACATTTGAAAACCCTCAAATGATACTAGCAGAACTATTGATACAAAGCTCAAACCAAAAGCAATTGGAATTCCAGAAAAAAGCACCACTAGAGTAAAAACTGCTACAATTATAGCTATTATTAATGGGTCCATTAATTCTGATCCTTATCGTCAGTTAGTTTTATAATTTCTGCTATATATTGTAATATCATTAGTACAGCTCCTATCATCATTGATGAATATGGTATCCACAAAGGGGGATCCCAAACAGTACCCGTTGAATAATTTTTGGTAAAGGCTTCCTCCACCATTATAAATCCAAAATAAAATAAAATTAAGAAAAATAATAAACTTAAAAAAGATGTAAAAATTTTTAGTCTAATTATATTTTTTTTTGATAAAAAGTCGTAAATCCATTCCATGCTAACGTGAGCTTTTTCACTGAGCACATATACACTTCCTATAAAAGTCGAAGCAACTAAAAGCATAGTTACAAGTTCTGTTTGCCAGGTAATTGCTCTTTGAAAAAAATATCTTTCAAAAACTAGTTCTACAATGACCAAAATAGATAAAAGCAAAGCTAATACTGCGAAAGCACCACAAGCCTTAGCTATAAAATCACAAATTTGTAGATATTTTTTTTTCATAAAAAAAACCCCTATTTATTATGAATAAATAGGGGTTCTTTATATATTATTTTATTTAACTGCTAAAGCCATTTCCATCAGCTTATCGCCACCTGGAACTTTATCAGCAAATGCTTTGTGTGAAGATTTTTTTGCAATCTCTACCCACGCAGCATGGTCTTTTGCATCCATGTATACTAATTTTACACCTGCAGCTTTATAAGCATCTTCAAACTTTTTGTCTAAGTTTTCTACTTGAGCTGTCATGTATTTCTCAGCTACTTTTCCAGCTTTCATTAAAGCTTTTTGTTGCTTAGAATTTAAAGCATCAAAAGACTTTTTGGACATCAAAATTGGTTCATACATAAACCATAAACCAAATTTTCCTGGAGGAGTTGCGCATGAAACTTGTTCGTAAATTTTGTAACTTACGAAACTTCCTGAACTAGTGTTAGCACCTGTTAATACACCTGTTTGTAAACCTGTGTAAATTTCAGATGATGGCATACTTTGTATACCTGCTCCTGCTGCTTCTAACATTTGGTTAAATGCTTTACCTGCAGCTCTCATAACTTGACCCTTTGCATCACTAGGATTTTTAATACATTTTGACTTTGAAGCAAAACCACCACCTAACCATGCGTCAGATAAAACTACCACACCTGCATCGTTAATGATCTTTTTAATCTCAGTCATCATTGGTCCTTTATTAAACCTTAATGCATGATCATGATTTTTAACTGTACCTGGCATTAGAGTAGCATCAAACTCTGGATGGAACTTAGATGCATAAGCTAATGGAAAAGCAGAAATATCCAGTTGACCAGTCGTCATTGGCTTCCACTGTTCTTTAGGTTTGTATAATGATTTAGCTGGGTAAATTCTTATGTCTACTCCAACATTTGCTTTTTTTACCTCGTCAGCAATGATTTGAACCATTTCATGA
The DNA here is from genome assembly GCA_902543375.1 of uncultured Pelagibacteraceae bacterium. Taxonomy (GTDB): domain Bacteria; phylum Pseudomonadota; class Alphaproteobacteria; order Pelagibacterales; family Pelagibacteraceae; genus Pelagibacter. Next base: position 37,384 of record CACBYE010000007.1, read on the forward strand.
CGCGGGTCGAAAGATCCATCAGCTCTTGGTGTTCCAGGCCACTGGTGACTTGCTTTTAGCGTAACCGCATAAGCAGAACCAATAGTTGTAAAAACAAAAACTAATGAAGTTAAATATAAAGATATTTTTTTTAACATTATTTTTCCCTCTATTGTTATTTTTAATAATTCAATTAAAGTGAACTTATTAATAAGAGTCAAGTCGTCAAAAACTCAGAATAGTTAAAAATTATATGAATGGACCTTTAAAAAACCTACTAGTTGTTGATTTAACAAGAGTGTTAGTTGGTCCCTACTGTACTATGATTTTATCAGATCTTGGCGCGAGAGTAATTAAAATTGAAGCTCCAGAAATTGGTGATGATTCCCGTAAATTTGGACCATTCATTGAAGAATATTCAGCTTATTTCATGTCCCTCAATAGAGGTAAAGAAAGTATTGCTCTTAACTTAAAAAATGCGGAAGATAAAAAAATTTTTGATAAAATTTTATCTAAAGCAGATATATTAGTCGAAAATTTTAAACCAGGCACTTTAGAAAAATGGGGATACGGTTGGAAAGATGTAAATAAAAATTATCCAAAATTAATTTATGCATCTGCATCTGGTTTTGGACAAACTGGACCTCTTAAAGAATTACCAGCTTACGATATGGTGGTACAAGGTATGGGTGGTTTAATGAGTGTAACTGGTCAACCAAACTCAGGACCAACAAGAGTTGGAACATCAATAGGAGACATAACAGCTGGTTTATTTACTGCAATTGGAATAAATGCGGCTCTTTATGATAGACAAAAGACCGGCAAGGGAATGTACATAGATGTTTCAATGCTTGATTGTCAAATAGCAATTTTGGAAAATGCAATTGCTCGTTACTTAGCAAAAAATGAAATACCCAAACCTATGGGTTCCCGTCATCCATCAATCGCACCATTTGAGGCTTTTAAAACTAAAGATAGTTACATTATCATAGCTGCTGGAAACGATAAATTATTTGAAAAACTTTGCGAACTTTTAGCAATGCCTGAAATAAGCAAAGATCCTAAATTTTTTGATAATTCATCTAGAGCTGTAAATATGGATGAACTTAAAACTATTCTTGAAAACAAATTGTCATCTAGAACTACTTCAGAATGGGTCAAAGATATGGAAAAAGAGAAAATTCCATGTGGTCCAATATTTAATATAAAAGAAGCTGTTGAAAATCCTCAAGTTGAGGCAAGAAACATGATCGTTAAAGCCTTTCACAAAAAAATTGGAGATTTTAAATTAGCTGGGAATCCAATTAAGATGTCTTCTTATAAAGATGAAGAAACTAGAGGAGATATCCCTGATCTAGATGAACATAGGGAAAAAATTTTAAAGGAATTTTCTTGATTATTGATTGTTTTCAGGATCATTCGTCGCTTCTTGTTCTGAAGCTTGGTTTTCTGTTTCAGTAACTTCGTCTAATGAAACATCTCCTTGATCTCCTGTTTCATCTGGTGCTGATGTATCGATATCTGGCTTAGCTGTTTGAGATAACTCCGCTAAATCATCATTTGAAACTTGTATTTTTTCAGGTGTTTTTCTTGCCCTTTTAGATGGTAAAATAGGTGCTCCGCTTTTTGAAATTTCACCTTTATATAAACTTTCAAAATCATCACCTACATCTTCATCATCCTCTACACCATCATCTATCTGCTCAACGTGTTTTCTTAATTTGTAAACAGCGCTTTCAGTAAGTTCATTAACTTTTATATTTTCTTCAGCTATTTCTCTAAGAGCGATAACGGTGTTTTTATCATTATCTTTTTCTAAAGTAGGTTCTACGCCTGTATTAAGTTGAGTTGCTCTTTCTTTAGCTACCAAAACTAACTCGTAAGGACTGTCTACTTTGTCTATGCAATCTTCTACAGTAACTCGTGCCATGCGAAGTATCTATACAGTGAGGTTTGAAAAATCAAGGAGAATTTTATAAATACTCTGGATTTAGCTTATTTTTAACAAACAATAAAAAAACTGCTGATAAGGCAATATAAATAAAAGATATTAAGGCTATTTGTTCAATTGAAAATCCAACATCTATTAATAAGCCAAATAATGCAGTACCAAAAGCAGTAGAAAAAACCATTAAAGCTGTAGTTAAAGCTTTAATTGAGCCAATATATCTTACACCATAAATTTCTGCCCAGGTTGAGGAGCCTAAAACGTTTGCAAGTCCATTAGAAATACCAATTAGACCTAAAAATATAAAAGCAGAAAACGAAATATCAAAATACATTAGAACTACCGTAGAGATTAATAATGGAATATTCATAAAAATAAGTAATTTTCTACTCGTAAATCTATCAATTAAAAATCCTGCAATTAATAGAGTTAATACTGATAAAATTGAGTAAACCATAAAAGATTGGGCAATTACATAAGTGCCCCACCCTTTAGACTCTGAAATAAAAGATTGATAAACAAAAACGCCAGTTGCAATCCATGGCATCGCTAACATATTCAGACAAACTATATAAAATCTGTAATCCTTTAGAACATCTATTCTTTTCCATTGTTTTATTTTTTCGTTAAATTCTTTTTGGTTGGTCTTCTCTCTAGAATCAAAATCTAAGTTTTTAACTAAAGTAAAAGAGGTTATTGGAAGAAATATCAAAACTAATACTGAAATATATATCCATAAATTTTGCCAAGAAGTTACAGTTAATAAATATACAATTAAAACTGGTAGTATAAATTCAGCAGTAGAAAGACCAAACCAACTTGTGCTTAAAGCTTTACCTCTAGATTTTGTGAAATATCTGGAGATTGTTGTTGTTGCAGTATGGGACATCATACCTTGACCTGAAAATCTCATTAAAAAAATTGCAATAAATAAAAAGGTTATTGAAGAAATTTTTGAAAAGAAAAAACATGAGAAGGAGAGAAGTATTGTTACAAAAAAGGCAAATTTATATATATTGATATCATCTATTTTTTTTCCAACCCAAATTAATAAAAAGCTGCTCAATAATGTTGCAGATGCATAAATTGTTCCAAATTGTCCCTGAGTAATAGATAATGCTTCTCGTATGCTAGAATTAAAAAGACCAAGAAAAAAACTCTGTCCAAAACTAGAAAAAAATGTAAATATAAAACCAAATACGATTACTTTTAAACTTAAACTTTTAAACATATTAAAAAATTATGAGTTGTAATGTTGCTTTCATAGGTCTTGGTGTCATGGGTTATCCGATGGCTGGTTATATATCAAAAGGTGGACATAATGTAACTGTTTTTAACAGAACAAAATCCAAAGCTGAAAAATGGATTAACGAATTTAAAGGTAAAATAGCTGATACGCCAGCCGAAGCTGCAAAAGATGCTGAATACATTTTTACATGTGTAGGAAACGACAATGATTTAAGAGAGGTTACTTTTGGAGACAACGGTGCATTTAAAACAATTAAAAAAGATGCAGTTTATATTGATAACACAACTGCCTCTGCAACAATTGCAAGAGAGATACATGCTTATGCAAAAAAAAATGGATTTGGTGCATTAGACGCACCAGTATCAGGAGGACAAGCTGGTGCAGAGAATGGTGCGTTAACAGTTATGATCGGTGGTGATCAAGCTGACTTTGATAAAGCAAAAGATAAAATTGATTGTTACAGTAAAAAAATGAAATTACTTGGTGGTCCTGGGAATGGACAGCTTGCAAAGATGGTTAATCAAATTTGCATTGCAGGTTTGGTACAAGGTTTATCTGAAGCTATTAATTTTGGAATGAAAGCTGGATTAAATATGGAGGATGTAATTGAAGTTATTTCAAAAGGTGCAGCACAATCTTGGCAGATGGAAAATAGATATAAAACAATGATTGATGACAAATTTGATTTTGGTTTTGCAGTTGATTGGATGAGAAAAGATTTAAAAATTGCAATGGATGAAGCTAAAAATAATGGCTCATTGTTGCCTGTAACTGAATTAGTTGATAAATATTATGGAGAAGTACAAGGAATGGGTGGTAATCGTTGGGATACTTCAAGCTTAATAAAAAGATTTAGAAAGTAAAGTATGCAGCCAGCGTACTATGAAGATTTAGAGGAAATTCAAAACAAATATTGGTCTATGTTGGATGATGCTGTAACAAACAGAAGTTCACCATTTAGAATTCCAGTTTTTATTTGCGCTCATCAAAATGAAGTTGATGGTAGAATAGTTGTCTTACGTAAATCAGACAGAGAAAGTAATCTCTTACAGTTTCATACTGATTTAAGATCTCCAAAAGTGGATATACTTAAAAATAATAAAAATGCCTCTTTAGTTTTCTATGATAAAGAAGAAAAGATACAACTAAGGGTTAAAGTAAAGTGTGAGGTTAATAATCAAAATTCTATAACTGAGGAGTCTTGGAAAAAAACTCAACATATAAGTAGACGCTGCTATTTAACCGATAGTCCTCCAGGAACCAAATCAAACAATCCAACATCGGGAATGATATCTAAATTAGAAGATTTTGATTATACTATGGAACAAAGTGAAGAAGGTTATAAAAACTTTACTGTGATTAAATGTAATATTAAATCTATTGAATGGCTATACCTTGCTGCTAAAGGACATCGAAGAGCTAAGTTTGATTTAGAAACAAATAATAATGATTGGTTAGTTCCCTAATGAGAAAAATAATCGGTAACCCAGATAAAGTAAATGAAGATCTAATTTCATTTATAAAAAGAATAAAAATGAACAATTATTATATCAAAAATCAAAAAGATTTTAGAGATAAGATATTAAAAGAAATTGAAACTAAAGATAAAGTTTTAGACATTGGAATGGCTATGAGAGATAAACACGAAAAAATAAAATCTGATTTGCTTGAAACTTTAGATGTAAATGATTTTGGAGACTACCCAGATATTGTTTGTGATGTTTGTTCGGACATTAATGGTTTAGAAAATAGATATGATAAAATCATTTGTCTAGCTATTCTTGAACACGTTTATGATCCATTTAAAGCAGTGGAAAATTTAAAAAAGATGCTTTCAAAAAATGGAGTTATTTATGGCTATGTGCCATATATGTATTATTATCATGCTCCTAAAAGTTTAAAATTCCAAGATTATTTTAGATTTTCAAGAGATGCTTTAGCTTATTTATTTAAAGATTTCAAATCTGTAGAACTATTTCCTATAAGAGGTAGAATTTCTACACCACTAAATATTTTATTTGCAGGAAGGTGGAAACGTTATATTGAAAAAACTAAAATAAATTTAATGCTTGATATGTTTGTAAGTGATGAAAAAAATTCCATACAATGTAGTGGTTACAATTTTATTGTAAAAAAATAAATTAATTTTCTATAGCAGCTAATTTTTTCTTTAATTTTATAGGTAAATTTGCAAACCACTGTTTCTCTTTGCCTGATTCTGGTAAGACAGCCCCATATTCAATCATTTGGGATGGGGGAAGATCATTAATATAAACCCATACTTGGGTTTCATTTAATTTGGAATTTTTTACTAATACATGTTTTAAATCTGAAATTAATTTGTCTTTGACCTCTTTTGATCGACCTGCTCTAATTTGGCCAAGTAAAAATAAAGATGGCTCCTTCACTTTTTTTCCACCCATAAAATGATTATTTTTTTTTGTTTTATTGAATATTACTTGAGCAAAATAAGTATTTGCTCCAGTTACTACATTATGAACTTTAGTAATTCCTTCGGCTAATTTTTTTTGTTGTTTAGAGGAAATATTAAAGTTTGAGTTTGTTACTGTATAAGTCGGCATTATATTTAAAATATAGATTTAGAATATCTTTTCCAGTTATCTTGATAATGTTTTGTGTTTTCAATAATTGCTTTTTTTTCGTCCTCAGTAATTTCTCTTACAACTTTTCCAGGTGACCCAATAACTAAGGAGTTGTCTGGAATTTCTTTGTTTTCTGTGATTAATGCTTTTGCTCCTATAAGGCAGTTTTTTCCAATCTTGGCATTGTTTAAAATTACTGCTCCAATACCAATTAAACTATTGTCCCCTATCGTACAGCCATGAAGCATGACCATATGTCCAACAGTAACATTCTTTCCAACTTTTAATGGATAACCAGGATCTGTATGTAAAACACTTCCATCTTGAATATTGGAGCCTTCACCAATATGAATATTTTCTAAATCGCCTCTTAAGGTTGCATTAAACCAAATACTAGAATTTTTTTCTAAGGTAACATCACCTATAATAGTTGCATTAGGTGCTACCCAATTTTCGCCAGAGTTTTTTGGTTTTTTATCTTTTAAATCGTAAAACATAATTTATATATTAATACATTATGCCTATACAAACTCCAATATGTGATTTTGGTCAAAAAGCTCATGACTTTAAGCTTAAATCGACAGAGGGTAAAATTCTCTCATTAGCAGATGTCAAAGGTGAAAAAGGAACGCTAATTATGTTTATCTGCAATCACTGTCCATATGTAAAAGCTATTACAAAAGATATTGTTGAAGATTGTAAAAAATTAAAAAATATTGGTATTAATTCAGTGGCTATTTGTGCTAATGATGCTGAAAATTATCCTGAGGACTCATTTGAAAATATGATTGAGTTTTCAAAAAAAAATCAGTTTGGTTTCCCTTATTTGGTTGATGAAACACAAGAAATTGCAAAAACTTATGATGCAGTATGTACTCCAGATTTTTTCGGTTACAACAAAGATTTAGAACTTCAATATAGAGGAAGGGTACGAGAACTTAAAAAATTAATTCCAGTGAGAAATGGAGATAGTGATCTTTTAAAAGCCATGATGCAAATTGCTGAAACTAATAAAGGACCTGAAAACCAAATTCCTAGTGCTGGATGTGGTATTAAGTGGAAAACTAATTAATGTATCTTATTGTGACAAGATCATTCCCACCAGAATTGGGTGGAATGCAAAGTTTAATGTGGGGTTTATCCCGCGAAATGTCCAAAAATTTTATGATTAAAGTTTTTGCAGATTACAAAGAGAATCATAAAGATTTTGATGAGCAAACCAGTTTTTCAATTGAAAGAGTTGGTGGAATAAAATTTTTAAGAAAAATTAGAAAAGCTCAATTAATTAATGAATTTTTAAAAGAAAATAAAGTTCAAGGTATTATTGCTGATCACTGGAAAAGTTTAGAGTTAATAAAAACTGATAAAAAAAAGTATTGTTTAATTCATGGTAAAGAGATCAATCATCCCGTAGGTAGCTCATTGAACAAAAGAGTTGTAAAAATTCTTAACAATGTTGAAAAAGTAATTGCAAATTCTGAGTACACTAAAAATTTAGCCATAAATAATGGTGTAAACCAAGATAAAGTTGTAGTTATAAATCCTGGGATAGACCCAGTACAAGAATTAAATAAAAAATCTTTGGAAAAAGTTGAGAGTTTATTAAAAGTCAAAACACCAAGGCTAATTACTGTATCTAGATTTGATAAAAGAAAAAATCATGAAAAATTAATTATGGCATTAAGAAATTTAAAACAATTATATCCTGATATTGTTTATATTTGTATTGGTTATGGTGATGAAGAGGAGAATATAAAAAAATTAGTTGAAGAACTAGATCTAACTTCACAAGTAATGTTTTTTAAAGATATAAGTTCTGATTTAAAAAATGCCTTAGTGGCTAAATCTAATATCTTTGTCATGCCATCTATAATACATAAAACCTCTGTAGAAGGTTTTGGGATAGCTTATGTTGAAGCTGCGCAATATGGAGTTCCTTCGTTAGGAGGAAAAGATGGTGGTGCATCTGATGCTATTGATCACGATAGAACTGGATTAATTTGTGATGGGAACAATCTAGACGACATATATTCATCATTAAATTCAATGATTGAAAATAAAAGATACGTTGAACTTGGTAAAAATGCCAAAGAATATGTCTCAAAATTTCAATGGGATAAAACTTTAGAAGAGTACAAAAAAATTCTTAATTAATTTAAAGAATTAAGTAATCTTTCAAAAACTTTTTCTGCACTTAAATTATTAAGATCTGTAACTTCAATTGCTTTAAAATTATCTCTTTCAATGCTGACTTTGTATGCAGTAGTATGTTTTCCAAATAAAGTTAAGCCTTTAGCTCCAACATGAGCTGCAATATGAGCAGGTCCAGTATCATTAGCAATAACAAAGGTGCTTTCTTTAATTAAAGAAGTTAGTTGAGAAATATCAAGAGATTTTCCATTATCTAGTAAAACTTCAGCATTTATTCCTTTTGCATCATTTATCTCGGATGGGCCCGGAGCTAAAACAATTTTATATTCGTTACCAAATTTATCTAAAATAAGTTTTATAAGATCATTATAATAAGGCCATTTCTTAAGATATAAGTGAGGTGAACAAAAAGGAAATAATAAAATAAATTTATTTAATTTGAAATGATCTTTGATTTTACTGATCTCAGAGCCAGCCCAACTAAAATTAGGATTTAAAGTATGAGATGTTTTTAGTCCTGAGGTTTGTAATTGATGATTAAATCTGTCTAGAACAGAGTGTTTATCAAATTCCTTTTTATCTATTACTTTTGGCAAAGTTGTAATTGAACTAGACCAAGTTTCTTTTTTTGCTTTAGGAAAAAGAATATTTTTATAAAAATTTGTTCTTGAGGAATTTTGAAGATCGAAAACTTTTGAAAAACTATGTTTCTTAAGTTCTCTCATTAAGAAATATAAGTATATAAGATTATATCTTGGCAACCTTTTATCTAGAATTACTTCATGAATAAATGGATTTTTTTTAAAAACTTCTAAATAAGCTTTTGTAGTTAGTAAATAAATTCGATCATTTTTATGATTTTCATATATGTCTTGAATTGCACCACTTGCTTGAGCTATATCTCCTAATGATCCGTGTTTAATAATTAAAATATTAGACATATTTATAACAAGATAGCACAGTATTAAATTTTATGAATAAAATTATAGTTGAAGTTTCGATAGGTGAACTTTTAGATAAAATTTCAATTTTAGAAATTAAACAAGGAAAAATTAAAGATTCAGAAAAACTAAAATTTATCAAAAACGAACACTCTATATTAAAAGATCAGTTGGATAAGAATGTAAAATCTGACGATAAACTTCATGATCTGTATCAATCATTAAAAGAAATAAATTCTAAACTATGGGTTATTGAGGATGATAAAAGACAATGTGAAAAAGATAAAGATTTTGGCGAAAAATTTATAAAACTTTCAAGAGACGTTCATTTTCTAAATGATGATCGAGCAAAAATTAAATTAGAAATTAACAATCACACTGGTTCAATCATAAAAGAGATAAAAGAATATACTAGTTACTAAATAATTCTAATGGCGCTTCATTTTTCAAAAGAGGAATTCTCTAGCAGAAAAAATAAAGTTTTAAACTCGATGAAAGAGCAAAACCTTGATGCTATTTTGATGTTTAGACAAGAGTCCATGTATTGGTTAACTGGATACGATACCTTTGGTTATGTTTTTTTTCAGACATTGGTTTTAGAAAAAAGCGGAAATATAATACTGCTCACAAGAGCTCCTGATTTAAGACAAGCTCAAAATACATCCAACATAGAAGATATTAGGATATGGGTTGATAAAGATGGATCAAATCCAACTGATGATCTAAAAGCTATTTTGAATGAATTAAATCTTAAAGGAAAAAAGTTAGGAATTGAATATGAAGCTTATGGTTTGACTGGTCGTAATGCTCTTCGATTAAACAAATCTTTAGAAAATTATTGTTCTCTTGAAGATAAATCAGACTTAATAACAAAATTACGAGTTGTAAAATCTAATGAGGAAATTATTTATGTTAAAAAAGCTGCAGAGCTTGCTGATAAAGCTTTAAACGAAGTATGGAAACATGCAAAAGCTGGTGTTAGTGAATCTAAGATATTAGCAGAAATGAACAGAGTTATATTTGAAGGTGGTGGAGATTATCCTGCAAATGAATTTATAATTGGTTCTGGTAAAAATGCACTGCTTTGTCGTTATCAAGCAGAAAAACAAATTTTAGACAAACAAGATCAATTAACTGTTGAGTGGGCTGGTACTTATAGACATTACCACTCAGCAATGTTTAGGACAATTCCTATAGGTAAAGCAAATCCTAAGCATTATAAAATGCACGAAGCATGTATTGAAGCTCTTAAAAATTGCGAAAGTAAATTAAAACCTGGTAATAAAGTTGGAGAAGTTTTTGATATTCATGCAAAAACATTTGATGACTTTGGTTTTAAAAAAGCTCGAATGAACGCATGTGGTTACTCATTAGGAAATACTTTTTCTCCAAACTGGATGGATTGGCCAATGATATATACAAATAATCCTTATGTAATTCAGCCTGGAAATATTTTTTTTATGCATATGATATTAATGGACTCTGAGAACCAATTAGCCATGAACCTGGGTGAAACTTATTTAGTTACAAGAAATGGAAATGAAAGACTCGGTAAACAAAAGTTAGATTTAGTAATACTTTAATTAAAACTATATTTTTTTTCTAAAAATTTAATCACATTATGTATTATAAAAGTCATAAATAGATAAATTCCACCAGCAACTATAAATACCTCAATGGGTTTAAAAGTCGTTGAAATTATATATTTTGCAACACCTGTAAGGTCCATTATGGTGACTGTGCTCGCTAAAGAAGTTCCTTTCATCATTAAAATTATTTCGTTACCATAGGCTGGTAAAGACTGTCTGATAGCAATAGGGATCTGAATTTTATAAAAGACTACTTTATTTGAAATACCTAGGCTTTTTCCTGCCTCCACTATTCCAGGTTTAATTGTTTGAAATGCTGATCTTAATATCTCAGAAGTATAAGCGCCTGTGTTTAAAGCAAAAGCGATAATAGCACACCAATATGGTTCTTTCAAAATTACCCATAAAACTGTCGATCTTAAATACTCAATCTGACCTAATCCAAAATAAATTATAAAAATTTGTACCAAAAGTGGTGTCCCTCTAAAAACATACGAATATCCATACGCAAATTTATTGATAAATATATTTTTATTTAATCTTAAAATTGCAAAAAATAATCCAATGAATAGTCCGATTATTAAAGAAACCGAAAGAAGTTTAAGAGTTATCGCTGCTGCACTTAATAATTTTGGGAAACTATTAATCATCAACTCAAGATCCATTAGTACCCCCTACTATATTTAACTTCTAATCTATTGATTAATTTCATACTGACAAAAGTAAGCAATAAATACAAAACAGCAGCAAATGAGTAAAAAAACAATGGATCTCTAGTTGAGCCTGCTGCAACATAAGATTGTCTCATGATTTCAACTAAACCCGTAACTGAAATTAAAGAAGTATCTTTAAGTGTTATTTGCCAAACATTACTTAGATTTGGAATAGCTAATCTTAATGTTTGAGGTAAAATGATTTTAAAAAATTTTCCAAATTTATTGAGACCTAATACATTAGCTGCCTCAAACTGACCTTTATCAATTGATTGGATTGCTCCTCTAAAAACCTCAGTTGAATAAGCACCAGAGATTATTCCAATTGCAAATGCCCCTGTGATAAATGCATTTATTTCAATATATTCATTATAACCAAATATTGATGCAACAAACATGACTGCACCAGTTCCACCAAAAAAGAAAAGGTAAATTACTAATAATTCTGGAACACCTCTTATTATCGTGGTGTAAGAGTTGGCTATAAAATTTAACAACTTATTTTGAGATAATTTTAAAGGGGTAAAAATTAATGCAAAAAGAAAACCAATCAACATTGCTGTTATCGAAACAGCTATTGTCATTAGGGTTGCATAAAATAATTCATCACCCCAACCAGTATCTCCAAATGCTAGAAGTTCCATATAGATTGGCGACTATACATTATAGTCGCCAAATCTTAAATTTAATTACATAGAAGCGTCGAAACCAAACCACTTAGTAGCAATTCTACTAATGTCTCCATTTTTTCTCGCTTTATCGATTGCTTTGTTAAAAGCATTCAAAAGTTCAGTATCATCCTTTCTAATACCAACTCCAACACCATTACCAAATGCTCCACCTGAGAAAGTTGGTCCAGTTAGAACAACTGGCTTACCAGATTTTTCTGCATAATCACTGAATGCAACAGCAGCTGCTAATGCAGCATCACATCTTCCTGACGCCAAATCTAGATTAACTTCATCTTGCGTTTTATAAGTTCTTACATTTACTTTTCCTACATCACCAGAGTCTAAAAAGTTTTGGTGGATTGTAGCAGTTTGAACGCAAACAGTTTTACCTGCTAATGCTCCAGTAAGTGTTTTTAAAGCTTTTTTAGCATCTGAATTTGGTTTAGTTAAATTAATACCTGCTGGCGTATCTAAACCTTCAAGACTTGAACCTTTCATTACTGCTAAAGATGCAACTTCATCTGCGTACCCTTGAGAAAAGCTTATAGCTTTTTGTCTTTCTGCAGTAATTGACATGCCTGCCATTATTGCATCAAACTTTCTCATAATTAATGCTGGTATCATTCCATCCCAGTCTTGCTCAACTATTACACATTGCTGTCCAATATATCTACAAAGTGTGTAAGCTAATTCAACTTCAAATCCTATTAACTTACCTGCCTCGCTTTTTGAGTTCCATGGAGGATAAGCACCCTCTGTTCCAATTTTTATTTTGTCAGCATTTACATTTCCTATAATTAATAAAGAAAATAAAACTGAAAAAATAGTTTTCTTAAATATATTCATTATTTCTCCTTTAATAAAAAATTATTATTTCACAAATTAGGGGTATTACAAAGAAAAAATTAATGATTAATTGATGAGGAAAAATTCCAAGAGCAATCAAAACTAGGTATATAAACTCTTGATAAATTTGTATTTCCAAAATGATGGTTAAATACATTCATCCAATTTTCAACTTGAAGAGGTTTTTTGTCCTGACTACCAACCTGCGCAGTAATAACTCCTTTGGGTTTAAGTATCCTTATTAAAGAGTCCATATTTTTAGCAGCAAGATCTATGCAAAATTGATCATCATTCAAATCTACAAAAATATGATCATATGTATCTTCGTTAACTGTCTTTATACTCTCAAAAGCATCACCCCATACACATTTGACTGAATTTTTTTCTGTAGCTTTTTTTCCGATGTCACCCAAGTGTTTATTGCAAACTTCAACTACTTCTATATCTAATTCATACCAATCTATAAAGTTAAACTTTTTTGAAATACATTCTCTTGCAACACCACCATCACCACCACCGATTATTGCTGCTCTTTCATTTTTTTTATTCAATTTTAGGCCAGCTCCTACAAAAGTTGAGCTATATAAATGTTCATCTGAAGCTGCAACTTGTATTTCGCCATCAATAAACAGAGATTTTCCAAATTGTTCTAATTCTAAAATTTCAATATGTTGACCAACTTTTGATTTAAAATCTTCTAGAACTTCATTAACAACATATGATTTTTGTAAACCTGGTGAACTATAAATATCGTGATAAAGAGATCTAGTATCTCTATTAAATTCTTTCTTAACTATACGTTTATACTCAAATTCTTTTTTTACAATATCAATTGCTACTGATGGGCTTATTTTTCCACAAGTAAAAAAATCAAAACTAATAATCCCATTTTCCGGAAATGTATGAAAACTAATATGACTTTCGGCTAATAAAGCTAAAATAGTAAAACCTTGGGGTTCAAATTTATATTTTGAAATATTCAAAATAGTAACATTAGCTGCTTTGGCTATTTTATGTATAACTTTTTCAAAAACTGAAGGATCGTACTCTTTTGTAGTACCGATAATATCTAAAGTAATATGCTCCCCAACTTTAATCATCTTACCCTTTTTTATAATTTTTAGCCTTATCTAAAACTTTTTTCATTTCCTCAAATGAAAGAATCTTAGGTTGTCCTAACTTTAAAGCAATAGTGTATTGATGACAAATATTTTCTATCTCTTGTGCTAGTTCAAATGCATCATCAAGATTTTTTCCAAAAGCAACCTGACCGTGATTAGACATTAAACAAGCAGATCTATTTTCTAAAGCTTTGATTACATTTTTAGATAATTCTTCTGTTCCAAAAGTAGCATATTCAGCACATTTAATGTCATCTCCTCCTGCAAGAGCAATCATATAATGAAAAGGTGGAATTGATTTTCCATGTGAAGATACAGCTGTTGCGTGTGGAGAATGAGCGTGAACAATGGCGTGTGCTTTTTTTTTATTCGCATAAATATCTCGATGAAATCTCCATTCAGATGAAGGTTTGTTCGTGGAGTTTTTTTCTTCTTCTTCATTTAAACCCATAAAAACAATATCTTCAGGTTTTAGTGTTTCATATTTTTTTCCAGAGGGAGTGATTAAATATCCCTCTATATCGTCCTCTATTCCTCTAAGTGATATATTCCCTGACCTAAGAGGTGAAAGATTTGTTGAATTTAATTTTAACGAATATTCAATAATCTGATTTCTTTGATCTAAATTATTCATTTAAATAATTCTTTAAGTCCTTTTTCTGATGCTTCACACAAACCTCTTTCGGTAATTAATCCCGTAACGTATTTTGCTGGAGTCACATCAAAAGCTAAATTCATAGCTTTACTTTTTTTTGGATAAATTTGTATTTTCTTTATATCTCCTTTTTCATCTAAACCCTCAACATGAGATAATTCATCTGAATTTCTCTCTTCAATCGGGATATCTTTATGATCTTTTATATTCCAGTCAATTGTTGAACTTGGTAGAGCAACATAAAAAGGAATCTTATTGTCATGAGCTGCTAGTGCTTTAAGATAGGTTCCAACTTTATTACAAACATCTCCATTAGCTAAAGTTCTGTCTGTTCCAACAATACACATATCAACTTCACCTCGTTGCATTAAAATACCACCTGTATTATCTGCAATAATTGTGTTTTTAATTCCTTCTTCATTTAATTCATAAGAGGTAAGATTTGCTCCTTGATTTCTTGGTCTAGTTTCATCTGCCCACACATGAACGGGTATTCCTTTTTTGTGTGCATGATAGATTGGAGAAGTTGCGGTCCCCCAATTTATTGTTGCAAGCCAACCTGCATTGCAATGAGTTAATATATTAACTGTATCTTTTTTTTTATTATAAATTTCTTCTATAATTTTTAGTCCAATTAATCCTATATTTTCACAAAATTTTACATCTTCATCACAAATTTCTTTTGCTTCATTCAAGGCTATTTCTAAGATTTTATCGCTATTAACACCCGATAATTTATTCATCATTCTATCAACAGCCCACTTTAAATTTATTGCTGTTGGTCTTGAACTAGTTAAATCTCCTGCAGATTTTTTTAAAAATGATTGGTCATTATTTTCAATTATGGCTAAAACCATTCCATAAGCTGCTGTAGCCCCTATTAAAGGTGCGCCTCTTACTTCCATTACCTTGATCGCATTTATTGAGTCCTTAACTGTTTTAAGGTCTTTGATAATAAATTGATGTGGAAGTTTTGTTTGATCAATAATTTTTACAACATTATTTTCAAACCAAATAGTACGATATTCTTTTCCCTCGATTTTCATTTTAATCTTGAAGCAATAAAATTAAGAATTTCAGGATTATAGTATTGAAAACATAATCCTTGGTTCATTTCATGACCCGGATTTTTTCGAGCTGAAATATTTTCTTGCCAATCATCTCCTTTTACAACACAAGATTTTCCTTTAATTTTATAGTCTTCAGAAATAACAATTCTTTTGACTCCTGGGACTTTTTCTAACCAGTCAGATGTTAGTCCCTCCCATTTATCTTTGGGGTGAGTGAAAGCTAAAACAGGAACATTATCAGATTGTTTAATATTATTAATTTGTCTTGCTCGTAAATCAGCAGGCCCTGGGTATTTTTTGGCAAATTTTTCTAATGCCTTTTCAGGACCTACTTTTTTTACTTTAT
The DNA here is from genome assembly GCA_902543375.1 of uncultured Pelagibacteraceae bacterium. Taxonomy (GTDB): domain Bacteria; phylum Pseudomonadota; class Alphaproteobacteria; order Pelagibacterales; family Pelagibacteraceae; genus Pelagibacter. The sequence goes on from CACBYE010000007.1 coordinate 53,266, forward strand.
AGGTTTTAGAAAGCTTACCAAAACAAGCTTGCATATATGAAATGCCTCCACCTACCTTTTCAGAGTGAGCTGATAACAACATTAA
>CACBYE010000008.1 GCA_902543375.1 uncultured Pelagibacteraceae bacterium
AAGTGATTTTATTCTTCCAATCTTTTTAATAGAGGGAAAAAATAAGGTCCAATCAATTAAATCTATGCCAGATGTTTACAGATACACCATTGATAAACTAGGAAAAATTATAGATAAGGCTATGAAAAACCAGATACCGATGGTTGCTCTATTCCCACATTCAGCAGGTAGATTAAAAGATACAATCGGTAGCGAAGCTTTAAATGAAAATAATTTAATCTGCAAAGCTATTAGATACATAAAAAAAAGATATAAAAATAAAATTGGAATTATGTGTGATGTTGCCCTTGATCCATACACAAATCATGGACACGATGGTATTTTAAATTCTGGATATGTTTTAAATGACGAGACTATAAACATCTTGGTTGCTCAATCTTTGTTACAAGCTGAAATGGGTTGTGATGTGTTAGCACCATCAGATATGATGGATGGAAGAGTTGGAAAAATTAGAACTGCTTTAGATAAAAAAAACTTTAAAAATGTGCAAATACTGTCTTATGCAGTAAAATATGCCTCTAATTTTTATGGACCCTTCAGAGATGCGATTGGTTCTAAAGTTTCTTTAAAAGGAGACAAAAAAACATACCAAATGGATTTTAAAAATAATGATGAAGCCCTAAGAGAAGTAGCGCTAGACGTTAAAGAGGGTGCTGATATGGTTATGGTTAAACCAGGTTTACCATACCTAGATGTTATAAGAACAATTAAAAATAATTTTAAAATACCAGTCTTAGCATATCAAGTCTCCGGTGAATACAGCATGCTAGCTAATGCTATAAACAAGAAAATTATAAAAAAAGATGCTATATTTGAAAATTTGATGAGTTTTAAAAGAGCTGGAGCTAATGCTATAATTAGCTATTACGCTGATAGATTAAATGAAATTTTACCATAATTACTTTAAGGTGTTTATAAAATGAATTCTACTTATTGGATAATTTAAATTATTTGGTTTTAAAATAGTTTTTTCCAAAAAGTCACTGACTAAATTAACTCCTTTTAAAAGTGTATTAAGATCATCAACAACAAGTTTTTTATCAATTAAAAAATTTGGTATAATTTTTTTTTCTATTTTAGATTTTACCACATAAAATGTCTTTTGATTAATAATCTCTTTAGAAACAAGATTTTCTAATTCCAAATCAAATCCTAAAGTTTTTAATAGTTCAAGTTCCCAAAAAATAAAATCTTTTAACCATATATCATTTGAAATTACAGAATAAAATTTTTCAATAAGATTAAATAATTTAGTGTTTGATTGAGACTCAGCAGTCAATAAACGAATAAGACTCATTGATGAAATTATACAGGAAAGTTTTTGATGATTATCAAAATAAATCGGAGATAAAGCTTTCTGAATTTCTAATTTAAAATAACCTATTCTATTTTCTGACTTTGAATTAAAATTTATATGTAATTGATTGCCAATTTGAAGATAATTTCTGATTTTTTTTGAAGATCCACCAAAAACTATTCCTGATATTTTTCCATGATTTTTAGTGAAAAATTCAGAAATAAGTGAATTTTCATTATACCTACTTTTTGACAATAAAAAACCTGTATCATCCCAAATCATTAAATCAAATTTTTATCTAAACAAAGTAGTGCAGCGTTTTGTTCAGCCTCTTTTTTAGACTTTCCTTCTCCATTATAAAATTTTGTATTTGGTAATTTAACAGCCACTTTAATTAGAGGCTTATGTCTAGGTCCTGTATTTGATAAAATTCTATAAGTAGGTAATTTTTTAAACCTTTTTAAAGAAAATTCTTGAAGTTTAGTTTTTGGGTCAATTTGCGTTATAACGCTTTCTTTAATTTTTTCTTTCCATAAATCTAAAATTATTTTTTCAGTTATATTAAATCCCTTATCCAAATAAATAGCTCCTATTAAAGCTTCGCAAGTATCTGAAATCACTTTATCTTCTATACTAATTGATCTGTTTTTTGGATTAAAAATTAAAATGTAATCTTGTAATTCTATATTTTTGCCTATTTGCAAACAAGTTTTTTTATTAACTAAAGAAGCAAATTTTTTATCTAAAATTCCCTCTTTTTCCTCTGGGTATATCTCTAATAGTTTTTTAGCTATAACTAAACCAAGAACTCTATCACCTAAGAATTCAATCTTCTCGTTGTTATTTGTCTTATTAAAACTCTTATGCGTAAGGCTTCTAATTAATAAACTTTTATTTTTAAATTTAATATTAATTTTTTTTTCAAGTTTAGAATAGTCTATTTTCATTAAACGATATTTTTAAAGAATCTATCAAAACGTATAGATTTGTTCCATCTCCAAAAAGCAAAAATACTTCCAATAGACCTATCAGAAGAAAAAAAAATAAATTGAGCTTTACCAACTAAATTATCTCTATGCACATAACCTACGCTTGTTAAAAATCTACTATCTTTAGAGCAATCTCTGTTATCACCTAAAAAAAAATAGTGCTCCTCTGGTACAGTAAAAATATCTGAATTTTCAAATGAAAAATTTTTAAGGTATACAGTCTTATATTTTTTTCCATTAGGTAGTTTTTCATCAAAAGTAAAAACTTCTATTTTTCTATCACCACAGTAAATTACATCATTCTCAGATAGTCTTGATTTAAAAATTTCGATGCTATTTAGATATAAATTAGAGTCTATAAATTGAATTTTGTCTCCTGGTAAACCAACTAATCTTTTTATATAATCTGTTCTATTATCAGCTGGTGTTTTAAATACTATAACATCACCTCTTTCAGGCTCCTTGAAAAAAAATCTATTTTGGAATATTGGCGGACTAAATGGGAAAGAATGCTTGCTATAACCATAAGAGTACTTTGTAACAAATAACCTATCACCAACAAGTAAATTTGGCTCCATTGAAGAAGATGGAATATAAAATGGTTGAATAATTAAAGACCTTATTAAAACTGCTATAATCAATGCATATATAAGAGTTTTAAGGTTTTCCTTTAAAAATTTTTTATTTAACATTTTTTGTTTGAATTATAGTAAACGCTACTGAATATTCCTTTTCGTCTGAAATTGAAAGAAACAAATCAAAACTTTTTGTTTTTAAATTTTTTGAAATTATATTTTTGGTCTTTTTGCTTAATCTAAAGTATGGTTTTCCTAAGCTATTATTTAAAATTTCAATATCTTTAAAATTTAAACCTTTTCTAAAACCTGTACCTATAGCTTTAGATAATGATTCCTTTGCGGCAAATTTTTTTGAAAAATACATAGCCTTATCTTTCAAAATTTTAGAATTATTTATTTCATGTGATGTAAATAATCTTGAAAGAAATTTTTTATTTTTGATTGATTTCTTAATTCTTGAAGTGTTAATTATATCTACTCCAATACCCAAAACCTTCATTTTAACCTCTAATGATTTTTTTAAATCTTTTTATTACATTTCCTAAACCATACAAAATAGACTCTCCAATAATAAAATGGCCAATATTAAATTCTTTAATCTCTTGAATTTTTAATAATATTTTTGTTGATTTGTAGTCTAAACCGTGTCCAGCATGAACTTCTATACCCATTTTATTAGCTAATGTTGAGCAATTCTTAATTTTTAAAAATTCTTTGGTAAATTTTTTTTTAGATTTAACTAAATTTGAAAAATTTCCGGTATGAATTTCAATACAATCAGCATTTATTTCTTTTGATAATTTAATATCTTTAATACTAGGATTTATAAATAAACTTGTTCTAATATTCTTATTTTTAAATAACGAAATTATTTTTTTTATTTTTTTTTTATTACGTTTAAGGTCTAGACCCCCCTCAGTAGTTATTTCATTTCTATTTTCTGGAACAATACAAACAAACTTTGGTTTAATTTTTAACGCGTTTTTTACAATACCATTGTTTGTTGAAATTTCTAAATTTACAAAAAGATTTTTTATTGAGCAAATTTTTTTTGCATCTAAGTCATTTATATGTCTTCTATCCTCTCTAAGATGAATTGTTATTGAATTTGCACCTTTTTTTTTTGCAAATAAAGCAGCCTGTAAAGGATCAGGATGAAATTCACCTCTAGCATTTCTTACAGTTGCCACATGATCGATGTTTACACCTAATCGTTTCACTTATTAAATCTACTTCCTGGTGTTGATATAGGAATTGCCTTTAATTCCTCTGGTAATTTATTTGACTTATAAACAGGCACATTAATCTTTAGATGTGAAATTATTTTTTTTCTTATCTTAAGTGTTTTTTTTGAAGATCTATCTATTATTGATGCAAAGCCTGCGACAGAGGCATTTGATTTTTTGATTAATTTTACACATTCCATGCTTGATCTGCCAGTTGTAATTACATCCTCAATAATTAATACCTTAGATCCTTTTCTAATCGCAAAACCTCTTCTTAAAGTAAATTCACCTTTAATTCTCTCACAAAAGATTGTCTCTTTTTTTAAAATCTTACCAATTTCATAACCTATAATAATACCACCCATTGCGGGAGCTAATATAAGGTCAAATTTCTTAAAATTTTTTTTAATTTTTATAGCTAAAGATTTACATATCTTTTCAGCTTTTGATGGAAAACTTAAAAGTTTAGCGCATTGAATATATTTTGGAGAATGTAAACCAGATGATAAAACAAAATGACCTTCTAACAATGCGTTAGTCTTTCTTAAAATATCTAAGGATTTTTTGTGTGAAAGCATTTCTTTTATCCTCGTGTCTAATTATCTTAAATTTTATACCTTTTTGTTTAAGCTCTGCAATAAAATTAGTAAAATTTTTTAAATCTTTAATTATTAGCTGAAATTTAAAGTTAATATAATCAGGTGTCTTACCGGCCATCACTAAATTAGAAATATTCAATTTATGTTCACCAATTAAGGAACTTACATTACCTAATTGTCCTGGCTTATCAGGTAAAGAAATCCATAGAGTGGTATTGTATTTTTTAACAGTCTCTTGCTTTTTTTCACCTCTATCGTGCCAGTATCTTCTTATGGCTGCTCTCGCTTTACCCGTCTTTGTAGTTGGAATCCAGTGCAATGATGGTGATTGATTTTTAGATGTAATAATCTTTATTCTATCACCATTCCTCAAAATGGTTTGAAGGTCACTTTTGTTACCATTTACCTCACAACCAGTTGCTGTATCACCAATTTTTGTATGTACTGCATAAGCAAAATCAATTGCTGTTGCATCTTTTGGTAATTTAATTACAGAGCCTTTTGGAGTAAAGCAAAAAACATTTTCCTGGAACATTTGAAGTTTTGTGTATTCGTATGAATGTTCTGGGTTTTCATTTTTTTCTATAATTTCGACTAAATCTTTTAACCAATCATATTCTTTCCAAGTTAGTGAGCTAAACTTTTCTGAGGATTTATATTGCCAATGAGATGCTATGCCTCTTTCAGCAAACTCGTGCATTTGTTTTGTTCTTATTTGAATTTCAACAGGTTTTTTATAAGAACCAATTACAGAAGTGTGTATTGATTTATATCCATTAATTTTAGCAGACGATATATAATCTTTAAATTTACCAGGTATACAATTGTATTGTTTGTGAATAATACCTAAAGATTTATAACAATCGTCAGTATTATCAACAATTATCCTAAATCCAATTATGTCGGTAATTTGCTCTAATGAAACTCTTTTTTTTTGAACTTTTCTCCAAATTGAAAAAGGTGTTTTCTCCCTGCCATATATCTTTGATTTAATATTATTGAGAGTTAACAATTGATTGAATTCGGATGATATACTTTCAAAAATATCTTTTTTATCTAATTTAATTTCATCAAGTCTTTTTTGAATTAATAATCTTGCCTCATTATTAAGAATTTCAAAAGATAGATCTTCAAGTTCATCTCTTATTCTATGCATGCCCATTCTATCTGCTAGAGGAGCATAAATTTCCATTGTTTCTTGAGCAATTCTTTTTTTTTTGTCCTCTTTAAATATAGCCTTGATTGTTCTCATGTTGTGCAATCGGTCTGCAATTTTAACTAATAAAACTCTAATATCTTTTGAAGTAGCCAAAATCAATTTTCTAAAATTTTCAGCCTTTGAGTTAGAAGAGGCAGTATTTTCAAACACTGAAATTTTTGTAACACCATCTACCAAATCAGCAACTTCTGCTCCAAATTCACTTTTGATAGTTTCGTATGTTGCATAAGTATCTTCTATAGTGTCGTGTAATAGACCTGTAGTTATTGTGGCACTATCTAATTTCAAATCAGTTAAAATGTTAGCAACTTCTATTGGATGAACAGAATAAGGATCTCCAGATGCTCTCTTTTGGTTACTGTGGGCTTTAACAGCAAATTCATAGGCTTTATTAAGCTTTTCTGGATTAAAAAACTTATTATATATTTTTACTTTATTTATTAATTCATCAGAATTTAGCATTGCTTATTATACCACTTATTTAGATTTGTTTAATAGATCTTATGTCACTATTTGATAAAGAGGATATTAATTTTCTAATATTAACTTTTAAGATTGGGTGTTTCCAATCTTTATTAATCTCAAAGAGTGGTAACACAACAAAGTTACGCGTATCCATCCTTGGGTGAGGTAGAATCAACTCTCCAGCAATCCTTTTATTTCGATAATCTATTATATCAATATCACATTCACGAGGAGAGTTTTTTGGTAATTTCTTTCTGCCTAATTTCTTTTCAATTTCCTTACACTTTTTGATTAGCTCCAAAGGAGTAAAATTGGTATCAATTTCTACGACAATATTTAAAAATTTTGGGTTATTAACGTTAGGCCATGATAAACTTTCATAATAACTTGAGCACCTCAATATTTTTATATTATTCATAAATAAATTAAATTTAGCTCTTTCAATATTTCTACGTTTATTACCTAAATTTGAACCTATGCCCAAGTATATAGAATTAACTGGATCTTCTGACATATCGCGCTTTTTCTCTGCTCCAGTCTCTATTCTTTTTTGTAGCTCTTTTATCATATTGTTTTTTTCCTTTTGCTACAGCAAGCTCAATTTTGGCTTTACCTTTTTTAAAATACATTTTCGTTGGTACAATTGTTAATCCTTCTTTTTGAATTTTTCCTATAAGTTTATTAATTTCTTTTTTATTCAATAAAAGTTTTCTATTATCTAATGGCTTGTGATTTGAGTAACTCGCCTGCTTGTATGATGCAATATGGGAATTAATTAAAATCAATTCTCCGTTTTTTTCGACTGCATATGAGTCAGCAATATTTACTTTTCCTTCTCTAATAGATTTGATCTCAGACCCCTTGAGAACAATCCCAGCTTCTAACAAATCCTCAAAAAAATAATTAAAACTAGCTTTTCTATTTAGACAAATTATTTTCAAACCATTATTGGTTTTTCTTTTCATTAAATTAATTTAGCTGTTTTGATGGCTTTTTTAATAATTTCTTTAGTAGTTTCCGTTACTTTTACTAAAGGTAGTCTTACATCATCATCACATAGCTTCATTAATTTTGCTGCGTATTTAACTGGACTTGGATTACTCTCAACAAACATGGCATGATGGACTGGTTGTAATATTTTATTTAGTCTTTCGGCTTCTTCAATTTCACTATCATTATTTGATTTTGATAATCTTTGAAAGTCAGAGCAAAGTTTTGGAGCAATATTAGCTGTAACACTTATAGCTCCAACTCCACCTTTTTTATTAAATTCGAAAGCATTATCATCATTACCAGTGAGTTGGATAAAATCTTTTCCTAATTCTTTAAGCGTTTTATCAACTCTATTCAAATCACCAGTGGCATCTTTAACGCCAATAATATTTTTTAATTCAAATAATCTTGCCATTGTTTCAACTGTCATATCAATTACTGATCTGCCAGGAATATTATAAATGAGAATTGGAATCCCACATTTATCATTTATAGCCTTATAATGTTGATAAAGTCCTTCTTGAGTAGGCTTATTATAATAAGGAGTAACAATTAAAGCTCCATCTGCTCCAATTTTTTCTGCATGGGTCGTTAAAGAAATTGCTTCCTCAGTAGAGTTTGAGCCAGTGCCAGCAAATACAGGTAATTTACCGTTGCTTTCCTTAACACATAAATCAATTACTCTTTCATGCTCATCATGGCTTAAAGTTGGTGACTCACCAGTTGTTCCAGCTGGAACTAAACCATTTGTCCCATTTTCAATATGAAAATGTATTAACTTGATGTAAGTTTCATCATCAAGACTATCATTTTTAAATGGAGTTATTAAAGCAACATTTGATCCTTTGAACATAAATACTTATAACATAGTTTGTGGATTCATATACTAAAAGATTATGCTAAAAAAATTCGTATTTTTTATCAGTTTGTTTTTCTTCTCTAATATTACAATTTTATCTGCAGAGATAATTCCTCTTAAAAAACCACTCCAAACTAAAGAAGAAAAAGATCAAAAATTACTAATTGATGTAATGAAGCCTCTGCCAAAACCTGTTATCAAAAAAATAGTAGAAGAAAGTAAAAACGAGCCCGAGAAAGAAATAAAATTAAAAGCTGAGAAAAATTTGGGTATTATTCTGCCTAAGAAGAAACCTTTAATTGCTGGAATTAAAAAAACTGATACAGCAAAAAAATCTAAATTTTATAACAAAAAAGATTTTGAGATTGCAAAAAAAGCTATTTTAGAAATGAAACAAGCAAAATGGCCTAATGCATTGAAAACTGCAAAAAGAGCTAAGGATAAATCCATCTATAACTTCGTACAATGGAGACACCTACTTACTAAAGGAAATAAGGCCTCATATTATGATTATAAAACATTTATAGATAAAAATGAAGATTATCCAAGATTAGGAAGATTAAAATATTTGGCAGAACATAAACTTTCCACAGATACTATTTCACCAAAAAAGATTATAGATTGGTTTGGTGTTGACGAACCTTTGAGTGGTTTCGGAAAAATGATACTTGGAGAGAGTATAATTCTTAATGGAAATTCAAAAACGGGTATTTCTTATATTAAAGAAGGATGGATTACTGCGGAACTAACTAAATCTGAATTGAAATTTTATAGAAAAAAATTTAAGAAGTATCTCAATGCTGATGATTATATTAAAAGGGCAGATTATTTGGCATGGAATAATAAATATTGGGATCTAAAAAGGTTATTAAGATATTTACCTAAAGATTACGAATTACTTTATACAGCAAGACAACTATTAATGAGTAAATCATATGGTGTTGATAATGCTATTTCAAAAGTTCCAGCAAAATTTAAAAATGATGCAGGTTTAAATTATGACAGATTAAAATGGAGAAGAAAAAGAGGGAGAGTTGATAGTTCTGTTGAAATTTTAGTTAAAATAAAAAACACTAAAGATTATTTGGTTAGACCAGATAAGTGGTGGTTTGAAAGAGAAATTATTTCAAGATCATTAATCTATAAAAAGAAATATGAATTAGCTTATAAAATTACAAGTAATCATGCATTGACTGATGGACCTGAGTATGCAGCTGCAGAATGGATGAGTGGTTGGATAGCATTAAGTTTTTTAGATGATCCTTTATTAGCAAAAGAGCATTTTGAAAATTTTTATAATAATGTTGGTTATCCAATAAGTACATCAAGAGGAGCTTATTGGTTGGCTAAAAGTTATCAAAAACTTGGAAAAATGGAATTAGCTAATGAATGGTTCGGTAAAGCAGCTAATTTTCTAACAACATATTATGGTCAATTAGCTTTTATGGAGCTCAATCCCAATCAACCTTTTGAACTTTCCAAAGGAATCGAGATTTCAAAAGAATATAAAGATTACTTTTTTAAAAAAGAATTAGTTAAAACAACTTATCTTCTCGATGAACTCAATGAAGATAAATACACAAAATATATTTTAAGACATTTGGCTAATGACGATATAAATAATGGTAGTGAAGTTTTAGCAGCTGAACTAGCTACAAATATTGATAGATTTGATTTTGCTATTCAAATAGCCAAAATTGCATCTTATGAAAAAAGATTTCATAACAAATATAATTATCCTATTATAAGTACACCGAATTATATAAATGGGAGAAAAATTCCTGATACTGCATTTATACTGTCTATAATAAGACAGGAAAGTGAATTTGATTTAAGTGCTAACAGTCATGCAGGAGCAAAAGGTTTGATGCAACTTATGCCTTACACTGCAAAATTAGTCGCAAAACAAGCAAAGCTTCCATATTCAAAATCTAGATTAACAAGAGATGCTGAATATAATATAAATTTAGGTTCTCATTATATAGCTGGTTTAATTTTAGAATATGATGGTGCTTATCCGTTTGCAATAGCTGCTTATAATGCTGGACCTAAAAGAGTGAAATATTGGAAAAAAATAAATAAAAATCCACAAAAGAACCAAATTGATTATGTAAATTGGATTGAATTAATCAAATTTAAAGAAACAAGAAATTATGTCCAAAGGGTATTGGAGAACTATAATGTATATCGATATATCTTAGCTCAAAAGCCAGTTACTATGATAAACTTCTTCAAGGATGATCCTTTGTATTAATAGTGGCGGAAGAGGAGGGATTCGAACCCTCGGTACAAGTTTCCTCGCACGGTCATTTAGCAAACGACTGGTTTCAGCCTCTCACCCACTCTTCCAATAAAATTGTCACTTCTGATTGTATTGAATAATCAATATTTATAAAGTAATTATTCAATAATTATGAAAAATAACTATTCAATATTTTCACTTATTAAAAATGCTTTCTCATATCATGAAAATTGGGAGAAAGCTTGGAAAGATCCTGAGCCTAAAAAAGAGTATGAAGCCATAATAGTTGGTGGTGGCGGACATGGTCTAGCAACAGCCTATTATTTAGCAAAAAAACATAACATGAAAAATATTGCAGTCGTTGAAAAAGGTTGGATAGGAGGTGGAAATACTGGTCGGAATACTACAATAATAAGATCAAATTATTTGTGGGATGCAAGTGCTGGTCTTTATGATCATGCTCTTAAAATTTGGGAAGGTTTATCTCAAGAGTTAAATTATAATGTTATGTTTAGCCAAAGAGGTGTTATGAATCTTGCACATAATTTACAAGATGTAAGAGATTTAAAAAGAAGAACCCATGCAAATAGATTAAATGGGATTGATGCAGTTTATTTGAATACCGAGGAAGTCAAAAAATTTTGTCCAATTATAAATACTTCACAGGATATTCGTTATCCAGTTTTAGGTGGCACTCTTCAACGCAGAGCAGGTACAGCAAGACATGATGCTGTTGCCTGGGGGTATGCAAGAGGTGCTGATGAAATGGGAGTAGATATTATTCAAAATTGTGAAGTAAAAGGAATAAAAAGAAATGGTGATACGGTTGAAGGTATAGAAACAAATAAAGGATTTATCAAAGCAAAAAAAATTGGTGTTGTAGCAGCTGGTCACTCTAGTGTTATAGCAAATATGGCAGGATTAAAATTACCTCTGGAAAGTAAACCTCTTCAAGCTTTAGTATCTGAACCAGTTAAACCAATTATTGATACCGTTGTAATGTCAAATGCAGTTCATGCTTATGTGAGTCAATCTGATAAAGGAGAACTAGTTATTGGAGCTGGAACAGATGATTATATATCTTATTCCCAAAAAGGAAGTCATGATATTGTTGAAGGAACTTTAAATGCAATATTAGAATTATACCCAATTTTTAGTAGGATGAGAATGCTACGTCAGTGGGGAGGAATTGTTGATATATGTCCTGATGCAAGTCCAATAATAAGTAAAACATCAGTAAAAGGTTTATACTTTAATTGTGGTTGGGGTACTGGAGGATTTAAAGCTACACCAGGTTCAGGAGATTTATTTGCTCATACAATCGCTAATGACGAACCTCATAAACTTAATGCTGCATTTAACTTGAATAGATTTGTGAGTGGTGATTTAGTCGATGAGCATGGAGCTGCTGCAGTTGCACACTAATGTTTTTAATTAATTGTCCTTTTTGTGGTGAAAGAGAACAAAGTGAATTTAAAGCTGGAGGTGAAGCCCACATAGAAAGACCGAAACAACCAACAGAGTTAAGTGATGATGAATGGGCTGAGTTTTTATTTATGAGAAAAAATATAAAAGGTGTTCAATTCGAAAGATGGAATCATGCTCATGGTTGTAGAAAATGGTTCAATATTGTTCGAGATACTTCAAATGACCAAATCAAAGCAGTTTATAAGATGGGTGAAAAGCCACCTGTAAAATAATAAATGTCTAAAAATTTAAGATTTAAATCAAGTAAACAAGTAGATGAGACTTATCGGATTTCATTTAAATTTAACAATAAAACATATTATGGTTATAAAGGTGATACTTTGGCATCAGCTCTTTTAGCTAACGATATTCATCTTGTAGGAAGAAGTTTTAAATATCATAGACCTCGTGGAATTATGACGGCTGGTTCAGAGGAACCAAATGCAATTATTCAGTTACACGATAATACATCGAGAACCGAGCCAAATGTTAGAGCTACAGAAATTGAGATCTATGAGGGTTTAGTTGCATCCAGTCAAAATTGTTGGCCGAGTGTAAATTTTGATATTGGCGGAATTAATAATATTCTGTCCCCTATTCTACCAGCAGGTTTTTATTATAAAACTTTTATGTGGCCTAAAAGTTTTTGGGAAAAATATGAATACTTTATAAGAAAATCCGCAGGTTTAGGAAAGTCACCAAAAGAAGCTGATCCTGATATTTATGAGCATAAATATATTCACTGCGATGTTTTAATAATAGGGGCTGGTATATCAGGAATAATGGCAGCTAAAATATCAGCTAAGAATGGTTTAAAAACTCTCTTAGTGGATGAAAAATCATTTTTAGGTGGATCAACTATTTATGATAACTCAGAATTTTCAAAAATTAATAACCAAATAACAAGTTCTTGGTTAGAAAAAGAAATTAATGAAATATCTAAATTAGAAAATTTAGAAATTAAAACAAGAACTAGTGTAGCAGCTTTTCATGGATACAATTTTTTGTTAGCTCGTGAAAATCTCACTGATCATTTACCAATTAATCAAAGAGAAAATAAAATTAGACATAGACTATTAAAGATTAGAGCAAAAAAAGTAATTAGTGCTACTGGCGCAATAGAAAGGCCTCTAATATTTGATAACAATGATCGCCCAGGAATTTTATTATCCTCTGCAATAAAAAAATACATCGATTTATATGGTGTAGCTTGTGGTGAAAATAATATTCTTTTTACCAATAACGACACTGCATACGAAACTGCTTTAAGTATGGTTCAAAGAGGGATCAAAGTCAATGCAATCATTGATAATAGAGAAGAAATAGACTCTAAACTATCTTATGAGGCAGAGAAGAATAATATTAGAATTTTCAAAGGTTACACAGTTGTTGATACATATGGTTATAAAAGAATCAATGGATTATCAATCATGGAGCTATCCAAAGATGGCCAAAAAGTAATTGGGAAAAAAATAAGATTAAGTTGTGACTCTTTGGGTGTGTCAGGGGGATGGACACCAGCAGTTCACTTATTTACACAATCAGGAGGAAAATTAAAATTTAGAGAAGATGATCAAGTTTTTATTCCAAACAAATATCCTTCAGATCAATTAAGTATTGGATCCTGTAATGGAGATTTCAGTTTAGAGGAAATTACAACAAACACTGTGTCATCTGTCAAAAAATTTCTTAATGTCAATAATACCGATTACAAAACTTTTGAAATCATCACAGGGATAAATAAGTCAAAAAGAAATATCTGGTTGTTGCCATCAGATAAAATATTAGGAAAAACCAAATCATTTGTTGATTTCCAAAATGATGCAACTGCTAAAGATATAAAACTAGCTCTAAGAGAAGGATTTAGATCAATAGAGCATGTAAAAAGATATACCACAACCGGCATGGGCACTGATCAAGGTAAACTAGGTAATATGCATGCTTTAGGGATTATTTCAGAAACTGCGGGTACTAAAATGGGTGAGCACGGTACAACAACTTTTAGACCACCTTATACACCACTTACCTTTGGAACTATAGTTGGAAGAAATGTAGGAGAGTTTTTTGATATAATTAGGCGTACGCCTATTCATGATTGGCATGTTGAAAACAATGCTAAGTTTGAAAATGTTGGTCAGTGGAAAAGAGCTTGGTACTATCCTAAAGCAAATGAAAATATGCACCAAGCTGTTCAAAGAGAGAGTAAAGCAGCTAGAGACTGCGCAGGTATACTAGATGCATCCACTTTAGGGAAAATTGATATTCAAGGAACAGATGCTTCAGAATTTCTAAATCGTGTTTACACTAATGCCTGGTCAAAACTTGCTATTGGAAAATGTCGTTATGGTTTAATGCTCAACGAAGATGGCATGGTATATGATGATGGAGTAACAACCAGGTTAGATGAAAATCATTATATAATGACCACTACTACTGGTGGTGCTGCAAACGTATTAGGAAAACTTGAAGATTATCTTCAAACAGAGTGGCCTGAACTAGATGTTTATTTATCATCTGTAACTGATCATTATGCAACTATTAGTGTTTGCGGTCCGCACAGTAAAAAAATTGTATCTAAAGTTATCCCTGATTTAGATTTTTCTGATGAAAAATTTCCACATATGTCGTTTAAAAATACAAAAATTGGCCAGGTAAAGTGTAGAGTTATGAGAATTAGTTTCACTGGGGAACAAAGTTATGAAATTAATATTCAATCAAATTATGGAAAATCTGTTTGGGAAAAGTGTATGGAGGAAGGCAAAGATTTTAATATTACTCCTTATGGGACAGAAACAATGCATTTATTAAGAGCTGAAAAAGGTTTTATAATAGTTGGGCAAGATACTGATGCAACTATGACACCAATTGATTTACAAATGGACTGGATAGTTAGTAAGAAAAAATATGACTTTATTGGAAAAAGATCACTGTATAGATCAGATACTATTAAAGATGACAGAAAACAATTAGTTGGGTTACTTACTGAAAATCCTGAGGAAGTTTTAGAAGAAGGTGCACAGATAGTTGCTGATATTAAAAAATCACCTATTGAAATGTTAGGTCATGTTACCTCAAGTTACTATAGTCCAAATTTAAATAAATCTATTGCCCTAGGAGTGGTCAAGGGTGGAAAAAAAATGATTGGACAAAAGTTAATTATTCCGATGGAAAATAAAAATATAAATGTGACCGTAGCTGATCCTGTTTTTTTAGATAAAGAAGGTGAAAGATTAAATGCTAAATTATAATCAACCACTAAAAGATCAAAAATCATATCAAGGTTTGCAAATGAGCGAAATAAGTCCTGTTATGAAGTTAATAATAAGAGGAAAAAAAAGAGACTTCTTGTCAGCTGTTGGTAAATCTTTAAATATGGTCTTACCTACAAAAGCTAATACATCAACTCAAAGTGAAAAATTGACAGCTTTATGGTTAAGTCCTGATGAATGGATGATTTTTTCAAACAATGTTCTTGAAGAAAAAACAAATACATACAATACAGAAATACTTCTCAATAAGAATATATGCAATTTAAATTTAGGAGCTGTAACAGATGTTACAGATCAATATGTAAGAATTACTTTAAAAGGAGATAAAATCTACGATTTATTTCAGACTGGATCACCTTTTAATTTTAATGAATTTAGAAACAAAATTGGATCTGTAACTCAAACAATTATTGCAAAAGTCGATGTTATTATTCACAATCAAAGTCAAAATGAGGTTAATTTGTTCGTAAGGCGTTCTTTTTCTGAACATTTATTCTCCTGGATGAATGATAGTGCGTCAAGATTATAGTCTCATTTAGATCTCAAATAAGTTAAATAAAATCATGAAAAAATTATTATTGATAGCATTATTTGCTTTTTTACCCTTCTCATTAAACGCAGACTCTAATTTAGATAAAATTTTATCATCTGGAGTATTAAAAGTTGGAACTACTGGCGACTGGGATCCAATGACAGTTAAAGATCCTGCAACAAATAAGTACAAAGGTTTTGATATAGATGTAATGAATGAACTTGCCAAAGACATGGGTGTAAAGGTTGAGTTTGTGCCTGCAGAGTGGAAAACAATTGTATCTGGAATAACATCAGAAAGATATGACATATCAACTAGTGTTACAAAAACACCAAAAAGAGCTGAAGTGGCTGGTTTTACGGATACATATTATAAATATGCTACTGTACCACTTGTTCTAAAAAAGAATTTAAAAAAGTTTCCAACTTGGGATTCTTTAAATAACTCAAAAGTAACTATTGCAACTACTCTTGGTACTTCTCAAGAGGAAAAGGCAAAAGAATTTTTTCCAAAATCAAAATTAAATTCAATTGAAGCACCAGCAAGAGACTTCCAAGAAGTCTTAGCAGGTAGAGCTGATGGTAATATTACAAGTTCAACAGAGGCAAATAAGTTGGTTATTAAATATCCTCAGTTAGCAATTGTTCCAGATGGTGGAAAAAATCCAGCATTTTTAGCAATGATGGTTCCTAAAGGTGATAATAAATGGAACGAGTATGTGAATAGCTGGATCAAGAAGAAAAAATCATCTGGCTTCTTTACTAAATTGTTATCTAAATACAATCTAAAAAGTTTATAATAAATTAGTATTTAATTTTTTATTCTTTATAACATAAAGAGTGAGAAATTTAGCTTTTTTACTTTTAGTCCTTCCTTTAACCTCATGTGGTAAAAGCGAATTAAACTGGCTGATATTATCTCCTCAAAACGTTGAGGGTTTAACAAATCTTAAATTTCTTTTAAGTGGTTTAACTACCACTATATATATTTCAATAATTTCGATTGTTATATCAATAATGATTGGTCTTTTAATTGCCATACCGTCTCTTTCAAAAAATAAATTCTTAACTTATCTTAATATTGGTTATGTAGAGATTGTAAGAGCAATTCCTTTATTAGTTTTAATTTTATGGATTTATTATGGACTACCGATAATGACAGGAATTAGTTTTAGCCCATTTGTTTCAGGTATTATAGCATTATCTATAAGCGAAAGCGCATTCCAAGCTGAGATTTTTAGAGCCGGAATAAACTCAATAAAAAAAGCACAGTGGGAGGCTGGAAGTTCTTTAGGTTTGGGTTTTTTTAGAAAATTAAGATTAGTTATCTTGCCTCAAGCTGTAAAAAATATTTTACCAGCTATAGGTAACCAATTTGTATATGTACTTAAAATGTCATCGCTAGTATCAATAATTGGTATCGGTGATTTAACAAGAAAAGCTAATGAATTAGTTGTAACAACTTATAGGCCATTAGAAATATATACATTTTTGATTCTTGAATATTTGGTCCTAATATTGATTGTTTCTTATCTAGTAAGGAAGTTAGAAAAAAAATTACAAAAAGACTAATTTTTTCTTCTATAATCCCAAGGATACTCAAACGTCATTGACCACATACCTTTTTTGTTTTTTTTTGCATAGTTTTCATCTTCGATAAATTTTGTTGAATATTTTCTGTAAGCAAAAGCAAATCCCTCCCTAACAAGATACTTAGATAGACTTTGATTATTTACAAAACATTCAGCTAAAATTCTCTTATATCGATCTATACCCTCATTGACACATTTTACTTTATTTTTACCTATCTTATTAATAAGAAGTTCTTTTGCACGTATCCCACATTTAATTACTTCATCATTCTTGTTACATAATTGTTTAATTTCAGGAGTATCAATGCCACTAAAACGAATTTTTTCCCCATTTAAATGAATAGTATCTCCATCAACAACCTTTGCTTTGTTAGATTTGAAATCAAAAGAAGTGATTAAAAAAAATATTAGGCAAATGCTAATAAGTAAAAAGACTTTTATTTTGTTTGAAAACATTATTCAAAAAATACCCAATAAACATAAGAACTGCAATTCCCATAAACCAATTTGTTACTAATATTGTGTAAAAAATATCCTCATAATCTCCCCCTTTAATATTAATTACATACCACAAACTTAAAAATGGAAGTGCTGTTAGTCTTAAAATACTTAAGTAAAGACTATATAATGGTTTTTTAACTGCTTGGAATACTGCAGTAGTTATAAAAAAAACAGGATAAATTGGACCAATTAATGCAGCAACTTGTAAATATATTGTACCATGTTTTATTGCCTCTGAATTATCAGTAAATAATGAAACTAAAAACTCTGCACCCAAAAAAATTATTATTCCTGCACAAATCATAAAAGATGAACCAAAAAAAAGAGCCTTTTTATATAGTTCTCTTAATCTGTCGAAATTTTTTGCACCAAAATTTTGTCCTCCAATAGATAGGACTGCAGTATTTAAACCAATTACTGGAAGTAAAAAAACTTGCTCAATTCGCAAAGCAGCACCGTAACCAGCAGTGGCTAAATCTCCAAATTTACCAATGAAATAAAGAATATTGAATATACCAACACCAATTAATAACATACTAAACATTACAGGAATTGTCTGATACAGAAGTTCTCCTAGAAGGTTAAACTTTGGTATAAAACACTCAGGCTTAAGATATTGTTTTAATTCACAACAATAAACTTTGTAGGCTAAATATAGAAGACCAATAAATTGTGCTACTACAGTTGCAATGGCAAGTCCAGCTATACCAAAAGCTGGTACAAAACCATAACCAAAGATAAATAATGGGTTTAGAATAATGTTTAAAAAGAAACTAAAAATTAAAACGTTTCTATAGCTTTTTGTATCCCCTTGTGCATTTAAAGTTCCATTTAATGAAATCTGGATCAAAACTATTATTGTTCCATAAAAAATTACATCAAGATATTTTCTAGTTAAAATAATTCCCTCTTGGTCTGATCCCATTAAGGAAAGTAGAAAATCTGAAACATTTAAACCAAAAAAAGTTACTAGAACCGACAAAAAGATTGCAAATATAATTGATTGAGCAACAAATAATGACGCTTTTCTTTTATTCTTGGCACCTATATTATTTCCAATTAAAGTATTAGTTCCTGCAGTTAATCCGACTCCTATAGCAATAATGGTAAAGTAAATTGGAAAAGATTTTGCAATTGCTGCTATTGCTTCAGCAGATATTCTTCCTGCGAACCAAGTATCTACTAAATTGTAAAAAGTTTGAAATAATGAACCAACACTTGCTGGGATAGTAACTTTTCTAAGCAAAAACCATATTGGATCTTTAGTTAATTTGAAAGCTTGTGACAAATAAATCCTTAATTAAATTCTTTTTGGAAATTATATTTTTTTCCTGATAGTTTTGCTTTATATATCTGACTTTGCCTCATTCTAAAACGAGATTTTTGAACTTTAGAGAGTTTATTAAAACAATTAGGGCAAGTTACACCCTCTTCATATTTTTCAGAGTTTTTATCCTTCACTGAAATTGGTTGCCTGCATCCACCACAAATTGAATATGTTCCCTGTTCTAGACCGTGCTTTAAACTTACTCTGTTATCAAATACAAAACATTCACCTTTCCATAAACTATTTTTTTGTTTTACTTTCTTTAAATAATTCAGAATTCCACCTTTTAATTGATAAATATTTTTAAAACCTTTTTTTTCTAAATATACAGAAGCTTTTTCACACCTAATTCCGCCAGTGCAAAACATGGCTATTGGCTTATCTTTTTTTAATTTTTTTAAGTATTTTGGAAAATCTCTAAAGTTACCTATTTTAGGGTTTACTGATTTTTTAAAAGAACCAACTTTATGTTCAAAAGGTTTTCTTGCATCTAATAAAAGAGTTTTTTTATTTTTTATTAATTCATTCCATTTTGTTGGCTCTATATGACTATTCTTTTTTTTTAATCTATTCGTCATTTTTAGGTCCATCGGTACAACTTCTTTTTTGATTTTAACTTTTGGTTTATGAAAAGGTTGAAATCTACTTTTAGAATTATTAAAACTATCAAATTCTTTTATATTCAAACATTTTTTGATTTGAATAATTGCTGTTTTAATATCCTTATTTATTCCAGAAATAGAACCATTTAAACCCTCTTTGGATATAATAATTGATCCATTTATGTTTTTATCTAACAAGAGATTATTCAATCTTATTTGGTTTTTTTTTAAATTGTTTATTTTTTGAAATTTATAAAAACCAAATATAGTGAACATTAAACCTTCCTACAAACAGTCATTCCATCACCAAATGGTACCATAACTTTTTCAATTCTCTTATCTTTAGAAATAAAATCATTCAAATCTCTTATACTTTTAGTAAATTTATCATTAATATCTTTATTAATAACTTCTCCATGCCATAATACATTGTCAATTATCACTAAACCCTCTTTATTCAATAGATCTAACGAAATCTCATAATATTTTTTGTAATTCATTTTATCTGCATCAATAAAGACTAAATCAAATTTTTTATTTCTAATACTCATCAAAGTTTCTAATGCTGGTTTAATTATAGTTTTAATTTTATGATCTTGATTAGCTTTTTTAAAAAATTTTTGAGCAACTTTATTTGTCTCCTCATTTTTGTCTAATGCTATTATGCTTCCTTCATTTGGTAATGCTAAAGCCATAGATAACGTACTTAAACCTGTAAAAGTTCCTATCTCTAGAACTTTTTTAATTTTAGAAACCTTAATGATCAAATGTAGAAATTGACATTGAGAAATAGATATTTGCATTCTTTTTATATCACCAAGTGATAAATTATAATCTATTATTTCTTTTTGAATTGGATGTAATTTAAGCCCATTCTTTAGAATATAATCTTGTAAATTTTTTGTGATGTTAAGGTCTGAACCCATAACCTTATAATTTTTTCTTTAGAATCTCATTGATTAACTGAGGGTTAGCTTTTCCACCTGATGCTTTCATTGCTTGACCAACAAAAAAACCAAAAAGTTTTTCTTTACCTTGTTTATATTCAATAGCTTTTTCTCTATTGTCATTAATTATTTTATCAATTAAAGCCTCTAAAGCTTTTGGATCACTTTGTTGTTTTAATCCTTTTTCCTCAATGATCTTTTGTGGATCTTTATCTCCATCGATCATTAGTTCAAAAACAGTTTTTGCTATTTTTCCTGAAATGGTTCCATTCTTAATTAGATTAATCAATATTGCGAAGTTCTTAGCGCTCACTGGACTTTGAGAAATTTCCAAACCTTTGCTATTTAAAATGGCAAATAATTCACCAGTTATCCAATTTACCGCTAACTTAATATCCTTGTTTTTACCCATTTTAGTTATAACTTCTTCAAAGTATTTTGCAGTATCAATGTCAGATACTAAAATATTGGCTTCATAAGCAGACAATTTAAACTCTTCAATAAATCTTCTCTTTTTATCATCCGGAAGTTCTGGAATATCATTTCTAAGTTCTTCAATAAATTTTTCAGAAACCTCTAAAGGTAATAGATCAGGGTCGGGAAAATATCTGTAATCATGAGCATCTTCTTTTGATCTCATTGACCTTGTCTCATTTTTTTTTGTATCAAAAAGTCTCGTTTCTTGATCAATAGTTTTGCCCTCTTCCATTAAGTCAACTTGTCTATTAGCTTCATATTCTATTGCCATTTGCATAAATTTAATTGAATTAACGTTTTTAATTTCACACCGCGTCCCAAATTCTTTTGAGCCTTTTGGTCTTACAGATACGTTCACATCAGCTCTTAAAGAACCTTCTTGCATATTTCCATCACAGGTTCCTAGATACCTCATTATGGATCGTAATTTTTTGATGTATGCATTAACCTCATCTGGAGATCTTAGATCAGGCTTGCTCACTATTTCCATTAAAGCTACCCCTGATCTATTTAAATCTACAAAGGTATTTTGTGGGTCAAGATCATGAATACTTTTTCCAGCGTCTTGTTCAAGATGTAATCTTTCTATACCAACTTCTTTTTGACCATTTGGCATATCCAAGATAACTTTGCCCTCACCTACTATTGGATCTTTAAATTGTGAAATTTGATATCCTTGAGGTAAATCAGCATAAAAATAATTTTTTCTATCAAATACTGAACGTTTATTAATTTTTGCATTAAGGCCAATACCAGTTTTAATTGCTTGTTTAACACAAAATTCATTAATTACTGGTAACATTCCTGGAAATGCAGCATCAACTAAACTAACCTGTGTATTAGGCTCAGCTCCAAATTTAGTTGCAGAAGTAGAAAATAGTTTTGACTCAGACAAAACTTGAGCATGAACTTCTAAACCAATCACCACTTCATACTGATTGTCTTTTCGATTAATCAAATATTCTGAATCTTTTTTACTCATTTTATCCACCAGTCAGTAATCTTATTTTTAAAATTGATCTTTTCTTCCATAGCATAAGCTATATTCAATATATTCTGTTCGTCAAAAGCTTTACCTATAATTTGTAAACCTAAAGGATAACCATTTGAGTCATGTCCTGCAGGTATTGAGATGCCTGGAAGTCCAGCTAAGTTAACAGGAACCGTAAATATGTCATTTAGATACATTGAAACTGGATCGTTTGTTTTTTCACCTATTTTGAATGCTGAGCTTGGCGTTGAAGGAGTTAAAATTGCATCAACTTTTTTATATGCTTCGTCAAAATCATTTTTAATAAGTTTTCTTACTTTTTGAGCTTTTAGATAATATGCATCATAATATCCTGAAGACAAAACATAAGTTCCAATCATAATTCTTCTTTGAACTTCAGCTCCAAAACCTTCTGATCTTGTTTTCTCATACATATCAATTAAATTTTCTCCTTTGGCTCTAAATCCATACTTAACACCATCATATCTTGCTAAGTTTGATGATGCCTCTGCTGGAGCAACTATATAATATGTTGGTAATGCATAACTTGTATTTGGTAGAGAAATATCGACGGTTTCAGCACCACAATCTTTAATATACTGAATGCCCTTTTGCCAAAGATCTTCAATTTCTTTTGGCATACCATCAACTCTATACTCTTTTGGTATTCCAATTTTTTTTCGTTTTATGTCATTTGTAAGTTCTTTACTGTAATGATTTCTTTTAAAATTTACTGAAGTAGAGTCTTTAGGATCATAGGAACTAATCACTTCATGTAATAAAGCACAATCTTTAACATTTTGTGCCATAGGTCCGGCTTGATCCAATGATGAAGCAAAAGCAACTATCCCATATCTTGAGCAACTTCCATATGTAGGTTTTAATCCTACAATACCAGTGAAAGAGGCTGGTTGTCTAATTGATCCACCAGTATCAGTACCAATTGTAATAGGAGTCAATTGTGCAGCTAC
Source organism: uncultured Pelagibacteraceae bacterium (assembly GCA_902543375.1). GTDB lineage: Bacteria > Pseudomonadota > Alphaproteobacteria > Pelagibacterales > Pelagibacteraceae > Pelagibacter. The sequence goes on from CACBYE010000008.1 coordinate 23,143, forward strand.
TGCTGAAGCTGAACCACCAGATGATCCACCTGGAACTAAATTTTTATCAATAGGATTTTGTACATTACCAAAAAAACTTGTTTCGTTTGATGAACCCATTGCAAACTCATCACAATTTAACTTACCCAGAAGTATTGCACCTTCATTCCAGATATTTTCAGTTACGGTTGACTCATAAGTTGGTACAAAGTTATTCAAAATTTTACTACCAGCAGTTGTTTTAATATTTTTCGTACAAAATAAATCCTTAACTGCCATTGGAATACCAGGCAGTTTTAAATCTAAATTTGGTTTTTGATCAAATTTTTTTGCTTTATCTATGGCTGATGTAAAATCATTTGTAATGTAAGCATTCAATTCCTCAGACTTTTCAGATCTATCAATAAATGCTTTGGTTACATCTGTTGAAGAAAGTTTCTTATTTTTTATATTTTCAACCAATTCAGTAAGAGATTGTTTTGTTATATCTGACATTATTCAATCACCTTGGGTACTACAAAATAATCCTCATTATCCTGAGGAGAATTTTTAATAATTTGTTCTCTTATATTTTTACTTTTTACTTCATCAGATCTTAATTTTAAGGTTGTTTCAGCAATAGAAGTTAATGGTTCTACATTGTCTGTTTTTAATTCATTAAGTTTTTCAATAAAATCAAAAATAGAATTCAAATCGCCAGCCAATTTTTTAGCTCTTTGCTCGTCCACAGAAATTCTTGCTAATTTAGATATATGCTTTATTGTTTTAAGATCTATGCTCATATGATATTTAAATATGAGGCAAAGTATCACTTAAGTTTAAAATATACAATATGATCACTTTAGAGGAATTCAAAAAGAAACACTCAGATAAGTGTAGATTGATAGGTTTAGACCTGGGCTCCAAAAGAATCGGTGTGTCAATCTGTGATGAAAAACAACTAATAGCCACTCCGCATAAAACAATAAATAGAAATTCGCTTAAGGATCTTATTGATGAACTCAGGTTAATTATTAATGAAAATAATATAAAAGGAATCATTGTTGGAAATCCTTTAAATATGGATGGATCCTCTGGTAGATCAGCTCAATCAGTGAAAGATACAACAGAAAATATTGAAAAAAACTTAGACATTCCGATTTGCCTGTGGGATGAGAGACTTTCAACTGTTGGTGCTTTTAACCTATCTAGTCAATTAGATATTAATGTTAGTAAAAGGGAAAAAAAGATAGATGAAAACGCTGCTGCTTTTATATTACAAGGAGCTTTGGATTTTCTAAATAATTAATACTTGCTATTATAGAGGTTTATAGTTATAGAGTTGGTTTTAATGGCAATTAAAACAAACCAAGCTATTAAAATTTCACAAAAACATCTGTTAGGAATCCAAGATCTATCAATTAATGACGTCAATTTAATACTTGATGAAGCAAATTCATTTATAAAAGTGAATCAAAGTAAAAATAAAAAAGTTGATATTTTAAGTGGTAAAACTCAAATTAATTTATTTTTTGAGCCATCCACTAGAACTCAAAGCTCCTTTGAATTAGCTGGTAAAAGACTTGGAGCTGACGTTATGTCAATGAATATTAGTAATTCAGCAATTAAAAAAGGTGAAACATTGATAGATACGGCAATGACACTTAATGCAATGCATCCTGATATTATTGTAATTAGGCATCAAGATTCTGGAGCATGTAATCTACTTTCTCAAAAAGTAAACTGTGCAGTTCTAAATGCTGGTGATGGAAGAAGAGAACACCCTACCCAAGCTTTGTTGGATGCATTAACAATTATTACTCGTAAAAATAAAATTCAAGGATTAAAAATTGCAATCTGTGGAGATATACTTCATTCGAGAGTAGCAAGATCAAACATTTATTTACTTAGTATGTTAGGTGCAGAAGTAAATATCATTGCTCCAACAAATCTTATGCCCAAAGAAATCGAAAAATTTGGTGTTAACACTTTTACAGATATGAAAAAAGGATTGAAAGATTGTGATATTGTTATGATGTTAAGATTACAAAATGAAAGAATGACAAGTTCATTCCTTTCATCAAATAGAGAATATTACGAATATTACGGATTAACTCCTGATAAGTTAGAACATTCTAAACCTGATGCTTTAATTATGCATCCTGGCCCAATGAATAGAGGTATAGAAATTGATACAATGTTGGCTGATGATATCAACAAAAGTGTAATCAAAGAACAAGTTGAATTAGGTGTTGCTGTAAGAATGGCTTGTCTTAAAATATTTTGTAAATAAATGAAAAAACAATATTTTATAAATGCTAATATAATCGACCCTCACAATTCATTAAATGAAAATGGAGGCCTTATAATAAGTGAGGATGGAAAGATTGAAGCCATTGGGAAAAAAGTAAATATAAATAATTTACCAAGTAGAGATAAACCTATTGATTTAAAGGGAAGACATATCATTCCTGGATTAGTTGACATGAGAGTTTTTGTTGGTGAGCCAGGTTATGAATACAAGGAAAATTTTAGAACTTTAAGTGATGCAGCGCTCTCTGGGGGTGTCACCTCGGTAGTAACAATGCCTAATACAGATCCAATCATTGACAACGTTTCAATAGTCGATTTTCTAAAAAGAAGAGGAAGAGATAAATCAAAAATAAATATTTTTCCATGTGCTTCCTTGACAAAGAATACCGAGGGTACAAACATGACTGAATTCGGTCTCTTGCAAGGTAAAGGAATAATTGCATTCACTGATGGCGTTAAAACAATTCAAAATCCAAGATTGATGTCCAGAATAATGAATTCTGCCAAAGATTTGGGAAGTTTAATTATGCAACACGCTGAAGATTATGAACTAGCAAAAAATGGCATGATTAACTCTGGGATAATTGCCTCTAAATTAGGTTTATCTGGTATACCTGAAATCGCCGAACGTATTTTGATCGAAAGAGACTTAACGTTATTGGAAAAAGTTAAATGTAGATATCATATCTCTCAATTATCATCACAAAAATCTATTGAAATAATTAAATCAAGAAAAGAAATTGTAAAATTCACATGTGGAGTATCAATTAACAACTTATCTTTAAATGAAAACGACATTGGAGATTTTAAAACATTTTTGAAGTTGTCTCCACCATTGAGAAGAGAAGAAGATAGACTTGCGTTAGTTCAAGGATTAAAAGACAATCTAATTGATGTAATAGTTTCAGATCACAAACCTGAAGATGAAGAATCTAAAAGATTAACATTTGCCCAAGCAGCAACCGGTGCGTCAGGTATAGAAACTCTATTGTCCCTTAGTTTAGAATTATATCATAATGGATCTCTCAAACTAGAGACTATAATTAAAGCATTGACATCAAACCCTGCTAAAATATTAAAAATAAATAAAGGTAATTTATCTATTGGTAACGATGCTGATTTTTGTATAGTAGATATAGATAAACCTTGGATTGTAAAAAAAGATAAACTTATTTCAAAATCAAAAAATACATCTATAGAGGACAAAAAATTACAAGGTAAAGTCACAAATACATTTGTAAACGGTAAAGAATTATTTAAGCTATAGAATGGACATTTTAATCATAGGTATAATTTCCTATTTAATGGGATCAATTCCATTTGGATTAATATTAACAAAATTATTTTTAAACAAAGATATAAGAGAAATTGGCTCTGGAAATATTGGGGCTACAAATGTACTTAGATCTGGAAATAAAATTATTGGATACACAACGCTAATTTTTGATATTTTAAAAGCTGTTATTCCAGTTATATTTGTAAAAACTTATTACACAGATTTCTTATACTTAGCTTCATTGTGTGCATTTCTTGGTCATGTGTTTCCTGTATGGTTAAAATTTAAAGGAGGAAAAGGTGTTGCTACATATGTTGGCATTCTATTTGTTATAAACATTTATTTTGGAATAATTTTTGCTTTATGTTGGTTCGTAATTTTTGGTATTACAAAATTTTCATCTTTATCTTCACTAATCGCTTCAATATCAATTCCTATCTATTTGATCATCACAAGTAATTTTGATGAAATATTTTTTTTCATAATTATGTTTGTATTAATATTTTTTACCCACAGGGAAAATATTAAAAGATTGAAAAATAAAGAAGAAACCAAGACAAAAATTTATTAGTTTGACTATCTAACTCTTTTAGGTAGTTTGTCATTTATGAACCTGGTTATTGTAGAAAGTCCAGCTAAAGCCAAAACCATCAATAAATATTTAGGTGATAATTATAAAGTATTGGCTAGTTATGGGCACATAAGAGATTTACCTTCAAAGAACGGTTCTGTTGATCCAGATCAAGATTTTAAAATGGAATGGGAAATAGATAGTTTTTCAAAAAAATATCTAAAAGAAATTACCGATGCTGCCAAAGATTCTTCAAAAATAATATTAGCTACTGATCCTGATCGTGAAGGTGAGGCGATAGCTTGGCATGTGAAAGAATATCTAAATGAAAAAAAACTTTTAAAAGATAAAGAGATTGAAAGAGTTGTTTTTAATGAAATTACAAAAAAAGCAGTAATTCATGGTATTGAAAACCCAAGACAAATTGAACCTCTTTTGGTTGATGCCTATATGGCTAGACGAGCTTTAGATTACTTAGTTGGCTTTAATATTTCACCAATCTTATGGACAAAGCTTCCAGGCTCGAAATCTGCGGGTAGAGTTCAATCAGTAGCTTTAAAATTAATAACTGAGAGAGAACATGAAATTGAATCCTTTAAACCAGAAGAATTTTGGACTTTAAGCATCAAATTTAAAGATGAAAAAAATCAAAATATTCTAGCAAGTATTAGTCAGCTAGATAACAATAAAATAGAAAAATTTTCTTTTAGAAATAAAGATGAAATAAATAAGGCCATATCCAGTATCAATCAAAAAAAATTTAGTATTTCTGATATATCAAGTAAAGTGGTAAATCGTAATCCATCAGGACCATTTACTACATCAACTCTTCAACAAACCGCTTCAAGCCGATTAGGGTTTGGTGCATCAAGAACTATGCAAATTGCTCAAAAACTTTACCAAGGAATCGAAATTGAAGGAGAAACTATAGGTTTGATAACATATATGAGAACAGATGGTACTAACTTATCAAAAGATGCTGTTGTGGCTTTTAGAGATTATATCAAAAAAGAAATTGGTAATGAATATTTACCTGAGAGTGCTTTAAATTACTCTGGTAAAAAAGCAAAAAATGCGCAAGAGGCACATGAAGCAATAAGACCCACGGATGTAATCAGAACTCCCCATAGTGTAAAAAAGTATCTAAGCACAGATCAAAATAAACTTTATGATTTAATATGGAGTAGAGCTTTATCTTCTCAAATGCAATCTGCTAAATTTGATAGAAATACGATAACGATCACATCAAATAATAATGATACAGTATGCAAAGCAAGTGGATCAGTTCTCAAATTTGATGGATTTTTAAAGATATATAATAATCAAGGTAAGGATGATGATGAAAACATTCTACCCTCTGTGTCTAAAGGACTTGTAAATATTGAATCCTTAATAGATGAACAGCATTTTACACAACCCCCTCCAAGATATTCTGAGGCTAGCTTAGTGAAAAAACTCGAGGAATTAGGAATAGGAAGACCATCTACTTACGCAAGTATAATTTCTACAATAGCAAATAGAGGTTACGCAGAAATATTGAATAAAAGATTTTTTCCTACAGATCGAGGGAAACTTATTTCAGCTTTTCTTGAAAAATTGTTCTCAAAATATGTTGATTATAACTTTACTGCTGGTTTAGAGGATCAATTAGACGAGATTACAACTGGTAAAGAAAGCTGGATAAAAGTTTTGGAGCTATTCTGGAAAGACTTCAATAGTAATGTGGCTGAAGTAAAGGAAAAAAGAACAAGAGAGGTTTTAGATCTTTTAAATGATAGTTTAGGAGATTTGGTTTTCGATAAGGATGATAAAGGAAATATTGTAAGAAAGTGTCAATTATGTAACTCAGGGACACTAAGCTTGAAAAATAGCTTTAGAGGTGGTGCGTTTATTGGTTGTTCAAACTACCCTGAATGTAAATTTACAAGACCTTTGTCAAAAGCTAAGGCAGCGGCACAAGCACAGTTAGCTGAACCAAAATTTATTGGAAAACATGAGAACGGCAATGATATATATCTCAAAAATGGAAGATTCGGTCCATATTTGCAATATGAAAAAATTCCAGAGGATATAGAAATTGAAAAAACATCAAAGAAAAAAAAGAAAACAAAAAAACTTAAATTGGATGTAAATGAACTTTTAAAAAATGTCTCTATACCAAAGGGTTTGGAATTAGAAAGTATAGGTTTAGAAAAAGCACAATTTTTATGCTCACTACCAAAATCTTTAGGAATAAATCCTGATAATCAAAAAGAAATTACTTTAAACACTGGAAGATTTGGTCCTTATCTAAAGTGTGAAAATAAGTCAGCTCGAATAGAAAATATTGAGGAAATTTTTTCCATTGGTTTGAATAGAGCCGTGACATTAATCGCTGAGGCAAAACCTGGAAGAATGTCCTCTTCTATAATCAAAGATTTAGGTGAACATCCTGAGGATAAAAAACCAGTAAGAATTATGAAGGGACAATATGGTCCTTATATCAAATATAAATCTTTAAATGCAACGATCCCAGAGGAAAAGGATCCTACAGAGCTTACAATGGAAGAAGCATTAATATTGATTGAGAAAAGAAAAGAATACGATAAAACAAAAAAGAATAAGAAAAAAAAATGAGAAACTTAATTTTAACAGTCACTTTGTTTTGTTTAAACTTTAATACTTATTCTTTTTCAAATGAGATTAATTGTGATGAATTTAAGAAATTTTCAATTAGTCATATCACGTGTAAGGCAAATTTAATGAAAAATAAAACATTATCTAGTGGTAAAAATTTTTTGGAAGATACTAAAAATTATCAAAATAAAAAATGGTCAAAAGAAAAAGTTATGGAAAAATGAACTATTTAGAGAATTTAGAAAAACTAGGTTTAAAACTTCCCGACCCTAAAGCGCCAGTTGGAAATTACGTTGCAACCAAAATAATAGGAAAGATGTTGTTTGTGTCAGGACAAATTTCAATAGACGAAAAAGGTGAATTAATAAAAGGGAAAGTTGGAAAAGATTTAGATGTCGAATCTGGATATAATGCAGCAAAAAGATGTGCTTTAAGTATTATTTCTCAAATAATGAAAGCATGCGACAAAGATCTTACAAAGATTAAATCTTGTATCAAACTAACAGGCTTTGTTAATTCTACTGATAATTTTCAGGATCAACCTAAAATAATAAATGGTGCATCTGATTTAATCGCATCTGTTTTTGGAGATGCAGGAATGCACACAAGAGCAGCCGTAAGTGTTAATAGTCTTCCCTTGGGTGTTGCTGTTGAAGTTGATGCTATATTTGAGCTAAATTAAAATTTATCTCCCAATACTATAATATTTAAAACCTTGATTTTTAATTTTCATTGAAGAATATATGTTTCTCATATCATAAATAATAAATTTTTTACCTTTTACCAAATTCTTAAAATTGATTGATTTAAAATCATTCCATTCTGTATGAATAATTACAAGATCTGAGCCTTGTACAGACTTTTTTATATTATCAATATAAAAAACATTTTTTAACTTTGAGAACTCTTTTTTATAACCCGTCGGATCAAAATAATTTATTTTAGCACCCTTTTTTAATAGTGCAGGTATCATTTTTAAACTAGAAGAGTCTCTCATGTCATCTGTATTAGCCTTAAATGTGACACCTAAGAAAGTTATCTTTTTATTTTTAATTTTGTTATTCAAAATTTTATAGACTTTATTAAGTAAAAAATGAGATCTATTTTCATTAGATTTAATGACTGATTTTATTACAGAAAGATTTATTTTAAACTTGTCAGCAGTAGAAATTATAGCTTTAGTATCTTTTGGAAAACATGATCCGCCGTAACCAGGCCCAGCCCTTAAAAAACGGCTCCCTATCCTTTTATCTAAACCCATCCCAATTGAAATATCCTCTACATTTATTCCTGTTTTTTCGCATAAATTTGCGATTTCATTAATGAATGTAATTTTAGTAGCCAAAAAAGCATTGGATGAATATTTAATTAATTCTGCAGCTCTTCTTGATGTATGAATATATTGAGCTCCTTTAGAAATCAAAGGTGCATATAAATTATTAAGTAAACGGTTAGATTTTTTATCATTAGATCCTACAACTATTCTATCAGGAAAAATAAAATCTCGAATAGCTTCACCTTCTCTTAAAAATTCTGGATTTGATACAACAGAAAATTTATTCTTATTACTCTTTTTTTTTAATATAATTTTTTCAATTTCGTCTCCTGTTGTTACAGGAACCGTTGACTTAGTAACTATTATCTTAAACTTATTGATTGATAAACTTATCTGTTTTGCTACTCGAAAAATTTGGCTTAGATCTGCACTGCTACTTCCTTTTTTGGTTGGTGTTCCAACACAAATAAAAATTATATCAGAGTCTTTTATTGATTTTCTTAAATCGGATGAAAATTTTAATCTTTTATTTTTATAATTTTTATTCACTAATTCAGTAAGTCCGGGTTCATAAATAGGAATTTTTCCTCTAGAAAGTAGATCTATTTTTTTTAAGTCTTTATCAACACAAATCACATTGTTGCCTAAATCAGCAAAGCATACACCGCTAACTAAACCTACATAACCTGTTCCTATCATACAAAGTTTCATGATTTTGCTATTTCTAATGTTGATTTGATATAGCCATCCATACTTCCGCAATCCAAATATTTACCGGTAAAATTATGAGCAATAAATTTTTCATTGTTTTGTATCAATGATTGTATTGCGTCAGTGATATGAATTTCTCCACCTTTACCTGGTTTTTGATTTAATAATTTAGAAAATATTTTTTTTGGAAGAATATATCGTCCTATTACAGCTTTATTTGATGGTGCTGTTAAGATTGAAGGTTTTTCGATAACATCTTTTATAACATAATTATTTTTATTTATTTTTTTTCCTAATTTATAAATTCCCCATCTTGAGACAGTTTTTTTTGGGACATTAATACTTGCCATTACAGACGATTTGTATCGATTATGTATATTAATCATTGACTTCGAGCAATTTTTCTTAATTATTAGATCATCTGGTAATAACATTAGAAAAAAATCATCTGTGATAAATTTTTTTGTTTTTAATACTGCGTCTCCTGTTCCCAGAGGTTTATTTTGATAAACAAATTTAATCATTTTTTTGTATTTCAAAATTTTTTTATATTCTTTAATAACTCTAGGATCTTTTTTCTTTTTTATTATTTTTTTATAAAAGCTATCCTTATAAAAATAATCTTTTATCATTTGTTTTTTTTTTGAAATTATAAAAACTATTTTTTTAATACCAGCATCTGCACATTCATCTAAAATATACTCAATTCCTGGTTTTCCATTAATAGGAAGAAGTTCTTTGGCAAATATACTGGTTAAAGGTAATAACCTTGTACCAAGACCAGCTAATGGAATAATTGCTTGTTTAATCATTTAAATGTTTTACTTATTAAAATATTTTATACAAATGAAAACTTTATTAAACAATATTGATTTAAATGAGGCATTATTTGACAATTCAAATATTGGATTTGTGCCTACTATGGGTAGCCTTCATGATGGTCATATCTCATTAATTAAAAAATCTCTAAAACTATCCAATAAAACCATTGTAAGTATATTCATAAATCCTAAACAATTTAATAACAAAAAAGACTACAAGAAATATCCTAGAAATATAAAAAAAGATCTTAAAATTTTAAAAAAACTAAAAGTGGATTTTGTTTATTTACCTAAAGTCAAAGATATCTACAAAGCTAAAAACAAAATAAAAATTAAACTGCACAAACAAGATAAAATACTGTGTGCCAAGTATAGAAAGGGTCATTTTGAAGGCGTGATTGAAGTAATGACTCGTTTAACAAAAATAGTGAATCCATCAAAAATATTCATGGGTGAAAAAGATTTTCAGCAGTTATTATTAGTAAAGAGATATGTTGAAAAAAATTTCAAATCTAAAATTATTTCTTGCAAAACAATTAGAGATAAAAATAAATTAGCTTTATCATCTAGAAATATTCTTTTAAAAAAAGATGAATTAATTAAAGCAGGTAAAATAGCGAAGAATCTGATTATTTTTAAAAAAAAATTATTAAATAAGAAAAATTTAAATAATTTAATTTTTATGAAAAAAAATGAACTCAAAAAAGAATATAATTTTAAGATAGATTACCTTGAATTGAGAAATATAAAAAATCTTAGATTAACTAATAAAATTAAAAACGCTAAAATTTTTGTTGCTTATTATATTAACGATGTAAGACTAATAGATAACTTTTAGTGTTTATAAAAAGTAAGCTCCTACACCTAAAAAAGATACGAAACCAATAACATCAGTTATAGTTGTTACAAAAACACTTGATGCTATTGCTGGATCTATATTCATTTTTTTTAGTGTGACAGGTACCAATATCCCAAACAAACCTGCAACGATCATTGTCAAAATCATTGAAATTGAAATTATTAAAGAGAGTAAAATGTCCTGAAACCATAACTGAACAATAAAAGAACTTATAATTGCAAAAATCATACCATTTAAAATCCCAATATTAAATTCTTTAAAAATATTTTGATTAAAATTATTTTTTGTTAAATCATTAGTAGCAAGAGTTCTAACTGTTACAGCTAATGTTTGCATTCCAGCATTACCACCCATTGATGCAACTATTGGCATTAAGAAAGCTAGAACAACCATTTGTTCAATCGTTGCTCCAAATAAACTTATACAATACGTGGCTAAAAATGCTGTGAAAAGATTTAATAATAACCAATTAAATCTTCTTTTCGTTTTCGTTATTACTCCATCTGTAATTTCCTCATCACCTACACCAGCTAATCTTAAAGCATCCTCTTCCGCTTCCTCTTTTAAAACTGTTAGAACATCATCTGAAGTGATCATTCCAACTAATTTATTATTTTTATCAATAACACAAGCTGAATTTAAATTATAATTTTCAAATGAATTACCAACTTCTTCTCTATCCATATCTACAGGAACTAAAAAAATAGAGTCATCCATAATTGATGACATTTTTGTTTCTCTTGGTGTTCTTAAAACTTTCGATGATGGTACAGCACCGATAGGTTTAAAATTTTCATCCACAATATAAATTTCTAAAAATTGTTCTGGTAAATCCTTGTTATCTCTTAAATAATCAATAGTTTGACCAACAGACCAATTACTAGGTATTGCAGTAAATTCTCTCTGCATTATTCTAGCCGCACTATCTTCAGGATAACTAAGACCTTCCAATAAAGCAAAACGATCTTTAGGTGGTAGTAAACTTAAAATAGAATTTTTATTTTTTTCATCTACATTTTCAAGAATAGCTATAGCATCGTCAGACTCCAGGTTCTTCAATATACTGACTATCGCATCAGAGGAAAGATATTTTATAATTTCAATTTGAACTGATTCATTTAATTCAATAAAAACTTCAGGATCTATTTTGAAATTATTGAGTTTAATTAAATTTTCTCTGTCATTTTGACTTAAGTGTTCTATGATATCAGCTGCATCAGCAGGATGCATTTCTTTAAAAGAATTTGTAATAAAAGTTGCATCATTATTTGAAATTTTATCAGTAACTACTTTTATGTACTCTTTATTAAATTCAAAATTGACTTTTTTATCTTTGATTTTTTTAATTAAAGTCATAAATTTTCCTATTATTTAGGTCGATCTTTTAATACATAATCAAAAGATTACAATTTTTAAATGAGTATAGAAATTAAAAAGTCTGAAAAACCTGTCATTTATGAGGATGCTAAAAAAATGATGGAAGAAAGATTATTAAATGTGGATCTAAATAAATCAAATGAATTAATCTGGACTTTAGAACATCCAGATATTTATACAGCAGGGACAAGCTATAATGAGAACGATATTTTAGATAAATCAATTAAGATTTTTGAGACAAATAGAGGCGGTAAAATTACTTATCATGGACCAGGTCAACTAATTTGTTATTTTGTAATAGACTTAAAAAAAAGAAAAAAAGATATTAGAAATTTTATTTCAATTATAGAAAAAACAATAATAGATACTTTACAATTTTTTAGTATAAAAACTTTTTCAGATAAAGAAAATATTGGCATATGGTACAAAGATAACGAACAAACAAAAAAAGTTGCTGCAATTGGAGTAAGAATTAGTAAATGGATAGCTTATCATGGTTTTTCAATTAATATTAATAACAATTTAGATAAATATAAAGCGATAATTCCATGTGGTATTAAAGACAAAGGGATAACAAATCTAAAACAAATCAAAGATCAAGATTATAAAGAATTAGAAAAAAAACTAGTAGAAATCTTTATTTCAAATTTGAATAAATAAGTCTTTTTGTTTTTAATAATTTTTTAAAATAATCAGGAAATAAAGCCTGATAAGTAAATTTTTTATCCTTAATCATAAACTTTATTTCGTATGCATGTAGCATTAATTCTTTATTAATACCAATTGTTTTAGTAAAAGATTTATATTTATTATCCCCATAAATTGAGTGACCAATATTGAAAAGTTGTTTTCTTAATTGATGTTTTCTCCCGGTAATGGGTTTCATTTCAACAAGACTAGAGTTAGAATTTTTATCAATAACTTTGTAAATTGTTTTTGCTTTTTCAATAATTTTTTTTCCATTATCGTAGCGTACTAAATCATCATTCCATTCTCCTGAATTTTTTTCAAGCTCGCCATGACATATAGCTAGATAGGTTTTGTGGACTTTTCTCAACCTAAACAATGATGTTAATAATTGTGCTGTTTCTCTATTTTTAGCCATTAAAAAAACACCCGAGGTATCTTTGTCTAATCTATGAACAGAAAATGGTTTTGTGTCTAAAAAAATTTCACTTTTTTTGAATATATCAATTAAGTTTTTTTTAGATTTTGTTCCACCCTGAACAGAAATACCAGCGCTTTTATTTAAAACGATAAAATTTTCATTATTATCTATTATTAAATTCTCATTTGCTTTTATTATTTGATTTGAGGGATTAAAACTTATTTTTTTTTGTGGAATTCTCTCTTCAAATTTAAAGTCGTAAAAATCTATTTTGTCATTGGATTTTATCTTATGAGAACTTTTTATTTTTTTTTTATTAACTTTGATTTTGCCTGATCTAAGAGATTTTTCAATTAGTCCTTGAGGGATTCTACCTATTATATTTCGTATCCATCTATCAACACGCATATTATTACACGTTGAATCAACGATGTAACTTTTTATCATAAAAAAATATTATTTTGATTAAGCGACCGATTTTTTTTCTTCTTTTTTTTCAGGCTCTTTTGCAGCAGATTTTTTCTTTTTATCTACTTTTTTTGCCTCAACATCTCTGTCTACAAATTCAATAATTGCCATTGGTGCATTGTCACCATATCTAAAACCAGCTTTGATTATTCTTGTATAACCACCTGATCTTTTTTCGTATCTTTTTGATAATGTCTTTTTTACTTTGTTTGCAGATTTAATATCTTGTAATTGTGAAACCAAAGCTTTTGTATTATGAAGAGTATCTTTCTTACCTAATGTTATAATTTTATCAGCTTGCGGTTTTAAAAATTTTGCCTTTGGTAATGTTGTTTTAATTTGCTCATATTTTATGAGAGAATTAAGCATATTCTTTAATAATGCTTTTCTGTGCTCTGAAGTTCTATTAAGCTTTTTATTAGCAAAACCATGTCTCATTAAATTGCTTCCTCTAGTTTTTTTGACATTTCAGCAATGTTATCGGGTGGCCAATTTGGTATTTCCATACCTAGATATAATGACATTCCTGTAAGTACCTCTTTAATTTCATTTAATGATTTTCTTCCAAAGTTTGGTGTTCTAAGCATTTCACCTTCAGATTTTTGAACAAGATCACCTATATAAATTATATTATCATTTTTTAAACAATTCATCGATCTAACAGATAATTCAAGTTCATCTACTTTTCTCAACAAATTTTTATTAAATTCTGGCTCAGTAGAAACCTCTTTTGTAGGTGCCTCAACAGGCTCATCAAAATTAATAAACATTTTTAATTGATCTTGAAAGATTCTTGCAGAGTAAGCTACAGCATCTTCTGCAGATATAGATCCATCTGTCTCAACTTCCATTGTAAGTTTATCGTAATCAAGAGCTTTTCCCTCTCTTGCAGTGCTTACAGAATATGACACTTTTTTAACAGGACTGTATAATGAGTCTATAGCTATTAAACCTAGTGGAGGTTCCTCTGGTTTGTTTAATTCAGCAGGCACATATCCTTTTCCAGTATTAACATTCATTTCCATGTGAAAACTAGTATTTTCATCTAAATTACAAATAACTAAGTCTGGATTTAAAATTTCTACATCTGTTACAGGAGTGATATCTGATGCTTTAATTTCTCCTGGTCCTTTAGCATCTAAAATAAGTTTTTTTGTTCCCTCTGATGAAGATTTCAAAGCTAATGATTTAACATTTAATACTATATCCGTGACATCCTCTCTTACACCTTTGATTGATGTAAACTCATGTAGTACTCCATCAATCTGAATTGAGGTTACAGCAGCACCTCTAATTGATGATAATAAGATTCTTCTTAAGGAGTTACCTAATGTAAGTCCATAACCCTTCTCGAGGGGCTCTGCGATAATTTTAGCTTTAGATAAATCGTCGCTCATCTGAACATCTATTTTCGATGGTTTAATAAGGGATTTCCAATTCTTTAAATTCACATTTTCAGTTTCCATTAAACTCTCCTTTTTTTTGGTGGTCTAGTACCATTATGTGGCATTGGTGTAGTATCTTTAATTGATAGGATTTTAAATCCTCGAGCTTGTAAGGCTCTTAAAGCAGTTTCTCTTCCTGAGCCTGGTCCTTTTACTTCTACAGATAAAGTCTTCATACCGTATTCTAATGCTTTTGACGCTGCCGAATCTGCAGCTATTTGAGCAGCGTAAGGTGTAGATTTTCTTGATCCCTTAAATCCTTTCTGACCTGCGGAAGCCCATGAAATAATATTCCCATTAGTATCTGCTATAGAAATAATTGTATTATTGAAAGTTGATTGTACGTATGCAATCCCGTTTAAAATATTTCTTTTTATTTTTTTTTTTTTTGAATAAGAACTTTTTTTTACTTTAGTAGTTGTTTTTTCATTTTTTTGGTCCTGTTTTTCAACCTTATCAACTTTAGCCATAACTATTTTTTTAGTGGTGTTAATTTTTTACCAGCAATTGCTATTGCTTTGCCTTTTCTGGTCCTCGCATTACATCTCGTTCTTTGACCTCTTACAGGTAACTTTTTTCTATGTCTAGATCCTCTGTAACATGCAAGATCAATTAATCTTTTTATACTTAAAGAGTAATCTCTTCTTAGATCTCCTTCTACTTTAAAATTTTGATCTATGTATTCTCTGATTTTTAAAATTTCATCGTCGGTTAATTGGTTAATTCTTTTTTCCTTAGGAATTTTTAAATTTGCGCAAATCTGATTAGAGAATTTGTCACCAATACCATAAATGTAAGTAAGTCCTACTTGCACAAGTTTGTTTTGTGGGATATTTATACCTGCTATACGAGCCATATATTTGAGATAATTTTTAGCCTTTTATATAATAAGATCTTTCAAAGTCAACGGCTTAAACATTGATAAAACTGTCTATTTTAGCTGTAATTTCCTCAATTTTAGAACTACCATCTATTTCGTGAAAATTCAAATTTTTAGAATAGAAATCTAAAATAGGTTTAGTTGTTTCCATATAAGTATCATATCTTTTTGTAAATGTATTCAAATCATCATCTGATCTTTTTTCTAAAATTTTTCTTTTTTCAATTCTTTTTAAAATTGTTTCTTTATTTACATTTAGAAAAAAAATAAAATTTATACTTTGATTACTTTTTTTTAGCAATATATCTAGATTCTTAGCTTGTGCCAATGACCTAGGATATCCATCAAATATTAATCTATCTTTTTTTTTTGGATCAAACAAAACATTTTCAATAAGTGTATTTACTATTTTATCACTCACAAAATTTCCATTATCCATATCACTCACAATTCTTTTTCCAATTTCAGAATTTTTTTGAATCTCTTCTCTAAGCATGTCACCTGTTGATATTTGAAAATTGCCTAATTTTTTTACTAAGTATTTTGCTTGTGTACCTTTACCAGCACCAGGGGGTCCAAATAAAATAAAATTCACTTTTTTTTTCTACTTGCCAAATTTGGTTTTCTTTATCAATTGTTCATATTGGGAGCTCATAAGTCTAGTTTGGATTTGTGTGACAGTATCAATGGCAACAACAACGACAATTAAGACAGATGTCCCACCTAAATAAAATGGAATTGGATAGTTTGCAATTAAAAATTCAGGCATCAAACAAACTAAAGTTAAATATAATGCTCCAATAGTGGTTAATTTAGTTAAAATATTTTCAATATAAATAGCTGTGCTTTCACCTGGTCTAATACCTGGAATAAATCCACCATATTTTCTTAAGTTATCTGCGGTCTCAGTAGGATTAAATGTTATTGATGTATAAAAAAATGTAAAAAAAATTATACCCGATGCAAATAATAACATATAAAGAGGTTGACCTTGTGTAAAATAAGAACTTAAATTTAAGAAAGTTTCACTTTCAGAAATATTAAAGTTTGAAAATGTTACAGGTAATAACAATAATGCTGAGGCAAATATAGCAGGAATTACGCCTGCCTGATTAATTTTTAGAGGAAGATGTGAGGATTCACCACCGTACATTTTATTACCCATTTGTCTTTTTGGATAATTGATTAATATTTTTCTGAGTGCTCTTTCCATAAACACTATAAATAATATGGTTAAAATTAACAAAACAAATATTGCAATTATCATCAAAGTTGATATCGCACCAGTTCTTCCTAACTCAAATGTTGTTACCAGTGCTCTTGGAATTTCAGCAACGATACCAGCAAAAATTATTAGAGAAATACCATTTCCTATACCTCTTTGTGTTATTTGTTCACCTAACCACATTAAGAAAATTGTACCAGCTACAATAGTGGTGACAGTGGAAATTTTAAAGAAAACACCAGGATTGATCACTAAATTAGCTGAAGACTCCAAACCAACAGACAGTCCATAACCTTGAACTGTTGCAAGTAATACTGTTCCATATCTAGTTATTTGTGTTATTTTAGATCGTCCTGTTTCCCCTTGTGCTTTAAGATTTTTGAAGTAATCAGATACCCCGGTGAGTAATTGAACTATAATTGATGAAGAGATATATGGCATTATACCTAAGGCAAAGATTGCCATTCTACTTACTGCACCTCCTGCAAAAACATTAAACATTCCTAATAATCCTTTTTGATTCCCCTCCATTAAAATTTTAAGTTGTTCAGGATCTATGCCAGGTAATGGAACAAATGTGCCAAATCTATAGACTGCTAAGATTGCAATAGTAAATATTATTCTATTTCTAAGATCAGAACTTGAAGATGAAGAGCTCATTATATTAAGAAATTATTTTTTTAATTGTATAGATCCACCAATTTTTTCAAGCTTTTCTTGCGCTGATTTTGAAGCCAAATCGGCCTCAATATTAATTTTATTTTTAATTTCACCTGTGCCTAAAATTTTAAGTTTTATCGAATTCTTATTTATTAATCTTAGTTTTTTTAATAAAGATGTATTTAAAACATTACTAGTATCAATTGTTTTTTTATCTATAAATGATTGTATTTTATCTAAATTTAAAATTGCAATTTTTTCTCTTTTGATAGGATTAAAACCTCTTTTAGGAAGTCGTCTATAAAGTGGCATCTGACCACCCTCAAAACTTTTTATAGCTACTCCAGATCTAGATTTTTGGCCTTTTACACCCCTTCCCGATGTTTTTCCTTTTCCAGAACCTATGCCCCTTCCAACTCTAATTTTTGATTTATTTATCTTTAATCTATTGTCTAATTTTATCATTAGCCTCTTTTTTCAATTATCTCTGAAATCTTTTTGTTTCTTATAGATGAAATCTGTTTAGGTGAGTTTTGTTTCATAAGAGCTTTTAATGTTGCTCTTATAACATTATGTGCATTTGAGGTTCCCATAGATTTTGCAACAATGTCTTTAACACCCAAAACTTCACATACAGCTCTGACTGGACCTCCTGCTATTATACCTGTTCCTTTTGATGCTGACCTTAAAATAATACGACCAGATCCATCTTTAGCCTTAACATCATGGTGAATTGTTCTTCCCTCTCTTAAAGGAATATGAATTAATTTTCTTCTAGCAATTTCATTTGCTTTTTTTATTGCATCGGGGACTTGTTTAGCTTTTGCATGAGCAATACCAATTTTTCCAGCCTGATTGCCAACTACAACTAAAGCTGAAAAACCAAATCTTCTTCCACCTTTCACAACTTTAGTAATTCTGTTTATATGTACGAGTTTTTCTAGTATATCATCAGACTTTTTATCTCTAAAGTTTTCCATTTTAAAACTCCATTCCATGTTTTCTTAATGTTTCAGCGAAAATCTTAACTCTGCCATGATATTTATAAATACCTCTGTCAAAGTAAATTTTACTAATTTTTTTTTCTTGAGCTTTTTTGGCTAATTTTTCTGCAACTTTTATTGACAATTCAGATTTGTTCTTTATTTTTGTTTCTTTTATATCTTTCTCAATTGAAGAGGCTGATAATAGTGTAATATTTTTTTTGTCATCAATAATTTGAGCTGAAATATTTTTTGTTGATCTAAATATGCTTAATCTAAATCTTCCGACTTTAGCTACCTTTTTAAGCTTATTTCCAACTCTAAATTTTTTTCTTATACTTGTATTAAGTTTCATTATTTTTTCTTTCCCTCTTTTTTCAAAATATACTGACCCTTTTCTCTAATACCCTTTCCTTTATAGGGCTCAATTTTTCTCAACGTTTTAATTTTAGATACAACTGATCCAACTATTTGTTTATCAAAACCACTAATTTTTAAAGTTGTTTGTTTTTCAACGGTTATTTTAATACCATCAGGGATGTCAAAGTTAATATCGTGGCTGTAACCTAGTTGTAAATTTAGTTGATTACCTTTTAATGCAGCTCTATAACCTACGCCAACCAGTTCTAGTATTTTTTCATATCCTTTAATTGAGCCAATAACAGCATTATTAATTAAACTTCTATTCATGCCCCACAGTCTTTTTGTGTTTTGATCAATTTTTTTTGGTTTGATTGATATTTCTTTTCCATCCTTAATGTTTAAATTAAACATTTCTATATCTATATTTAGTGATTTTTTTCCAAGCGGGCCTTCAATGTTTAAAATGTTACCGGCTAAAGCAACTTTAACTTTTTCAGGTATTGAAATGTTTATTTTTCCTATTTTTGACATATTAAAAGACTTTACAAATTATTTCACCACCAACTCTATGTTTTCTTGCATCAATATCGGTCATCACACCTTTTGGTGTAGACAATATTGCAATACCCAAACCGTTATTTATTTTTGGTAAACTGTCTGCACTAGAAAATATTCTTCGTCCAGGTTTTGAAACTCTTTCAAAATTATTTATCACTGGATTGCCAAAGTGATACTTTAATTCTAAAGATAAAATGTTTTTTTTCTCTTCACTTGAAATCTTAAAATCTTTTATAAAACCCTCATTTTTCAATATGTCAGCAATTTTACTCTTGAAGTTTGAGGATGGTAAGTCTACTTTTTTATGATTTCTAGATTGAGCATTTTTAACTCTAGCGATCATGTCTCCAATTGGGTCACTTAAACTCATAATTTTCCTTCCTACCAGCTTGATTTAACTAAACCTGGAATTTTACCTTGTAATCCAAGTTGTCTTAATGCAATTCTTGATATTTTTAATTTTCTATAAACGCCATGTGGTCTTCCAGTAATTTGACACCTATTCATTACTCTAATTTTTGCTGAGTTTCGAGGTAATTTGGAAAGCTTTTGTTGTGCCTTGAATCTTTCCTCTAAAGAAATTTTTTTATCCATTATTATCTTTTTTAATTTTGCCCTTTTATTAAATAGTCTATCCGATAGTTTTATTCGTCTGTTATTTTTATTGATCGAGCTTAATTTTGCCATTTTAATTTTCTCCTTTTTTGATAAATGGGAAGTTCATTTTATTTAACAAAGCAAAACTTTGTTCTTTATTTTTTGATGAAATCACTACCACAATGTCTAACCCTCTAACTTTGTCTGCTCTGTCAAAGCTGACTTCTGGAAATATAATATGTTCTTTTATTCCAAAAGTATAATTACCAAATTTATCGAAGCCATCTGCAGATAAACCTCTAAAATCTTTAACTCTTGGTAATGCTATGTTTACTAATCTATCGATGAATTCATACATTCTATTTTTTCTTAAAGTCACTTTCAATCCTGCACTAGTGCCTTTTCTTGTTTTGAAGTTTGCAACAGATTTTTTAAATTTAGTAACAACCGGCTTTTGTCCAGTAATTTTAGCAAGATCATCTTCGCACGATTTTAAAATTTTTGCGTCATTTCCATCAAGACCTAAACCCATATTTAAAACAACTTTTTCAATTCTTGGCCCCATATTCAAGTTCTTAAGCTTAAATTCAGCTTTCAAAGCTGGTTGAATTTCTTTAAGGTAAATTTCTTTTAATCTTGGTATCATCATTTTTTAGCTGAAGCTTTTTTTTCTTTTTTTTTCACGTCAATTAATTTTAAATTTGACAAGTGTATAAAATTTTCCTTAGAGAAAATTCCACCTTTTTTTTCCTTAGTTGTTTTAACATGTTTTTTAATCATATTAAGATCTTTCACTTTAGCCCTATTACCTGGTCTATCAATCTCTATAACTTCACCTTCTTTTGTTTTATCTTTACCTGTGAGAATTTTTACTTTTAAACCTTTCTTAATCATTATAATACCTCAGGAGCTAGCGAAATTATTTTCATTTGCCCTCTTGTTCTCAATTCTCTAGTAACAGGACCAAAAATTCTAGTACCAACTGGTTCACCCTTATCATCAACTAAAACAGCAGCATTATTATCAAATCTTACTTTTGATCCGTCGTCTCTGTGAATGCCTTTTTTAACTCTTACAACTACAGCTTTATGAACAGAGCCCTTTTTAACTTTTCCTTTGGGAATGGCCTCTTTCACTGCAATTACAATTGTGTCTCCAACACTAGCGTACCTTCTCTTTGAACCTCCAAGAACTTTAATACATTCAATTTTTTTTGCACCAGTATTATCAGCGACAAGTAATTCTGTTTGAACTTGTATCATTATTTTAAATTCTCCATCACTCGAAATTTTTTATTTTTAGAAAAAGGTTTGCTCTCAACTATTGTTACTTTATCACCTGTTTTATACTTATTATCCTCATCGTGAGCATTGTATTTCTTTTTTACTTTAATAACTTTTTTAAGGACTGGATGTGAGTATTTTCTTTCAATTAATACAGTAATTGTTTTGTTTGGTTTATCACTCACAACTAATCCTGTTAAAATTTTTTTAGGCATTTATTTTTCCTTTTAATACAGTTTTTAATCTAGCAATTGTTATTTTGGTTTCGTTGATTTTTGAAGGGTTTGTCACTTGAGAATTAATCTTTTGAAATCTAAAATTAAATAAATCTTTTTTTAATTTATCAATATTCTTTAGAATTTCGTCTTTTGAAAGTTTTTTTATTTCTTGCTTTTTCATATTATAAAAATCTTTTAATAGTTTTTGTTTTAATAGGAAGCTTTGCCGAAGCCTTGTATAATGCTTCCTTTGCAATTTCCTCTGAAACTCCATCAACTTCGAACAAAATTCTTCCAGGTTTTACTCTACAGGCATAAAACTCAGGTGATCCTTTTCCTTTACCCATACGGACCTCGATTGGTTTTTTAGAAACTGGAATATTGGGAAATATTCTTGTCCATACTCTTCCTTGTCTTTTCATATGTCTGGTTAGTGCGACCCTAGCAGCTTCTATTTGTTTACCGGTAACTCTTTCAGGTGTAAGAGCTTTAAGTGCATAAGCACCATAATTAATAAAATTAGCTCTTGAAGCCTTTCCATGTATTCTTCCCTTATGAGCCTTTCGCCATTTTGTTCTTACTGGTTGAAGCATTTATACCTTACTCTCATTTAAAATTATCTTATTTGTTTCCTGATTAAACTCTTTTGCAAAAACTTCACCTTTATAAATCCAGACTTTAATACCAATTATGCCGTATGTTGTTAGTGCTTCAGCTTCTGCGTAATCTATATCGGCTCTTAAAGTGTGAGAAGGTATCGATCCATCTCTTAACCATTCTGTTCTTGCTATTTCATTTCCACCTAATCTTCCACTCACAGAAACTTTAATTCCTTTCGCACCCAATCTTAAACATGACTGCATTGCTCTCTTCATCGCACGTCTATAAGATATTCTCTTAACTAACTGTTGTGCTATATTTTCTGCAACTAAATAAGCATTTGTTTCAGGTTTTTTCACTTCCTTAATATTAAGTGTAACTTCGTTTTTTGTAAATTTTGATAGATTATTTTTAATTTTATCAATATCACTTCCCTTTTTTCCTATAACAAATCCTGGTCTAGATGTATAAATTGTAACATAACATTTGTTTGAAGTTCTCTCTATCATCACTTTTGAGACACCAGAATTAATAACATTTTTCCTGATGTATTCTCTGATTCTAAAATCTTCAATCAGATAATTACCAAAATCTTTCTTTTTAGCATACCAAACTGAGTCCCAGCCTCTATTGATACCCAATCTAAAACCTACTGGATTAACTTTTTGTCCCATGACTCTCCATTTTGTTAAATTCTGATAATATAATTGTAACACTTGAATAAGGTTTTAATATTGGTGCAGCTCTTCCCTTTGCTCTAGGTCTAAATCTTTTCATTGTAATTTTTTTACCACAATAAGCCTCTTTTATAATTAATTTATCAATATCATATTGAAAATTATTTTCAGCGTTAGCAACTGCAGAGCTTATGGTTTTTCTAATATCTTTTGTAATTCTTTTTTCTGAGAATTCTAAATTTCTTATTGCTTCATCAACCTTTTTACCAACTATGCCTCTTAAAATTGGGCTAAGTTTTCTTACACTAGATCTAATATTATTATTTATAGATCTTACTGTCTTATCTTTTTTTTGTTCTTTTTTCTTATTTTTACTCATATCTATTTTTTAGCTTCTGCTTCCGCGGGTTTTGCTTTTTTATCTGCTGGTGTATGACCAAAAAAAGTTCTTGTAGGAGCAAACTCACCTAATTTATGACCAACCATATCCTCTGAAACAGTTATTGGAACAAACTTTTTTCCATTATAAATTAAGAAACTTACACCAACAAAATCTGGCAATATTGTTGATTTTCTTGACCATGTTTTAATTGGAATCTTTTTGGGATCTAACTTGTATTTATCAACTTTTTTCATTAGACTTTCTTCAACAAAAGGACCTTTCCATACCGCTCTAGCCATTATTTAGTATCCTTTCGCTTATTTCTTCTTTTAATTATAAATTTATCTGTTCGTTTATTATCTCTAGTTTTAAGGCCTTTTGCAGATTGTCCTTTAGGTGAAACTGGATGTCGTCCTCCAGCACTTTTTCCTTCTCCACCACCATGTGGATGGTCTACAGGATTTTTAACAACTCCTCTTGTGTGTGGTCTTCTACCAAGCCATCTTGACCTACCAGCTTTACCAATTTTTATATTTTTTTGGTCTGGGTTGCTAAGCACACCGATTGTAGCTAATGATCTTGAATCAATTTTTCTTACCTCTCCAGAGGCCAGTTTAATTAAACTATAGTTACCATCTAAACCACTTATACTCACAGAAGTACCTGCAGATCTAGCTATTTTACCACCACCGCCTGGTTGGATTTCAACGTTATGAATATCAACTCCAACTGGTATATCTTGCAATGGCATACAATTTCCTACTTTAATTTCTTTTTTTGATCCATTTTCAACTGTATCGCCAGCTTTTATTTTTTGTGGAGCTAAATAATATGCGTGAGATTTATCTTCAAATTTGACTAACATTATGTAACAGGATCTATTTGGATCGTATTCAATTCGTTCAACTTTAGCAGGGGAATCAAACTTTTTTCTATAAAAATCAATATGCCTATACATTTTTTTATGACCTCCAGCTCTGTTGATAGACG
>CACBYE010000009.1 GCA_902543375.1 uncultured Pelagibacteraceae bacterium
GATTACGAGTTTAAGGTAAAAAATGCAAAAAAATTTATTGCTAAAGGTGATAAAGTAAAATTTACAATAAGATTTAAAGGTAGAGAACTTCAGCACTCACATTTAGGCAATGAGTTAATGACAAAGATCAAAGAGGATATGAAGGAAATTGGCAAGGTAGAATTACATCCGAAATTCGATGGAAAGCAAATGATAATGGTAATTCAGCCTTTATAAGCTTTAATAGTAGTTGTAAATTATTAACATTCTTTGTATAAACTCGCAAAATTATGCCAAAACTAAAAACAAAAAGCTCTGCAAAAAAAAGGTTCAAAATATCTGCAAAAGGTAAAGTTATAATGGCCCAAGCTGGTAAAAGACATGGCATGATAAAACGAACAAATTCTCAAATAAGAAAATTAAGAGGCACTACAACTATGTCGAAACAAGACGGTAAAATTGTAAAGTCGTATATGCCTTACAGTTTAAGAGGTTAATATGGCAAGGGTTAAAAGAGGTGTAACTAGTAGAGCAAAACATAAAAAAGTTTTAAAAGCTGTTAAGGGTCAATGGGGCAGAAGAAAGAATACCATTAGAGTTGCAAAGCAAGCTATGGAAAAAGCTATGCAATATGCATACAGAGATCGTAGAAATAAAAAAAGAGATTTTAAATCACTGTGGATACAAAGAATAAATGCTGGGGTTAGAGCAGAAGGTTTGACATATTCTAAGTTTATTAATGGATTAAATAAATGTGGAATAAAAATTGATAGAAAAATTCTAGCTGAGATAGCTTACGATAGCCCAGAAGCCTTTAAAACTATTGTCCAAAAAGCACAATCTGCTTTAAATTAATCTTCACTATTGTTTTATTTCGCTGAAGAAATAATCTGTAAAAATGTCTGACCTAAAAAAAATAAGAGACGAATTTATATCAAGATTAAAAGGTAAATTAGATCTAGCTGAACTAAATAAAATTAAATCAGATCTATTTGGTAAAAATGGGTTGGTCTCATCTCAATTTAAAAAAATAGGTACCTTTGATGTTTCGGAGAGAAAAAAATTTGCATCTGATCTGAATATAATTAAGGATGAACTTCAAGATCTTATTGATTCAAAAATAAATGAGATACAAAAAGCAAATATCAATGAAAAATTGGAAAAAGAAAAAATTGATGTTACTTTACCAGAGAGATCATTCCTAAGGGGTAAAATTCATCCTGTATCACAAACAATTGATGAAATATCTTCTATATTTTCTGAAATAGGCTTTAGTGTAGAGGAAGGACCAGATGTTGAAAATGAATATAATAATTTTACTGCTTTAAATACTCCAGATAATCATCCAGCAAGAGATATGCATGATACATTTTATCTTGATGATAAAAAAGAAAGATTGTTACGTACTCACACGTCCCCTGTTCAAATTAGAACAATGTTAAAAGACAAACCACCTTTTAAAATAATCGCACCTGGTAGAACATACAGATCAGATAGTGACCAAACACATTCACCAATGTTTCATCAAGTTGAAGGTCTTCATATAGACAAAAATATAAATATGGGTCATTTAAAAGGTTGTTTGAATTATTTTATCAAAGAATTTTTTGAAGTTAAAAAAATAAAGATGAGATTTAGGCCAAGTCATTTTCCTTTCACAGAACCATCAGCTGAAGTTGATATTGGATATGAAATTAAAGATGGAAAAATTATTATAGGGGAAGGTGATCAGTGGCTAGAAATACTAGGTTGTGGGATGGTTCATCCGAATGTTTTGAAAAATGTGAAGGTAGATCCAACTAATTTTCAAGGTTATGCGTTTGGAATTGGAATTGATAGATTGGCGATGTTAAAATATGGAATTAATGATCTTAGAGCTTTCTTTGATTGTGATTATAGATGGTTAAATCATTTTGGATTTGATCCTTTAGACGTACCTACAAACTATAGAGGCTTAAGTAGATGAAAATCACATTTGATTGGTTAAAAGATCATTTAAAAACTAATCTGAAAGAAAAAAATCTTTTAGAACAACTTACCAATATAGGACTAGAGGTAGAAAGTGTGGAAAGTCTTTCATCTGAGAATCAATTATTTAAAGTTGCAAAAATAATCAAAACAGAAGAACATCCAAACGCAGACCGACTCAAAGTTTGTGATGTAAACATCGGTGAGAAAGAGCTTAAAAAAGTTGTGTGCGGCGCCACCAATGCAAGCGAAGGACTTATTACCATATATGCACCTCCAGGTGCAATTATCCCAAAGACTAACACAAAATTAGAAATAGCAAAAATTAGAGGTGTAACCTCTTACGGAATGCTTTGCTCTGAGTCTGAGTTAAATTTATCTGATGAGAGTGATGGTATTACCGAATTATCAAAAAAATATGAAAAAAATATTGGTAAAAGTTATTTTTCAAAATCAAAATCTAATCTTATTGATTTATCCATTACACCTAATCGACCAGATTGTCTTGGTATAAAGGGAATAGCCAGAGATCTTGCAGCTTCAGGTTTTGGAAGGTTGATAGTATCTAAAGAAAAACAAATTAAATTAAAAACAAAACAAACTTTGAAAGTTAAGATTAATAAGGAGAAAGAACAAGGGTGTACTGCCTTTGGAAGTTGTTTGATAAAAAATGTAAAAAATACTGCGAGTCCTCAATGGCTCAAAGATAAATTAATTTCAGTTGGTCAAAAACCTATTTCAGCTATTGTTGATATAACAAATTATGTAATGCTTGATATTAATCGACCATTACACGCATATGATGCTGACAAAATTGAAAAAGGGATAATCGTAAGAAACTCAAAATCTGGAGAAGAATTTACGGCACTGGACAATAAAATTTATAAGTTAGAAAAAGGTATGTGTGTCATTAGTGACAACAAAGGAGTTTTAGGATTAGGTGGGATTATTGGAGGCATAAGATCAGCCACAGAATTTGATACAAAAAATATATTATTAGAGTCTGCTTATTTCAATCCGAGATCAGTTAGAAATACGGCAAAAAAATTGAATTTAGATACAGATGCAAAATTTAGATTTGAAAGAGGAATTGATCCATTATCCATTGAAACTGGTTTAAAGAAAGCAGCATCACTAATTCAAGAAATTTGTGGTGGTGATGTTAGTAAAATCGATATACAAAAAATTGAGTCTTATAAAACCAAAACTATAAACTTTGATGTAAATTCTTTTGAAAAAATAATTGGATTTAAAATTTCACAAAAGGAAATACAAAGAATTTTGACTGATCTTGGTTTTATTATCAAAAAAGAAAAAAATTTTTTAAAGTTGACAGTTCCTTCTTGGAGACCGGATATTTCACAGCAAATAGATATTATTGAAGAGTTGGTAAGAATAAGTGGTTATGATAAAATAAAAACATTAGACCCAATTAAGGACAGATCTAAATCTACTCTAACTCATACTCAAAGATTATTCCATTTTTTACAAAGAGCAATTGCTTCAAAGGGTTATTTAGAGACGATAACATGGTCATTTACAGATCAAAGTTATAACGATCACTTTAGAGAAACTAATAAAGAGGTAAAAATTGTAAACCCTATAAGTTCTGAATTAGGAGTTTTAAGAAATTCCATATTTTCAAATTTAATCATGTATATGAGCAAAAATTTGGATAGAGGCTTTAAAGATTTATCTATATTTGAGATAGGTCCTGTTTTTACAGGTTCAAACCCAGGTGAACAAAAGACAGTAGTTTGTGGTTTGTCAGCCGGTAAAAAATCAAGACTTTCTTGGATCGATAAAGAGAGAAATATTGATTTATTTGATGCAAAAAGAGATGTAGTACAAACTTTGAGCGAAGCAGGTTATGACTCTAATGAATTTTTTATTGATAGCAAAACACCCAATTATTATCATCCAGGTAAATCTGGTAGAATTTTCTTAGATCATAGTAAAGATAAAGTTGCAGCTTATTTTGGAGAAATTCATCCCAATATTCTAAAAAAAATTGATATTAAAACTGAAAATTTAATAGGTTTTGAAATCTTTTTAGAAAATTTAAAAATTTCAAGAAAAACATTGAAAGATCAAAAATTGAAGTTTGCTGTATCGGATTTTCAAAAATCAGAACGAGATTTTGCATTTGTAGTTAAT
Source organism: uncultured Pelagibacteraceae bacterium (assembly GCA_902543375.1). Classification (GTDB taxonomy): domain Bacteria; phylum Pseudomonadota; class Alphaproteobacteria; order Pelagibacterales; family Pelagibacteraceae; genus Pelagibacter. The sequence goes on from CACBYE010000009.1 coordinate 4,105, forward strand.
AAAGATGTAGAAGCACAAGAGTTAATAAATGTAATTTCAAATGTGAATCCAAATCTTATCAGCAATATAAAAGTTTTTGATGTTTATGAAGGTGAAAATATCCCAGACAACCAAAAGTCTATAGCTATCAGCATAACAATTCAGTCATCAGAAAAAACTTTGAACGATAAGGACTTAGAGAAAATTAATAATTCAATCATAGAAGCAGTACAAAATAGAACTGGCGCTAAAATTAGATCTTAAAATTAAAATAATGAGTACAATCGATAATATCAGAAATTTTGCAATCATTGCTCACATTGATCATGGGAAATCTACAATAGCTGATAGAATAATCCATCAATGTGGTGGTTTGACAGAAAGAGAAATGAAATCACAAGTACTTGATTCTATGGATATAGAAAGAGAAAGGGGTATCACAATAAAAGCACAGACTGTAAAGTTAAATTACAAAGCAAAAAATGGAAAAAATTATATTTTGAATATTATAGACACCCCTGGTCATGTAGATTTTAGTTATGAGGTAAGTAGGTCTTTGTATGCATGTGAAGGATCAATACTAATTGTAGATAGTACTCAGGGTGTTGAAGCTCAGACACTGGCTAATGTTTATCAAGCTCTAGATATTAATCATGAGATCATTCCTGTTTTAAACAAAATCGATTTGCCTGCTTCTGATCTAGATAGAACAAAGAAACAAATTGAAGATGTTATAGGAATTGACACTGAAAACGCGATTCCATGTTCAGGAAAAACAGGAGAGGGTATAAATGATATTCTTGAGCAAATTATTAATCAATTACCGAGCCCAAAAGGTGACTCTGATAAAGATTTAAAATGTTTATTAGTCGATAGTTGGTATGATACTTATTTAGGTGTCGTAATTTTAGTTAGAGTAATCAATGGTAAACTTACAAAAAATATGAAAATTAAAATGCTTTCTACTAATCAAGATTATATAGTTGAAAAAGTTGGAGTTTTTACACCAAAGGCAAAAGATATAGATGAATTGAATACTGGTGAAATAGGTTTTATTACTACAGGAATTAAAGTTCTTTCAGAAACAAAAGTTGGTGACACTATCTGTGATGCATCAAAACCATCTGTGAATGCATTACCCGGTTTTAAACCAAGTAAACCCGTAGTTTTTTGTGGGCTGTTTCCTGTTGATAGCTCTGAGTATCAAAAATTAAAAGATGGGCTAGCCAAATTACAATTAAATGATGCAAGTTTTTCATATGAAGCAGAGTCCTCATCAGCTCTAGGATTAGGATTTAGATGTGGATTTTTAGGTCTTTTACATCTTGAAATCATCACAGAAAGATTAGAAAGAGAGTTTGATGTAAATTTGTTAACAACTACACCTGGAGTAGTTTATAAAGTAAACCTAAATAGTGGCAAATGTATAGATTTACAAAATCCATCAACACTTCCAGATCCAACACTTATCAATTCAATTGAAGAGCCTTGGATTAAAGCAACTATAATAACTCCTGATGAATACTTAGGTTCAATAATAAAATTATGTCAGGATAAAAGAGGAATACAAACTAATCTTTCCTACTCAGGAAATAGAGCAGTATTAGCTTACGAACTTCCATTAAACGAAGTTGTATTTGACTTTAATGACAGAATTAAATCAATGACAAGTGGTTACGCAAGTTTTGATTATGAAATGTTAGAGTATAGAGAAGGAGAATTAGTAAAACTTGGTATTTTAGTTAATAGTGAACCAGTGGATGCACTTGCTATGATGATACACAAAAATTTTGCTCAAAAAACAGGAAGGGAAGTTTGTGAAAAACTAAAGGATTTAATACCGAGACATAATTTTATGATCCCAGTCCAAGCTGCAATTGGTGGAAAAATTATTGCAAGAGAAACAATTAAGGGTTTTAAAAAAGATGTTTTAACAAAAATTCATGGTGGAGGAGCAACAGATAGAAAAAGAAAACTCTTAGAAAAACAAAAAAAAGGAAAAGCAAGATCCAAACAATTTGGTAGAGTAGAGATACCTCAAGAAGCTTTTATTGGAGTTTTGAAGATTAATAAAGAGAAATAAAAATTCTAATATTCAAACCAATCAGATAATAATTCAATCTTATTTTCAATTTTTTTTAAAGAAACATCTAAACTATCGTTTTCAAATATTTTACGGTTTATTAAAAGATTTGAGATATTCATTATTTCATAATGATAAGAGTTAAATTTATCTAAATTATAAAGATTTTTATTTTTGTTATCTTTGAATTCTAGTGCACTTTCCAAAGAAATATTAAAAATATTTCTTAGTGTAATTACATCTTTGTCAGTATAAATTATAAAATTATTTTCTAAATTTTTGGTAAGAGATGTTTTTAGCTTAATCTCAATATTTCTATAAGAAAGCGTTAAAGATGATTCTAAATCAATATTTTTTGATATTTTTTTTTCACATTTTGTAATTACTTTTTTTTCTGAAGTTTCATTAAAAATTTCCATTATATCTAATAGTAACGAAATTGGATAAATACCACCATCGAGTATTGACCCACCATCAAGGTTTTTATTAAATAATCTTTTTTTATAATTTACTTTTTTTAATCTAAATCCAAAAATTTTTTTTCCACCTAAAGCATCATTTCCAAAACTTGATTCTATTTTTATTATTTTTGAAAAATCCAGTTTTTTTATTTCATTGAGTGTTTTTTTGTAAAACGGATGAAACTTGTTAGCAATTCCTTCCTCTAATAATAATTTTTTTTTTAAAGATAATCCTTTTAATTCTCTAAAAGATTGAATATTTTTTGTTATCGGTTTTTCTACAAGAACATTTTTATTAAAATTCAGAGCTTTGAAACAGTATGTTTCATGCATTGAATTTGGCAACCCAATATAAACAATATCTATGTCCGGGTGACTAATAACGTCATCATAATTTGAAAAAATATTCTTTTCCTCTAATTCAAATTTATCCTTAAACAACGCCCTTTTTTTTTCTTGAAGACTTGCTACTGCTTTTAAATTTGAATTGTCAATATTTTTGAACTCTTTTGCTAAATTATATGAGGCATTGCCTAATCCTATAAAGCCCCAATTGATAATTTTTTTCATAAAGTGTAAATTTAATTGAACACGATTTACAGGTTAAGTCTATGACAATAAGAAAAATATTACAAAAAATATTTAAAAAAAGCTTCCATTTAATATTTAGAGTTTTCTATGGGAAAATAAATATTTCAAAAGACTTAAAAACAATTAATTTTAAAAAAATTGAGGTAAGAAGTGTAAAAATTGATAAAAAAAATTTTAATTTAGATAATAACATTTACATAATCCCAGAAGGTAGGGTCTTTACAGACCTGAACGAACATGTTGCGATAATAAAAGATGGTTTTATAATTCCGGAAATTTCATTTCAACAAATTAAAAATGAACTAAAAAATGTTGAATATAATAGAGTAATTCACAAGGGCACAAATAGACTTCAAAAGAAAATTGATGGCAAGGTATTAAGTTTAGTTCAAGGAGGGAGTGGCAATAATTATTTCCATTTCCTTTTTGATATTGTTACAAAATTGAAAATTTACGAAGAGCATTTTTCTTTAAGTGAAATTGATTACTTTTATGTGCCAGGTATTAATTCTTGGCAAAAACAAATCTTATCATTATTTGATATAAATGAAAAAAAATTAATTGATAGCAACAAATATAGACATATAAGAGCTAGAGAAATAATTGCTATCGATCACCCATGGTATAAGAGTGGTTACATCCAAAGAGAAATCAAAAAATTACCAGAATGGAGCATTTTTTTCTTAAGAAAGAAGTTTTTAGATTTAAGAAAAAAATTTAATGCATCTAAAAAAATATTTATTGATAGAACAGATTCTGTATTTAAACACTGTAAATTAATTAATAATCAGGAAGTAATTGAATATTTAGAAAAAAAAGGATTTAAAAGTTATCAAACAAGTAAATTAGATTTTTGTGAGCAAATTTATTTATTTGAAAACGCTGATATCATAATTAGCCCACATGGAGCTGCTTTAACAAATATCATTTTTTCTAAACCAGGTACGACATTATTTGAATTAATACCCAGTAATCACGAAAGTGTAAAATGCGAGAGGATTTCTAGTTTTTTGAAATTTAACTATACAAGAATAAATTTGGATCCAGTAGTTAATGATAACAAAGAAGGTGATATAAAAATTGAATTAGATCAACTAGATAAGATGATACAATAATTTAATCAAATGTTGTTTAGATTTATCTAAATTTTAAAGTATCCAATAATTAAGCTTTTCCTTATTGTTTAAAATATATTTTGGATAAGTATTATCTAAGTCTACTCTTTTGTATTCGTGATTTCTTTTAAATAAATCTTTTTTTTCTTCTATATTTTTTTTGATGATTTCCAAATTAGAATACTCCGGTTTTGCAAATTCTGTGTGTGCAAATGTTTTTAGTTTAAGTGATATTTCTTTAGGAGTAAGTAAGGAGTTAAAATGCCAACCTCCATCTTCAAAAATTTCGATACTTTTTTCCTTATGAAACTTCCAAAATGGTTGATTTAAATTTTTTTTAACAATCTTTTGTCGCATAAAATCTATTGAACTTAAGTCTTTTTTTTTACAAATTCTTGTCCCCTCCCATGGACTTTCGTATTCATTTAAGAGGTTAAACTTATAACAATACATATTTTGCAAAAATAAACCGTATTTTTTCTTTAGATTTAATTTTTTTAAAATAAGTGGATTAGGTATCTCATCTGGATCACTAAACATTATATAGTCGTCTTTTCTAGCTTTACTTAAAGCATTAAAGATATACTCTCTTTGCTCAGCTTGATTTTTCCAAGCATCATTTTTATTTTTAAAAGGTTTATCGTGTATTAAATGAATTACCTTGTTTTTAAAACGACTATTCTCTAATTTAAAATTAATTTTTTTTTTGTTTCCGCGATGATCAAAAATTGACTCACATACTATAAAGTAATCAATTACCTCTTGAAGTATTTCAAACCTCATGTTTGTAATAAAATTTTCATTAAAAAAAGTTATGCAATCAAAAATTTTAGTCATTTTTAAAAAATTTGGTTTAGACTATATTATGTTATATATTAAATAATAAATAGAATTTAATTACAGTCAAATTTTAATGAAATTTCTAAAAAGGATAAGTATCTTTTTAAATAAACCAAAGGTTTTTTGTATTGGCATGAATAAAACTGGCACAACTACAATGTCAAAGATTTTTAAAAGATTAAATTTTAGAGTTGCTCCTCAAATTAAGCAGGAGGAAATATTAGGCGATATTAATTTTAAAGATGAAGAATACAAAATTAAAAAATTTTGTTGGAAATATAATTTTTTTCAGGACCTTCCGTTTTCTCAAGGAGATAGCTATAAAAAGATAGATAAAATATTCCCTAAAAGCAAATTTATACTTACAGTAAGAGAATCAAACCACTGGTTTGAAAGTTTATGTAATTTTCATTTAATCTATTTTAAAAAAATGGGTTATAATTTTAAAGATATAAAACAAGTTAAAGAGGAACATTTAAAAAAGTTTGATTGGATTAAAAAGGGTTACTATTATGAATATACAAAAAACCTTTGGATCTCTGAAATTAAAAACAATCAAGTAGTTTATAACTGGGATCTACTTTATGATAAATCACACTATATAAAAGTTTATGAAAAGAGAAATAAGGAAATAACAAACTATTTTACTGATAGAAAATCAGATTTACTAATATTTAATGTAAACGAAAACAGAGATATTTCAAAAATATTAAGTTTTTTAAATTTAAGTAATCAACTAAACTTTAATTTACCTCATGAATTAAAATCTAATTATAAATGATAAAAAATTATTCAGACTTATCTATGGAGAGGTGGCCGAGTGGTTGAAGGCGCACGCTTGGAAAGCGTGTAAAGGAGCAATCTTTTCATGGGTTCGAATCCCATTCTCTCCGCCATCAATTAAGGCTTGTTTTTCAAGCCTAATTTGAAATTTAGTGATTAAAATTTCGAAGATAAATAAGCATTTTTTTTAAAAAATGTTATGATTTATTTTTTCCATATTTTAAAAAATGAACGTTAAAAACACATACCAAGCAGATTCGATTAAAGTTCTAAAAGGTTTAGAGGCTGTAAGAAAAAGACCAGGAATGTACATTGGTGATACTGATGATGGAACTGGATTACATCATATGGTCTATGAAGTTGTTGATAATTCGATCGATGAAGCATTGGCAGGATATTGTAAAAATATTAATGTAATCATAAATTCTGATGGTACAGTTACTGTGAAAGATGATGGCAGAGGTATCCCTGTTGATATTCATAAAGGTGAAAAAAAATCTGCAGCTGAAGTTATAATGACCCAACTACATGCTGGAGGTAAGTTTGATCACGACTCATATAAAGTTTCAGGTGGATTACATGGTGTAGGGGTTTCTGTGGTAAATGCTCTATCTGAAAAGTTACAATTAGAAATTAATCGAGAGGGAAAAAAACATCTTATTAACTTTGAGAATGGTGAAGCAAAAGCACCATTAAAGGTATCAGGAAAATCTAAAGATACTGGAACTCAAATTACTTTTTTGCCATCTAGGAAAATTTTCTCGTCAACTAAATTTAGTGCTAACACCTTAATAAAAAGAATGAGAGAGTTAGCGTTTTTAAATAAAGGAATAAAGATAACATTTACTGACAACACTCAAAAAAAATCAAAAAGTTTAGAATTTAGATATGACGGAGGTGTTAATGAATTTGTAGAATTTTTAGATGAAAAAAGGGAAAAATTAATCAATAAAAATGGCAACAATTTATTTAAAAGACCAATTTATATCGAAGGTAAGAAAAGTAACGTAGAAATAGAGTGTTCACTTAAGTGGAATTCTGGTTATTCAGAAGATATTTATCCTTATACCAATAATATTTATCAAAAAGATGGGGGAACACACTTATTAGGTTTTAGAAGTGCACTAACGAGAGTAGTAAATAAATATGCAAATGAAAATAACTTACTTAAAAAAAATAAATTAACTATTTCTGGTGATGATATAAAAGAGGGTTTGACTTGCGTTTTGTCAACTAAAATTCCAGATCCTAAATTCTCTTCTCAAACTAAAGATAAATTAGTATCCTCAGAAGTTAGAATGATAGTTGAAACTTTGGTAAATGAAAAACTGTCGATCTGGTTCGATCAAAACCCCTCTGTAGCGAAAATGATTCTAGCTAAAGTTATTCAGGCTGCAATGGCAAGAGATGTTGCCAGAAAGGCTAGAGAAAATGTAAGACGAAAAGGTGCAATCGAACTAAGTGGTCTCCCTGGTAAATTAGCTGATTGTCAAATTGGAAAACAAGATGGTACAGAATTATTTATTGTTGAGGGAGATTCTGCTGGAGGGTCTGCAAAGCAAGGAAGAAATAGAGCTAACCAGGCTGTTTTGCCTTTGCGTGGAAAAATTCTTAATACATATGTCGAGAATTTAAATACTAAAAAAAATGGTAGTCATAATGGTTCTGATCAAAGAACTAAAGCCCTATCTAAGATGATATCCTCAAACGAAATAGTTACGTTAATAAATGCTCTTGGGCTAGATCCAAAAGCTATGGAGTTAGATTTAAAAGATTTAAGATATGGAAAAATAATAATAATGACAGATGCTGATGTTGATGGATCACATATAAGAGCACTATTATTGACTTTCTTTAATAACAAACCCTTTAATAAACTTATAGAAAATGGCCATATTTATTTAGCCCAACCACCATTATTTAAGATTAATAAAGGTTCCAAAGGAATTTATATAAAAGATGAAGAGGAATTAGAAAATTTTATTATTAATAATAATAAAGAATTAAAAAAAATTAAAAAAAATTCAAAAGATTTTTTGAAAATATTAGAAATTGAAAAATCAAAAATGAGCATTCAAAGATTTAAAGGTTTAGGAGAAATGAATCCTGATGAACTTTGGAATACAACTTTAAATCCAGAGACCAGAAATTTATTGCAGGTACAATATTCAAAAAATTTGCAAAAAGACCAGGATTTAATCCACACGTTAATGGGTAACGACGTGACTTTAAGAAAAGATTTTATTATTTCAAATGCAATAAATGTTCAAAATTTAGATATATAAATGATGAAGTTTTTTGAAACTTCAAAATTTCACACACTCAAAAAATCTACCTATATTTCCTTAAGATGGATTGGTATTATTGGACAGCTATTTTCAGTCAATATTGTTTATTTTTATTTCGATTTTGGGTTTAATTTTTTATTGGCAAACTTTATAATTCTTGTGGGAATATTAAGTAATTTTTACTTAATTTTCGTATATAATAAAACACAACTTTCAGATAGGTCAGCATTAATTTTTTTAATAATTGACATTTTTCAATTAGGATCTTTGATTTATTTGACAGGAGGAGTTGTAAATCCATTTATAGTTTTTTTGTTAATACCAAGTGTGTTTGCTTCTTCAAATTTAAGCTTCAGAACAAATTTATTACTTGTGATAACAACTATTTTTATAATTATCTTTTTAACTTTTTATTCTGAAAATTTACCATCACCTTTAAATGACAACTTTTATGTAGACTCATATTATTACTATTCTATCCCAGTCGCTTTGATAATTGCTCTAATTTTTTTGAATTATTTTGCTATTGTGTTCGGAACAGAGTCTAGAAAAAGAAAAGAAGCTTTGAGTAAAATGGAGGAGGTAATGGCTCAAGAACATGAGATGTTATCTTTGGGCGGTCAAGCAGCAGCAGCAGCCCATTCTTTAGGAACTCCTTTATCCACAATTAAAATTATTACACAAGAACTTAAAGATCAATTAAAAGATCAGAAAGAATTAACCCAAGACATAGAATTATTATCCAGTCAAGTTGAAAGATGTAATCAAATATTAAAAAAATTATCTATAAATCCTGTTGAAAAAGATGATTTTATTGACGAAGATTTAACTTTAAAAGAATATATCAACCAAATAGTTTCCTCTTTCCAGGAAACAAGTGATAAAAACTTTATTCTAAATTTTGATCAAGACTCAAACCCAAAAAAAATTCCTAGATCTATAGAGATCATTTATGGTCTAAGAAATTTTATTGGTAACGCTAATAAATTTGCTAATAAAAAAATATTTATATCATTAAAAAGTAACAATGATTATAGTGAAGTAATTATTGAGGATGATGGAGGAGGTTACCCTAGTGAAATTTTATCAAAAATTGGTGAGCCCTATCTGAGATCGTTAACTGAAAAAAAAAAGGATAAAATAGGTCTTGGATTAGGTATATTTATTGGAAAAAATTTGCTTGAAAAAAATTTTGCTTCTTTGAATTGTCAAAACTCAAAAACAAGATCAGGTGCTGAGGTTAATATTAAGTGGAGAAATACGGATTTATTAAAACTTTAATGAAATTTTATTTTATTTTCAAATAATGAGCTTAATTGTGAAATCATTACATCACCTAGTTCATTAACATCTGAGATCTTTATTGCTTTATTATAATATCTAGATACATCGTGTCCTATCCCAATAGCTAAAATTTCAATTTCTGATTTGTCCTCGATAAACTTTACCATTTTTTTTAAATGTTTTTCCAAAAAATCTCCTGAATTAACTGATAGAGTCGAGTCATCTACAGGAGCTCCATCAGAAATAATCATTAAAATTTTTCTTTCCTCTTTTCTTCTCTTAATTCTATTAAAAGCCCACGATATAGCTTCACCGTCTATATTTTCTTTAAGCAATCCCTCTTTTAACATTAGCCCGAGGTTATTTTTTGCTTGTCTCCAATGTGTATCAGCCCCTTTGTATATGATGTGCCTCAAATCATTTAATCTGCCAGGTGTTTTTGGTTTACCTTTATTATTCCAATACTCCCTACTTTGACCACCTTTCCAATTTTTAGTTGTGAACCCCAATATTTCAACTTTCACGGAGCATCTTTCAAGTGTTCTAGATAGTATGTCTGCGCAAATAGCTGCAATTGTAATTGGTCTACCTCTCATCGAACCAGAATTATCGATTAAAAGCGTGACTACGGTGTCTTTAAAATCTAGATCTTTCTCTTTTTTGAATGAAAGCGAATTATAAGGATCCATTATTATTCTTGGTAACTTAGAACTATCAAGCAATCCTTCCTCTAAATCAAATTCCCATGCTCTGTTTTGTTTAGCAAGCAGTTGTCTTTGAAGTTTATTTGCTAGTTTTGTAATAATATCTTGGAAACCCATAAGCTGTTGATCTAAGGTCTTTCTAAGTTTATTTGCCTCGTCTGCATTTTCAAGATTTTCTGCTTTAATAATTTCATCAAATTCTGTCGAAAAAATTTTATACTCGATATCTAAATCTCTGAAGTTTCTTTTTTGAAATATTTGTTCAGAGTTTTGTTTTTCTGAGTCTGAATCTACAATCTGTTCATCAAGTTTATATTCATCTATATTATAATCTGTATCTATACTTACATCTGTCTCTTCGTTTTGATCTCGGTCCTTGTTATCTTCAGAATCACTTTCATTATTTTCATTAGATGGGTTCTCCTGATTTTCCTCTTGACTCTCTTCATTGGGATACTCTTCATTGTTAGGCTCAAAAATATCCATTTCCTGTAAAATTTTTGTAAATCGAGAACTATAAATATTCTGATCCTCTAAATTATTTTTTAAAAATTCAATATGGTGAAAAATTGATTTGTCAAAATCTTTCTTCCAAACATTGAGCATTTTTGTGGTGAAAGTATCAAGATTAATATTATAAAAATTTTTAAGCATATATAATTCAAAAGCCTCAATTATAGGGACGTCTTCTTTCGATTTAATTTGATTTTTTTTTTTTAGGCTTATTATTTGATTATAATTTTCTATTAAATTTTTTTCAATTCCCTTTAGCATTTTTGAACCCAAAGTTTCATATCGCACTTTTTCTGCTATTTTATAAAGGGACTTACATGAAGAGTTAGTAGGTGAGTTTTTTTTAAATATTAAATCGTTTGAAAATTTTTTTTTCAAAGCACTAGAGTCTGACTCTGCTCTTGCTTTTATAAAATCGTTTTTGGTATTTAAATTATTAATCTCAAAAAAACTAAAATTGTCAGAATTTTTATCTTTATTCTTACTTATTACATTATCAAAATCTTCTGAAATAACCCTAGCAGTAGATGATAGGGCTTGTTTAAGCTTTTCTTTTAAAGTTTCAGATTTATTATTCATTAAATTTGAATATTCAACAAAGATTCTGGTAATTCTTCACCAAAGCATCTTTGATAGTATTCAGCAATTATATTCTTTTCAATGTCATCACATTTATTTAAAAATGTTACTCTAAAAGAATAACCAGTATCTTTAAAAATTTCGAAGTTTTCAGCCCAATGCAATACAGTTCTAGGACTCATCACAGTTGAAATATCACCAGCTATAAATCCTTTTCTTGTTAATGATGCAACTTTAATCATATTTGAGACTATTTCTTTGCCTTTTGAATTATTAAGTTCCTTATTTTTACCTAAAATGATTTCCATTTCTTTATCAAGGCTTAGATAGTTTAAGGTTGTGACAATATTCCATCGATCCATTTGTCCTTGATTTATTTGTTGAGTTCCATGATAAAGACCTGTTGTGTCACCCAAACCAATTGTATTAGAAGTAGCAAATAATCTAAAAAACTTGTTTTGTTTGATAACTTTATTTTTATCCAGAAGAGTAAAACTACCCTCTGATTCTAGCACTCTTTGAATAACAAACATAACATCGGGTCTACCAGCATCATATTCATCAAATACTAATGCTACTGGATTCTGAATAGACCATGGCAATATACCTTCATTAAATTGTGTAACTTGTTTTCCATCTTTTAAAATGATTGCATCTTTACCAATCAGATCTATTCGACTGACATGGCTATCTAGATTAACTCTTACACAAGGCCAGTTTAATCTAGCTGCGATTTGCTCTATGTGAGTTGACTTTCCCGTACCATGGTAACCTTGAACTAAAACTCTTTTATTAAAAGCAAAACCCGAGATGATAGCAAGAGTTGTATCTCTATCAAATTTATAATTTTTATCTATTTCGGGAACATACTCGTTTTTTTTTGAAAAAGCATCTACTTCCATATTAGATTCAATTCCAAAAGTCTGTTTAATAGAAAGTTTGATATCAGGTTGATTATTAATGTTTGGTGTCAATTTTTTTCTCTATATGTATTTTTTAGTTGAGTGTATGCCAAAGTAATTGATTTAAGTTTTTCTTCATATTTTTTACTCCCAGAATTCATATCAGGGTGGAATTTTTTAACAAGTATTTTAAATTTATCATAAATTTTCCCCCATCTTGACCCTACTGAAATACCCAAAATTTCAAATGCTTTAACATCTTTATGACTATATCTAAATTGTCCCATATGATTAAAATCACTTTTTAGTTTTTCTTTATCTAAATCATCTTTCAATGTATTATTCCACAAGACCTTAAAAAAATTATCTGAAGAACTAAAACTTTGTGTTGGCTTATGCCAAACCATATCTGATTTCAAAAAATCAATCACTTGGTCATCATTCATCCCTGAAAAGTAATTCCAATTTTTATTAAATTCTTTAACATGATCCAAACAAAGTAATCGATATTTTTTGCTATTATCTTTTTCAATTGGTGCTTTATATTCACCAATTTTTGAACAATTATTCCAGTCACAAATATTTTTCATGATATAAATATTATATATGAATATAAATGAATTAATTGCAATCGTAAAAAAAAAATTAGAAAGAAATATAAATTTTGAAAGTCTTCTTATTGAGGATAAAACTTTTTTACACAAAAATCATATTGGACACGATAGCAGAAAGTTTCATTTAAAAATAAATATTTATTCAGAAGAGCTCTCAGCATTAGCTAAAATTGAAAGCAATAAAAAAATTTATAAAATTTTAGATGAGGAAATAAAAACTTATATCCATTCTTTACAAATTCTAATTCATTAAGTTTTTTTGTATAAATTTTTTTATAATCTTATAAGAAAATTCTTTTTCAATTATAGGACCACCAATCTTTTTTATTAGCATTAATTTTATTTTGTTAGAAATATTTTTTTTATCTCTCATCATAAAAGAAATTATCTTATCAACATCTTTTAGAGAAAAATAAGTTTTAATAGAAATTGGAAATTTTGAATTATTAAAATGATTTGATACAAAATCAAATTCTTTTTTATTAATAATTTTTTTTTCTAAGCTAAAACTCAGTGCTGACCTCATTCCTAAAATAACTGCTTCTCCGTGATTTAATTTCTTTGAAAAATTTAATCCTGCTTCATATGCATGAGCAAATGTATGTCCAAAATTTAAAATTTTTCTTACGTTCAATTCTTTTTCATCTTTCTCAACTACTGATTTTTTTATTTTACAACTCTGAAATATAGATTTTTCTATATGTGGAGACTCTAATTCTAAAATTTTTTGAATATTAGTATCAAGATAACAATAAAACTTTTTATCAAATATAAGTGAGTGTTTTAGTATTTCTGCATAACCACAAACTATTTCTCTTGATGGAAGACTTTCTAAAAATTGAATATCACTTATTACAAGTTTTGGCTGATAAAAACTTCCAACAAGATTTTTACCCTCTGTTGTGTTAATACCTGTTTTTCCACCAACAGATGAGTCTACTTGAGATAATAATGTTGAGGGTATATTTACAAATTTTAAACCTCTCTTAAAAATACTTGCCGCAAAGCCTGCTACATCACCAGTTATACCTCCACCAATAGATACCAAACAATCATTTCTAGTAAAATTTTTTTTTAGAAGAATATTTAATATCTCATTGATACTTTTTTGATTCTTATTTTTTTCATTAGCCTCGAACGCGTACTTAAAAAGATCAAACTTTTTTAGAGATTTTGTAACTTTAGAAATAATTTTGTTTGGTATTTTTTTATCTATTATTAACAAATACTTTTTACAATTAATTGAATTTTGATTAAATAGACTTGACAAATTTTCAACTAGATTTTTCCCTATTAAAACAGGATATTTCTCTGTTTTAGTTCTAATAATTAATTTAATTGGTTTCATAAATTCTAATTATTTTTTTTGCAATTTCTTGTTTTGTAAGATTTTCACAGTCTATTTTATACAATGCCTTTGAGTAAATTAGGGACCGTTTTTTAATAATTTCTATTAGTTTATTTCTGCTAGAATTAATGGCCAGCGGTCTCTTTTTACTGTTTTTGATACGATTGATTAATGTATCGTTATCCCAATTCAACCAAAATGATAAATGGTTTTCTAAAACCTCCTTTTTAACTACTTTGTTCATAAATGCACCTCCCCCAAGTGCAATCACTCCTTTTTTATTACGTAAGATGTCCAAAGTAATTTTTTTTTCGATGTCTCTAAAAAACCTTTCACCCTTCGATTGAAAGATTTTAGCTATCTTCATATCTTCATTATTTTCAATTACTTGATCAGTATCAAAAAAATTTAGATTTAATCTTCTAGATACTATTGAGCCAATAGAAGTCTTTCCGGAGCCCATCATTCCTAAAAAAACTATATTTTCTTTTGATTTCATAAGTTTCTATATTGAAAAAACACAAATATGTCTTAATTTGAAATTAATTAAATCTATATGCAATTTATAAGAAAAACAAGTTCTAGCAAAACTATATTAGGGTTGTTGATTAAACTAACGTTGATTATTTTAGTCCTTATAGGAATTATTTTTCTTTTGAATAAAATAGATTTTCCCACGCCAAAGAAAACGATTGAAAAAACTATCCCAAATGAAAATTTTAAGATTGTTAAATAAGAAATATTTTTCAATTACAACTATTTTCTTATTTATGATAGTAAACTCTTTTTCAGAAAATCAACCAGTTGATATATGGAATATTGATAAAAATGAAACTCAAGAAAATTTAGAAAATAAAGAATTAAAATCTGACTCAGAAATCAATATGAAGAAAAACAGTATTGATGTATTTAATATGCAAAACGATACTAAAGATTTATTGATTAAAGTTGACAAAACTCTTAATTCAAAAGAGATTAAAATCCTAGGGCTATACGATCCAGAGGATTATGGACTTAGTATGGACATGTGGTCTAATTCTAATGGAGACCAACTTAAATATCTTTTCTCTAATTTAACCAAAATAAATTTATCCAAGGATGCCGCGGAACTTATGAATATAGTGCTTTTGACTAACGCTTATTACCCAAAAAAAAATATAAGTGAAAAAAATTTTTTAAAAATAAAATCTGACTGGCTGATGAAACATAATGATTTAGAATTAATCGAAGAATACTTAATAAAGAATAATATTATTAATCTCCACCCTAAATTAACAAAATTTTTAGTTGATAATCTTCTATCAGAGTCCGAACTTAATAAAGCTTGTGAAATATTTTCTAAAAATTCTGAACCCATAGAGAGTCAGTATTTATCAAAATTTAATATTTACTGTTTAGTTTTTAATGATAAAAAAGAACAAGCAAAATTGATTTTGGACCTCAAAAAAGAGTTAGGATTTAAAAATAAGTATTTTGAAAAAAAGTTGGATTATTTATTTGGTTATACAGATGTTGTTGATAAGTCTATTTCTGAAAAAAGTATTTTAGAATTTCATCTAGCACATATAACTAATGTAGACTTTTCATTTGAACCAAACAAAAATACAAATCCATTGATTTGGAAATATTTAGCTTCTTCAAATTTATTATATAAAAAAAATGAAATTGATCTGTCTGAGCTAGATAAAATAAAGCTAATTGAATATGCTACACACAACAAAAATTATAGCGAAAATGATTTATTTGAAATTTATAAAAGATTTCAGTTCAGTATAAATCAATTCTTAAACTTCAATGATGCTTTTAAATCTCTTACAGGCACTGAGAGTAGAGCGTTATTGTATCAAAGAATTTTATTAGAGTCTGAAATAAACAAAAAAATAGAATTAATCAAAATTTTAAAAAATTTATTTATTCAGGACAATCTCGATAATGCGTTTAAAGACAAACTTAAAGAATTATTAAAAGTATACGATCTAAATCAATTATCATCGAAGCACACTAGTTTTTATTTGAAATATGTAGATGATGAAAAGATTCCAAAAAAAATAAAGTATAATGAGGATTTAATTCATCAATCTAAGCTTTTAAAATATTTCGATGGAGAATATGATATGTCAAAAACACAGAAAGATTTAAATAATTATCTGAAGAAAATCAAAAAGAATAAAAAGTATGTCCTTTCAAAAAAGGATATAATTTTGATTGAGTCATTAAAGTCAGACGGAATAAAAATTGATAAAAAGTATAATAATTTATACGAGATATTAGAGTCTGAAATGCCCACAGATATTCAAGTGATGATAAATAACAATGAGATGGCATCAACAATTTTAAGATTAATTGAAGTTATTGGTCAAGACAGGCTTGAGGCATTAGATGAAGATACATTATTTTTTATTATTAGTGCTCTGAACCAATTAGATATAGATACTTTGCGTAACAAAATTTTATTAAAAGTTCTACCTTTAAAAGTTTAAAAAATAGATTATCTATTCATTTAATGAGTATTAAAGATATAATTACTGTGCCAGATGACACTCTTAAAAAAATTTCTAGTCCAATAGAGAATGTGGGTGATAAAGAAAAAGAATTAATAAAAGATTTATTTGAGACCATGTATAACTCAAATGGAATTGGATTAGCAGCAGTGCAAGTGGGTATTTTGAAAAGAATTTTAGTAATTGATATATCAGGAAAAGATGAAAAAAAACAACCGTTAAGTTTTATCAACCCTGTGATAAAAACAGTAAGTGATGAAACTTCAGTTTATGAGGAGGGATGTTTGTCTATTCCAAATACCTTTATAGAAATCGAGAGACCTAAAACTTGTGAGGTAGAATTTATTGATATTAATGGTAAAGTAAAAAATTTAAAATGTGATGGTCTTTTATCAACTTGTCTACAACACGAAATTAACCATTTGGATGGAAAATTAATTATTGATAATTTATCTAAACTCAAAAGAGATTTGATTATTAAAAAAATTTCAAAAACTCAAAAAAATCCTAATAGAATAATAGTCTAGATGGCTCAAAAAATTATTTTTATGGGCACACCATTTTTTGCTGTCCCAATTTTAAAATCCTTACATCAAAATGGATATCCTATATCAGTTGTCTATACTCAGCCACCACAAAAATCAAAAAGAGGGCAAAGAGTAAGAAAATCCCCAGTGCAGGCTATATCTGAAACATTAAAAATAGATTTTAGGGTTCCAAGTAACTTGGAAAATAATCAGGAGGAGTATGAATTTTTAAAGAAACTTGACGCAGATCTTGCCATAGTAGCGGCTTATGGACAAATAATTCCTAAAAATTTTTTAGACTTAACTAAAAAAGGTTTCATCAACATACATGGATCAGTGCTTCCAAAATGGAGAGGAGCAGCACCAATTCAAAGATCAATTATGAATTTAGATAATGAGACGGGTATAAGTTTAATGAAAATTGTAGAGAAATTAGATAGTGGCCCTGTTTGTAATATTTATAAAATTAAATTAAATGATAATGAAAATACACAAGACGTCTCTGAAAAATTATCTTTTTTAGCAGCAGAGAAAATTTTAGATAACATAGACAATATCCTTGAGGATAAAGCGAAATTTATTGAGCAAGACCACTCTAAAGCAACATACGCAAAAAAAATTGACAAAAAAGAGGGTCAAATAAACTGGAATAGTAGAGCTAAAGAAATCATTGGAAAAATAAACGGCTTAACTCCAAATCCAGGTGTTTATTTTAACTTTAAAGGTGAAAGATATAAAATTTTAAAAGCTAAATTAGGAAATGGAATTGGTAAATCTGGGGAAGTAATTTCAAATGATTTAGAAATTGCATGTGTAAATAATGAGTCAATTAAGATAATACAAATTCAAAGACAAGGAAAAAAGTCTCAAAAAATTAGTGAATTTATTCTTGGTTCGCAAATTAAAAAAGGGTCAATAATATCTGATGTTTAGATATCAAATATTGATCGAATACGTAGGTACAAATTTTAGAGGATGGCAAGTTCAAAAAAAAGGAAAAACTATCCAAGGGATTATTCAAGATAAGATTTCAAAACTTTTAAAGGAAGAAATAGTATTATTTGGGTCTGGTAGAACTGACACTGGTGTACATGCAATTGAACAATCCGCTCATTTTGATTGTAAAAAAAAAATAGTTAATAATGGCAAATTTTTAAAATCAATAAATTATTTTCTGAACGAGAAAAAGATTGCAATTTTAAAAATTAGAAAAAGAAGTAATAAATTTCACGCAAGATTTTCAGCAAAGATGAGAATATATAAATATATAATTATTAATCGTTTTAGTAGACCAGTTTTAGAAAAAAATAGGGGTTGGCATATTATGAAAGAACTTGATGTTGATACAATGAGAAAAGGTGCAAAAAAACTCGAAGGGACAATAGATTTTTCAACATTTAGAGCATCAACCTGTAGAGCTAAAAGTCCAATTAAGTCAATGAAATTAGTTAAAATTATTTCTTCAAAAAATAAGATTATTATAGAATTTAGATCACAATCATTTTTGCAAAAACAAGTTCGATCAATGGTTGGATGTTTAAAATATCTTGGGGAAAAAAAGTGGTCTTTAAAAAAATTTGATAATATAATTAAATCGAAAAAAAGAATATTATGTGCTCCCCCTGCACCTCCAGAAGGTTTATTTTTGTCAAGAATTATTTACTAATTTTTTTTTATTAGCCATAGAGTATCTTTTATTAATTCTCCATCTAGACTCTGCTCTAACAATATAACCACAACAATTTTTAGATTTGCATTTGCAAGGAAATTGTTTGTAGTCCTCATCATAACCAAAACCATAATCACATGTGAATTCTTCTCCTTTCTTGATATTCTTTATTGCCGTAACCCAGACTTTAAGACCTTTGCCCTCATAATCACAGTTATTGTCACATGAGTGATTAATTAAACCAGCAGTATTCCAAGAAAAATCTCCATCTAGCGTATACTTTTTATTCAATGTAAATAAATAAATAGGTTTTTTATTGTCGAACTTATCGGAGTCATCAACTTGTTTATTTGTAATAATTTTACCAATATAGTTTATTATTTTAGTACCTTCTTTAATATCACACGCCGCATAAAGACCTCTCCCTTTATTATCGATTTTAGATTTTTTGATTTTGTATAATTTCATTTAGATGATTTATAATGATTAAATATTAATCAACTAAATTCGATTAAAGCGTTGACATGTTCATTAGCACTTTCAGCTAAAGCGTTTAAATCATAACCACCCTCAAGTATAGATATAACTTTCCCATTAGTAAACTGGTTGGTAGCAACCAAAGTTCTTTTAGTAATCTCATAGAAATCTTTTGAGCATAATTGAAACTGAGCTAAAGGGTCATCTTTATGAGCATCAAATCCGGCTGAAAATATTAAAAAGTCAGGTTTGTATTTAATTAATCTTTCTAAAACTCTATCAAATGCATTAAAATATTGTTCTGAATTTGTACCTGCTGGCAAAGGTATATTTAGTGAATTATTAAAGTCACCTTTATCTTTTTCTGTTCCTCCTCCAGGAAAGAAAGGATATTGATGAGTTGAAATATATAATGAATTTTTATTATCACGCATGACGTCGTAATTCCCATTACCCCAGTGTACATCAAAGTCTACACATGCAACCTTTTTATATTTATATTTACTAATTAAATAGTTCGTTGCTATACCTGCGTTTGAAATACAGCAAAATCCCATAGCCTTACTCTTTTCAGCGTGATGTCCTGGTGGCCTTGCCAAACAAAAAGCATTATGAAATTGCTTATTTTCAATTCCATCGATTGCTTTTATTGTTGAACCCGCAGCATCAAAAACTGCTTTTTTACTTTCTGGTGATACAACTGTATCGCCGTCTAAAAACTTTAGACCTTTTTGAGGAAAAGAGTTTTTTAAATCCTTAATATAGTTTTTTGAATGTGTCATGGATAATATATCTTCAGGTACTTTACTCGGCTTGTCCCAGACTAAGTCCTTTCTTTTGCTTAACTTTTCTTTTATAGCAATTACCCTTTTAGGTTGTTCAGGATGACCATCCCCAGTGTTATGTTTCTCATAAGAATCTGAATTTATAATCGCAGTTTTCATTTAAAGTAATTTTGTAAAATT
>CACBYE010000010.1 GCA_902543375.1 uncultured Pelagibacteraceae bacterium
GAATTGGACCTTTTATCGTTGCTCCAGTTCTTTTTACTGTGTTTACTATTTCTTCAGTAGACGCATCTAAAACCTTGTTATCATATGCTCTTAATTTTATTCTAATATTTTGTTTTTCCATATTATCCTGCAATTTTTTTAGTTACCTCGTCTTGAACATTTTGAGGAACTTTTGAATAATGGTCAAAAAACATCGAGTATTGAGCCCTACCTTGAGACATGGATCTAAGACTATTAATATATCCAAACATATTAGCTAGTGGAACCATTGCAGTGATGACGGTTGCATTACCTCTTTGCTCTTGTGTATTTATTTGACCTCTTCTACTATTTAAATCACCAATAACGTCTCCCATATAATCTTCAGGAGTGACGACCTCAACTCTCATAACAGGTTCTAATAATTTTAATCCCCCTTTGGTGCAGGCCTCTTTAAAACAAGCTCTACTAGCCAATTCAAAAGCTAAAACACTTGAATCGACATCATGATGCAATCCATCTAAGATTGTCACTTTATAATCAATCATTGGAAAACCTGCCAAAATTCCACCATCAGATATAGTTTCTATACCTTTTTCAACTCCTGGAATAAATTCTTTTGGAATTGCTCCACCTTTGATTTTACTTTCAACTTCTCTTCCTTTTCCAGGTTCGTGTGGTTCTACTAATAATTTAACTTTTGCAAATTGACCAGCTCCACCACTTTGTTTTTTATGTGTATATTCAACTTCGGAGGAATTTTCTATTGTTTCTCTGTAAGCTACCTGTGGAGCTCCAACATTAGCTTCTACTTTAAACTCTCTTTTCATTCGGTCAACAATAATATCTAAATGTAGTTCACCCATCCCTTTTATAATTGTTTGGCCAGATTCTTCATCTGAGGTTACTCTAAATGATGGATCCTCTTTAGCCAATCTTCCTAAAGCCTCACCCATTTTCTCTTGGTCTGCTTTTGTTTTTGGCTCAACTGCAATCTCAATTACTGGATCAGGGAACTCCATTGGCTCTAATAAAACCGCATTTTCTTCATCACATAATGTATGACCAGTTATTGTATTTTTTAAACCAGCTAATGCTACAATGTCGCCTGCATTGGCCTCCTTAATGTCCTCTCTAGAGTTTGCATGCATTAATAACATTCTTCCAACTCTTTCCTCTTTCTCTTTGGAAGAGTTGTAAACTGCTGTACCAGTTTTAATTGTTCCTGAATAAATTCTTATAAAAGTTAATGAACCTACAAATGGGTCGTTTGCAACTTTAAATGCAAGAGCTGAAAATGGTGCGGTGTCCTCAAATTTCATTTCCATTTCATCTTCACTACCTAATTTAGTTCCTTTTATTGATCCGATATCCACTGGACTAGGTAGATAATTAACTACCGCATCTAACAAAGGCTGAACACCTTTGTTTTTAAAAGCCGATCCAGTCATTACTGGTACAAAACTAAAATCTAATGTCCCTTTTCTAATACATTTAATTAGATCTTCTTCTTTGATCTCATCTCCATTTAGATAAGATTCCATTAATTTTTCATCTTGTTCAACTGCTGCCTCGACTAATTCAGTTCTATATTTTTGCGAAATTTCTTTTAAATCATCAGGAATATCTTTATATTCCCATTCAGCACCTAAAGCCTCATTCTTCCAAACTTGGGCTTTCATTTTAACTAAATCTATAACACCTGTTAATGATGCCTCTATACCGATTGGAACTTGAATGACCAATGGTTTGGCACCTAATCTTTCTTTTATCATTTCAACACATCTAAAAAAATCAGCACCAGTTCTGTCTAGTTTGTTAACAAAACAAATTCTTGGAACTTTATATTTATCTGCTTGTCGCCACACTGTTTCAGATTGTGGTTCAACTCCTGCGACACCATCAAATACAGCTACAGCTCCATCGAGAACTTTCAAAGATCTTTCAACTTCAATTGTAAAATCAACATGGCCGGGAGTATCAATTATATTTATTCTATGTTCATTCCAAAAACATGTGGTTGCAGCTGATGTAATTGTGATCCCTCTCTCCTGTTCTTGTTCCATCCAGTCCATAGTTGCAGCCCCATCATGAACTTCGCCTATTTTATGACTCTTACCTGTATAATACAAAATTCTTTCCGTTGTAGTCGTTTTTCCAGCATCTATATGTGCCATGATGCCGATGTTTCTATATTTATTTAAAGTATGAGTTCTAGGCATAATTTTTTACCATCTAAAATGTGCGAAAGCTTTGTTTGACTCAGCCATTTTATGCACATCCTCTTTTTTTTTAACTGCAGCTCCTTTTTTTTCGTAAGCATCATAAAGTTCATTAAAAATTTTATCCGACATGTGTTTGTCTTTTCTTTTTCTTGCAGAGTCTATTAACCATCTTATAGCTAAAGCTTGTGCTCTTTTATTTTTAACTTCTACCGGTACCTGGTATGTTGCACCACCAACTCGTCTCGACCTTACCTCAACTGTGGGTTTGATATTATTGATTGCTTCATTAAAAATATTAATTGGCTCATCTTTAGATTTAGTCTTAATTTTTTCTATTGCATCATAAACGATTTTAGCTGCGATCCCTCTTTTGCCATCATACATTATATTATTAATCAGCTTTGGAATTATTGTTGAGTTAAATTTAGGATCTGGAATGATATCTTTTTTAGGTTGAGATTTTTTTCTAGACATAATTATTTACCTTTTTTAGTGCCGTATAATGATCGTCTTTTTTTTCGATTTGCAACACCTTGGGTATCAAGGTTACCTCTAAGAATATGATACCTTACACCAGGTAAATCTTTTACTCTTCCACCTCTGATTAAAACTACTGAGTGCTCTTGTAAATTATGTCCTTCACCGGGAATATATGCTGTTACCTCAAAACCATTTGATAACCTTACTCTTGCTACTTTTCTTAAAGCAGAGTTTGGTTTTTTTGGAGTAGTTGTGTAAACTTTTACGCAAACACCTCTCTTTAAAGGTTGTTTTTGTAAAGCAGGAACCTTATTCCTTTTTAATTGTTTAACTCTCTTCTTTTTTAACAACTGATTTATTGTCGGCATAAAAATTTTTTTAAATTTAATTATATTTTTGATGAAATAACTGACAGGTTATTCGTGGCAGCGTTTAGTACGTTCAATTAGCACTACATTCCAACCAAAAATATCGACAAATTACTTAATAATCTCACTTTGTCAAACTAAAACCATTGATTTTAGCAGTAATTTTTATTGATTTGCTTGGCTTTCTGAGCCTTCAATTTGTTCTTGATCTGAAAGGAATTTATTATCATCCTCAAGAGCTTTTTTGTTCCACTTATTCTTAATATTTCCAGTTCCTGCAGGAACAAGTCTACCGACAATGACATTTTCTTTAAGGCCATTTAATGGATCGATTTTACCCTTAATTGCTGCATCAGTAAGAACTCTTGTTGTTTCTTGGAATGATGCTGCAGAAATAAATGACTCGGTTTGCAGTGAGGCTTTAGTGATGCCCATTAAAACCCTTTCTCCTACTGCAGGAGTTTTTCCCTCAGATTTTAGCTTATCATTCAGAATATCAAACTTTATTCTATCAATTATTTCACCCGGTAAATAGGATGAGTCCCCTGTTGATTTCACCTCAACTTTTTTCAACATCTGTCTTAAAATAGTCTCTATATGTTTATCATTTATTATAACACCCTGAAGTCTGTAAACCTCTTGGACTTGATTTACAAAATATTCAGTTAATTCCTTGATTCCCATTATCCTCAGTATATCATGAGGCAATGGTTGACCATCTAATAGATATTCTCCTTTTTTAATTCTTTCACCCTGGTTGAAATTAATATGTTTACCTTTAGGTATTAAATAATTTGAAGGTTCAGTGCCATCCTCAGGCACAATAGAAACTCTTTGTTTTCCTCTAACTTCTTTTCCAAATACTACTTGACCATCATTTTCAGCTATTATGGCACTATCTTTTGCTTTTCTTGCCTCAAATAATTCTGCTACTCTCGGTAAACCTCCAGTGATATCTTTTGTTTTGGTCGTTTCTTTTGGAAGTCTAGCAATAACATCTCCTGCAGAAACTTTTTGACCATCTTTTACAGATAATATTGAATCTGGTACTAAATAATATCTTGCCTCGTTATCATCAGCTTTTTTAATAACATTTCCTTTTTCATCCCTTAAGGTAATTCTTGGTTTTAGATCTGTGCTTTTTGATTGGGATCTCCAATCAACCACTGATTTTGAAGAAATACCAGTTGCATCATCTGTAGTTTCTTGGATTGAAACTCCATCGATTAGGTCTACATAACTAGCTATACCACTTTTTTCAGCGATTACTGGTGTTGTGTAAGGATCCCACTCACAAATTTTAGTATTCGCTTTAACTTTATCGCCGTTTTTAAAGAAAAGTTTAGATCCATATGCAACTTTATATATTGCTACTTGTACTCCATTATCATCCTCGATAGAAAGTTGAGTATTTCTTCCCATAACAATTAAATTCTTTTTAGAATCTTCTAATATATTAGAATTTATGATTTTTAAAATTCCATGATTCTTTGTTACTATTTGAGAGTCTTGTTTTACAGAGGCTGTTCCGCCCACATGGAAGGTTCTCATAGTAAGTTGAGTACCAGGCTCTCCAATTGATTGAGCTGAGATCATTCCTATCGCTTCACCTACATGAACCATTTTTCCTCTTGATAAATCTCTTCCATATGAAGTAGCACAAACACCTTCTTTAGAGCCACAGGTCATTACTGAATATACTTTAACTGATTTTATTCCAGCAGCATCAATTTTATCACATCCTGATTCATCTATCATTGTTGTTTTTTTTATAACTACTTCTCCAGTTATTGGATGTTTAACGTCATCAAAAGTAATTCTTCCTAATGCTCTCTCAGATAAACTTACGACAACATTTCCACCCTCCAAAATTTCAGATAGTTCAATAAATCCAGGATTATTACAATCACACTCTTTCTTTGTTACCGTCAAATCTTGGGCGACATCGCAAAGTCTTCTAGTTAAATATCCTGAACTTGCCGTTTTTAAAGCTGTATCAGCTAACCCTTTTCTAGCACCGTGAGTGGAATTGAAATATTCAAGTGCTGTTAGTCCTTCTTTAAAGTTTGACGTAATTGGACTTTCAATAATTTCTCCTGATGGCTTAGCAATTAAACCCCTCATACCCGCTAGTTGTTTCATCTGTGCCGCTGATCCTCTAGCTCCACTATCTGCCATCATAAATACTGAATTAATCTTTAATCCCTCAGAAGTTTTTTCAGTTGCTGAAATACCTTTCATCATTTCTCCTGCGACCTTGTCTGTACACTTTGACCAAGCATCTACAACTTTATTATATTTTTCACCTCTGGTAATTAGTCCTTCAGCATACTGAGTTTCATAGTCAGCAATTAATTTTTTAGTATCATCAATAAGTTGAGTTTTGTTTTGTGGTATCACTAAATCATCTTTACCAAAAGATATGCCTGCTTTAAATGCATGTTTAAATCCAAGATCTTTAAGTTTATCACAGAATATAACTGTTTTCTTTTGACCACAAAATCTAAAGACAATATCTATAATTTCTGAAACAACTTTTTTTGGCAACAGTCTGTCAATTAAAGAAAATTTAATATCTTTATTTTTAGGAAGCAAGTTAGCCAACAAGAATCTTCCTGCGGTGGAGGTATATTTTTCAAATTTTTTATTTCCTTTTTCATCGACAGTTTCAAATCTAGAAATAATAGTATTATGAACTTTAATTTGGCCTGAGGATAGGGCAAATTCAATTTGATCAGCATCTAAAAAATATCCAGATGGTTTATCAGTTAAAGGTTCTTGTGATAAGTAGTAGATTCCTAGAATCATGTCCTGACTTGGAACGATTATTGGTTTACCATTTGATGGTGATAAAATGTTGTTTGTAGATAACATCAAGATTCTAGCTTCTAATTGTGCCTCTAAACTTAGGGGGACGTGGACTGCCATCTGATCTCCATCAAAGTCAGCGTTAAAAGCTGCACAAGTTAACGGATGCAATTCAATAGCATCACCCTCAATTAATTTTGGTTCAAATGCTTGGACTCCTAGTCTATGAAGTGTTGGTGCTCTATTTAATAAAACTGGATGCTCTCTTACAATTAGCTCTAATGCATCCCATACAGCATTAGTCTCTTTTTCAACTAATTTTTTTGCTTGTTTAATAGTTGAGGCTAATCCTAATTTATTTAATCTTGCATATAAAAAGGGTTTGAATAATTCTAGAGCCATTTTTTTTGGCAAACCACATTCGTGTAATTTCAGATCAGGACCTACAACAATTACAGATCTGCCAGAATAATCTACTCTTTTTCCAAGTAAATTTTGTCTAAATCTTCCTTGTTTACCTTTTAACATCTCTGCTAAAGATTTTAGAGGTCTTTTACCAGTTCCAGTAATTACTCTTCCTCTTCTTCCGTTATCAAATAAGGCATCAACAGACTCCTGAAGCATTCTTTTTTCATTTCTCACAATAATATCAGGAGCTTTAAGATCCATTAATCTTTTTAAACGATTGTTTCTATTTATGACTCTTCTATACAAATCATTTAGATCTGAAGTGGCAAATCTACCTCCATCAAGTGGCACTAAGGGTCTTAACTCTGGTGGAATTACCGGAACAACGGTCATTATCATCCATTCAGGTTTTTGACCAGTTTCAATAAATGACTCGATCAATTTAAGTCTTTTAATTGCTCTTTCCTCATTAACTTTTGATTTAGTTTCTTTGATATAATTAATTAGATTTTTTCTCTCAAGTTCTAAATCTAAATTTCTCAACATTTCTAAAACTGCTTCAGCTCCTATCCCAGCAGAAAACGCTTCTTCACCAAATTCATCTTGATATTTTGCTAACTCATCCTCGTTTAAAAGTTGATTTTTTTGAAGACCAGTAAGGCCAGGTTCGATTACAATAAAATTTTCAAAATACAAAACTCTTTCTATTTCTTTTAGTTTCATATCAACTGCTAAAGCAATCCTACTAGGTAAAGATTTTAAAAACCATATATGTGCTACAGGTGTAGCTAGATTTATATGACCCATTCTTTCTCTTCGCACGTTCGATTTTGTTACCTCAACACCACATTTCTCACAAATTATTCCTCTAAATTTCATCCTTTTATATTTTCCACATAAACACTCGTAATCCTTTATGGGTCCAAAGATTCTAGCACAGAACAGTCCATCTTTTTCTGGTCTAAATGTTCGATAATTTATTGTTTCTGGTTTTTTAATTTCACCATATGTCCAAGATTTTATTTTTTCTGGGCTTGCTAATGAAATTTTAATACTATTGAAATTTTGTGCCTCTGAAATTTCAGAGTTTTTAAATAGGTCTGTTAATTCTTTTTTCATAACTAATTAAGCTCTACATTAAGGGCTAAAGATTTAATCTCCTTGACTAATACGTTAAAGGACTCTGGTATACCAGATTCAAAATTTTCCTCACCCTTAACTATTGTCTCATAAACTTTTACACGTCCGGCAACATCATCAGATTTCACAGTCAAAATTTCTTGCAATGTGTATGAGGCACCATATGCCTCAAGTGCCCAAACTTCCATCTCTCCAAATCTTTGTCCACCTAGTTGAGCTTTTCCTCCCAAGGGCTGTTGAGTTACTAAGGAATAAGGTCCAGTTGATCTTGCATGAATTTTATCCTCCACTAAATGATGTAGTTTTAGCATATAGATAATTCCAACTGTTACTGGTCTATCAAATTTTTCTCCTGTTCTTCCATCCCATAAGTATGTTTGTCCTGAACCTGGCAATTTGGCTAACTCTAACATTTCAGTCACATCTTTTTCTTTAGCACCATCAAAAACCGGTGTGGAAATAGCTATACCATTTTGAAGATTTTCGCATAAATCCTCAAACTCAGTTTTATTTAATTTATCTACTTTTTGATTATAGATTTCTTCACCATAAACAGATTTAAGAAATTTTATAATTTTCTCATTTTTTTCAATTTTCTTTTGATTTTCATTTATAAGATTTTTAACTTGTTCTCCAAATTCTTTACATGCCCACCCCAAATGAGTTTCTAAAATTTGACCAACATTCATACGACTTGGAACACCAAGTGGATTTAAAACAATGTCAACTGGTCGTCCATCTTCTCTATATGGCATATCCTCGACTGGCACTATTTTACTTACAACACCCTTATTACCATGTCTTCCAGACATTTTATCACCTGGTCTAAGTCTTCTTTTAATAGCGACGAAAACTTTAACCATTTTCATAACACTTGGCAGTAGATCATCACCACTTCTAATTTTTAAAACTTTGTCCTCAAATCTTTCAACAATATCTTGTTTTGCTTTATTAAATTGGTCTTTAAGCTGATCGATTAATAAATCATTTTTTGAATTACCATCTGTAATTTTAAATACTTCTGTTATTGATAAATCATTTATTGTTTCAAAGTCTAACTTTGTACCTGTATCTAAATTTTTAATTTTTTTGGCTAATGAAGATCCAGTTAAAATCTGAGATGCCCTTTGCTTTATACTTCTTTCTAAAATCTCTTCTTCGACAATTTTATCTTGTTGCACTTGATCGATTTCCGCACGCTCAATGGTGATTGATCTTTCATCTTTTTCTATACCATGTCTATTAAATACTTTTACATCCACGATGGTACCACTACTACCTCTAGACATTCTCAAAGAAGTGTCTGTTACATCAATGGCTTTTTCCCCAAAAATTGATCTCAATAATTTCTCTTCAGGACCAGAGGCTGAATCACCTTTTGGAGTAACTTTTCCAACTAATATATCACCAGCGTTAACCTCTGCACCAATATAAACAACCCCTGACTCATCTAAATTTTTTAAAGCCTCTTCATTGACATTTGGTATATCTCTGGTTATTTCTTCCTCACCTAATTTCGTATCTCTTGCCATTATTTCATATTCAACAATATGAACAGAAGTAAATACGTCGTCAGTAACACATCTCTCTGATATCAATATTGAGTCTTCAAAATTGTATCCTTGCCAAGGCATAAATGCGACTGTTACATTTTTACCCAAAGCAAGTTCACCTAACCTTGTAGAGGGACCGTCAGCAATAATATCACCAGTTTTAACTTTGTCGCCTACTCTAACTAGTGGTCTTTGATTTATACAAGTATTTTGATTTGATCTTTTAAATTTCTGGAGGTTATAAATGTCTACACTTGATTTGGTAAAATCAGTTTCCTCAGTAACTTTTACAACAATCCTCTTACCATCAATTTTATCAACTATACCATCTCTTTTTGCAACGATTGTTACTCCTGAGTCTAACGCAACATCACTTTCTATACCTGTTCCAACTAAAGGAGCTTCTGGTTTTAACAATGGAACTGCTTGCCTCATCATATTTGAGCCCATTAAAGCTCTATTAGCATCATCATTTTCCAAAAATGGTATCAACGAAGCAGCAACTGAAACTAATTGTTTAGGTGAAACATCAATATAATCTATTGTTTCTGGCTTTGATAATAAAAAATTTAAATTTTGTCTACATGAGACTAGATCTTCTACAATTTTGTTATTTTTATCTAATTTTGTATTTGCTTGAGCAATTGTATATTTGGTTTCTTCCATTGCAGACAAATATTCAACTTTATCTTGTACCACACCATCTTTGACTCTTTTGTATGGACTTTCTATAAATCCATATTTATTAATTTTAGCGTAAGTTGATAAACTGTTTATTAAACCAATGTTAGGTCCTTCAGGTGTTTCAATTGGGCAAATTCTACCATAGTGCGTTGGATGCACATCTCTTACTTCAAATCCAGCTCTTTCTCTTGTTAAGCCACCTGGTCCTAAAGCTGAAACTCTTCTTTTATGAGTGATTTCAGATAATGGATTTGTTTGATCCATAAACTGAGAAAGTTGGGAGCTTGCAAAAAAATCTTTTAGTGAAACAGTTAACGGTTTAGCATTTATCAAATCTTGTGGCATAGCAGACTCAATATCTAGAGTTGTCATTTTTTCTTTAATTGCTCTTTCCATTCTATAAACCCCAATTCTTGCTTGATTTTCTACCAACTCACCAACTGAACGAACTCGTCTGTTACCTAGATGATCGATATCATCTACATCATCTTTACCATCCCTTAGATCCAACATTTTATGAATTATAGCTAGAATGTCGTCATTTCTTAGAATTGTTATTTTATCGGAACATTCAAGATTCAGCCTAGAATTCATTTTTACTCTACCTACATCAGAAAGATCATACCTATCCGAACTAAAAAATAAATTATTAAAAATTTGAGTAGCAATTTCAATAGTTGGTGGTTCTCCTGGTCTCAACATTTTATAAACTTCTGTAATAGCTTCTTCTTTAGAGTTATTTTTATCATTAAAAATTGTAGTTAATAAATAACCACCTTTATTAATAGAATTAGTAACAGAAATTTCTAAAGAAAAGACCTTGGCCTCTAAAATTTGATCAATAATAGTCTCGTTTAATTCAGTGCCTATTTTAAAAATTCCATTTTCTTCCTCATTAATTTTTACATCTGTGTGTAAAAATTTTCCATATAAAGACTCCTTTGAAACTAAAATATTTTTTAAACCGTCATTTGCTAATTTTTTAGCATTAAGATAATTTATCTTATCTCCTAGTTTTATAACAACTTTTCCTGTGCTTGCATCAATAACTTCCTCGGAAAAATTTTTTGCTTTATAATTTTCTGGATTAAATTTTGTTTTCCACTTTTGTGAATTATTATCAAAAATATATTTTTCTTTTTGGTAAAACTCATTGGCTATATCAGATTTACTGAACCCTAAAGCAAGCAACAATGTTGAAGCTAAAATTTTCTTTTTTCTATCTATTTTAAAATATAAGAAATCTTTAACATCGTATTCAAAATCTAACCATGAGCCTCTGTTGGGTATTACTCTACAATTAAATAAAAGTTTTCCACTTGCATGTGTTTTACCTTTATCGTGATCAAAAAATACCCCTGGACTTCTATGCATTTGATTTACGACAACTCTTTGGACTCCATTTGTTATGAAAGTTCCACTATTTGTCATCATTGGAACTTCTCCCATATAAACCTCTTGTTCTTTCGCTGAAAGAATATCTTTAGTATTATTTTCTTGATTAATTTCGTAAACAACGAGCCTCAATGTGCACTTAAGTGCAGAAGAATAAGTTAATCCTCTAGCTATGCATTCTTCTACATCGAACTTTGGTTTTTCTAATCTATAAGAAACATATTCTAATGTTGCTTTATCGTTTAAATCTTCAATAGGAAATATACTTTTAAAAACTCTATCAAAACCTTTAGTTAACTCATTTTCAATCGCTTTAAAATCAGTTAACTCCTTGTATGAATTTTTTTGGACTTCTATTAAATTAGGTATTGACAAACTTTCTTTAAGTTTGCCAAAACTTTTTCTAATATTTTTCTTTTCAGTAAAAGATATTTGCATTTATGTTTTGAACTGATTAATAAAATTAATCAGCACTAAAAATTCCTTGTTAACTTACTTAAGTTCTACTTTAGCGCCAGCGGCTTCTAATTTAGCTTTAATTTCATCAGCCTCTTTTTTAGGAACACCAGTTTTAACTTCTTTTGGCGCACCCTCGACTAAATCTTTCGCTTCTTTAAGACCTAGGGATGTTGCTGCTCTTACTTCTTTAATTACATTAATTTTTTTATCGCCCGCAGAAACTAACATGATTGTGAAATCATCTTTTTCCTCTGCTGCTGCGGCACCTGCTGCTACTGGAGCTGCTGCTGCCATTGGAGTTACACCCCATTTTTCTTCTAATTGTTTTGAGAGATCTGCTGCTTCAGCAACAGTCAAACTTGATAAATCTTCTATAATTTTATTTAGGTCAGGCATAATCTACTCTTTGGGTTGTGTTTCAGAATTTTCTGGGCTCAAATTACTCATTTTTTCCGATCGTGCAAGTAAAATACTCACTAATTTTGAAGCTGAGGCATTCAAAATACCCACAATATTTGCTCTCGCTTCATCTAAAGTTGGTAAACTTGCGACATTCATTACACCAGCTTGATCTAGAACCTCATTTTCCATCATACCACCAATTAATTTAAGGTTCTCATTATCTTTTGCAAATTTTGACAAAATTCTAGCTGACATTATCGCATCATCACCAAAAGCTACAGCTGTTGGACCTGTGAATAAACCAGAGAGACTTTTACATTTTGTTTTCTCTAATGCTATTTTCGTTATTCTGTTTTTTGTTATTTTAAAAATAATCCCATTTTCTCTCATTTTTGATCTAAGTTCGTCTAATTGAGGCATCGTTAAACCTTGGTAATGAGTCACCATAATCGCTTTGCTATTTTCAAACTGATTAGTCATTTCAGTTATATAATTTTTTTTTTGATCTTTATTCATCATAATAATTATATATTTTTTCCTAGTTTCAATTTATATGACACTCCCATAGTAGAAGTTATAAAAGCAGATTTTATTAAATCACCTTTAATCGTATTACTATTTTTTTCTTTTTCTAAAGTCTCTAGTATTGCAGTATAATTTTTAATTAATAGATCATCATTGAACGATTTCTTTCCTATACTAACACCTATATTTCCATCTTTATCATTTCTAATTTCGGCTTGACCAGATTTTGCATCAGTAACAGCTTTTTTTATATCGTTAGTGACTGAACCTAATTTTGGATTAGGCATTAAACCCTTTGGACCTAATATTTTACCAAGTTTTGAAAGTTTGATCATCATTGAAGGAGTGCAAATAAGTTTTTCAAAATTCATCTCTCCGTTTTTAATCTTTTCAACAAAGTCATCACCTCCTATAACATCAGCACCTGCATCTTTTGCCTCGGAAATTTTTGTATCCTCACATACAACAGCTACTTTTACTTTTTTTCCTGTACCACCAGGAAGATTAACAATTGTTCTTATATTTATTTCACTTTTTTTTTGTTTGTTATTAATTTGTAAACTCAAATCTACCGACTCATCAAACTTAGTAGTGCAATTTTTTTTAATTGTAGATAAAATTTTTTCAATTTTCTCAGCTTCTAATTCTTGAGTTTTGTTAGGTAAATTATTATATCTTTTTGATGACATTATTCTTTTACCTCAATACCCATTGATCTTGCAGATCCAGCGATAATTTTCACAGCTTGCTCTAAATCAATAGCATTTAAATCGTTCATTTTTTGTTTAGCAATTTCCTCAGCTTGTTTTTTTGTAATAGATGCTACAATATTTCTTCCAGGTTCTTTTGAGCCACTTTTTAATTTTGCTGCTTCTCTTATAAAAAAAGATGCTGGAGGAGATTTTATCTTAAAATCAAACTTTTTGTCCTTATATACGGTTATTTCTACAGGAACAGGTTTTCCTGCGAGTGATTTAGTTTTATCATTAAATGCTTTACAAAATTCCATAATGTTTACACCTCTTTGACCTAAAGCAGGACCAACTGGTGGGGCTGGATTTGCTTGACCACCTTTAATTTGTAATTTTATAAATCCACTAATTTCTTTTTTTGCAGCCATTAACTTACTTTCTCTACTTGATTGTATTCTAACTCAACTGGTGTTGGACGCCCAAATATAGAAACTGAAACTTTAAGTCTAGATTTTTCCTCATCTATATCTTCAACCATTCCACTGAATGAAGCAAATGGACCATCTACTACTTGAACTTTTTCTCCAACACTGTACTCTATACCAGATTTTGGCTGGGCAACACCATCTTTAATTTGCCCTAAAATCTTCTCTATTTCCTTGTCTGAAACTGGCACAGGAATTCCTTTGGCTCCTAAAAAACCACTCACTCTTTTAATATTTTTTATCATATGATAAATGCTATTATCCATCTCACTCTTTATTAATACATAACCAGGAAAATATTTTTTTTTTCTTTGAACCCTTTTACCTCTTTTTACTTCAGTTACATCATGTGTTGGAACGATTATTTCTTCAAATTTTTCTGAAATCTTAGCTTTTTCGGCTTCTTCCTTTATCAATCCTGCAACTTTGTTCTCGAAACTTGAATGAGATTGCACTATGTACCAATTTTTCATTAAATACTCACTTTAAGTAAAATTTCTAAAAAAAATTTTAGAACCTGATCAAGTAATAAGAAAAATATAGACATAACTACTGCCATAGCGAACACCATTAATGCTCCTTGAAGTGTCTCTTTTCCAGTAGGCCAAGTAACTTTGAAAGCCTCTTGTTTAACCTCTTGAATAAATTTTATAGGGTTTTTCATAGTTTATTTAAATTTATTGGCAGGAGCGGAGGGACTCGAACCCTCAGCCTCCGGTTTTGGAGACCGGCGCTCTACCAATTGAGCTACACTCCTATAGAGAGTTTACTCTATAATTTTAGTTACAACTCCTGCTCCTACAGTTCTACCACCTTCTCTAATTGCAAAATTTAACTTTTCAGACATTGCAATTGGAGTAATAAGTTTTACTGTAAATTTAGCGTCATCTCCAGGCATTACCATTTCTGTACCAGATGGTAATTCTACTTCACCTGTTACATCGGTTGTTCTAAAATAAAACTGTGGTCTGTATTTAGTAAAAAATGGAGTATGTCTTCCACCTTCCTCTTTTTTAAGTACATAAGCTTGTGCTTCAAACTTAGTGTGTGGTGTTACTGAACCAGGTTTGCAGAGTACTTGTCCTCTTTCAATGTCATCTCTTTCAACACCTCTTAAAAGAACTCCAACGTTATCACCTGCTTCACCTGAATCTAAAAGTTTTCTAAACATTTCAACTCCAGTACACACTGATTTCTTTGTTTCTCTAATACCCACAATTTCTATTTCATCACCAGTTTTAAGCACACCTGACTCTACTCTTCCAGTTGCAACTGTACCTCTTCCTGAGATTGAAAAAACATCCTCAACAGGCATCAAAAAATCCTTATCTTTTGGTCTATCAGGTTGTGGAATAAAAGAGTCCACATTTTTCATTAATTCTAAAATTGAATTTTTTCCAATTTCATCATCTCTTCCCTCTACTGCTGCAAGTGCTGAACCTTTAGCAATTGGAGTCTTGTCTCCAGGAAATTTGTATGAAGTTAAAAGTTCTTTAATCTCTTCCTCAACAAGATCAATCATCTCTTTGTCGTCGACTTGATCTACTTTGTTTAAATAAACACAAATTGCCGGAACACCAACTTGTCTTGCTAAAAGAATATGTTCTCTAGTTTGAGGCATAGGACCATCAGCTGCATTAACTACTAAAATTGCTCCATCCATTTGAGCAGCACCTGTAATCATATTTTTTACATAATCAGCGTGACCAGGACAATCTACGTGTGCATAGTGTCTTTTTTCAGTCTCATATTCAACGTGCGCAGTTGAGATGGTAATTCCTCTCTCCTTCTCCTCTGGAGCTTTATCAATCTGATCATACGCTACTGCTTGGGCCCCACCTGTTTCAGATAAAACTTTAGTGATAGCAGCAGTTAGAGTTGTTTTACCGTGGTCAACATGGCCGATTGTACCAATATTACAATGCGGCTTATTTCTTACAAATTTTTCTTTAGACATTTCTTTTTTTCCTCATTTTTTTTTTTAATAATTTTATCTTCTTGGAGCGGGTAAAGGGAATCGAACCCTTACATCCAGCTTGGAAGGCTAGCGTTCTACCATTGAACTACACCCGCACAACCCCAAGAGTAACACTCCATTATTATTTAAATATTTATTGAATGGTGGAGGGGGAAAGATTCGAACTTTCGAAGACCGAAGTCAACGGGTTTACAGCCCGCCCCATTTGACCGCTCTGGAACCCCTCCCTTAGGGGAAGTGTCCCCTTGTTCAATAAAGCTTCAAACAACATGGGTTTTATATATTTTATTTATCCAAATGCAATATGTGATTTATTAAGGAATTATTAAAAAAACGTGTAAAACTAAGAAAAATTTATGAATAAATCGACATTTTTCATTGTAGGTCAACATGCTGTGATTGAAGCACTTAAAAATCCAAAAAGAGAGGTTTTGAAAGTTTTTTTAACAGAGGAAAGTAAAAAAAACATTCATAGACATAGCCCTAATAAGAATCTTCTTAATGACGTTAAAGTTTATTTTAAAACAAAAAAAGAATTAGATAAATATACTGTCAAAGAAAACTTGTTACACCAAGGATATGTTGCCGAAATAAAACATCTTGAAAAAGAAAATCTTAAAGAATTCATTACAAATAAAGACAATATTAATTTTGTATGTTTGGATGGAGTTACTGATCCAAGAAATATAGGTGCATTAATAAGAAGCGCAGTATCTTTTAATATCAACGGTCTTATAATTAAAGAAAGACATTTTCCAAGTGAAAGTAAATTAATGTACAAGGCTGCCAGTGGTTCGATGGAATATTTAAACATTTTTGAAGTTTCTAATATAAATTCAACTTTAAAAAATTTAAAAAATAAAAATTTTTGGATTTATGGTTTCGATGGAAAAAGTGACAAGAACTTTACAGATATAGAATGGAAGGGTAACAATGTGCTTTTGTTTGGATCAGAGGGCTCTGGTATGCATTATCATACATCTAAATACGCTGACTTTTTAGTAAGAATTGATATTAACAAAAAGGTTGATAGTCTAAATATCTCCAATAGTGCGGCAATTGTTTTTCATCATCTTTGTTATTTAAAAAAAAGTGTTGATTAATTTACAAATAATTAATAATTATTGCGCATGCCCTTGTAGCTCAGCTGGTAGAGCAATTGATTTGTAATCAATAGGTCCGCGGTTCGAATCCGTGCGGGGGCACCATAACTCAATAAAATCAACACTTAATATTTTTGCAAAATAAATATTTTATTAAACGTTAAAGTTAATTGTGCCAGGATTGGACCAAGATTGTGCCAAGATCAAGTTGTCACTAAAAATTTTTTCAAAACTAGCTTGTTTCTCTTCTAATTTGTTCAATATTTATTTTTTTTTGCAGACTTCTATTTTTATCATAAAGAAGATTAAACTTTATTTTACTATCAATTTTAATAATAATTGATTTTGCATTTCTTACCTCCTGATTGTCTGCGACTGCACTAATTGGTCTTTTTAGAGGATTCAAATTTGTTATAGTAATTTTTGATTTGTCGTTCACTATTTTACCTTTCCATCTTCTAGGTCTAAAAGCACTTATTGGAGATATAGATAATTTTTTCGAGTTAAGACTTAAAATAGGACCATGAACTGATAAGTTATATGCTGTACTTCCAGCTGGCGTTGATACTAATACCCCATCTGAAACTAATTTTTTTATAATTTGTCTAGAGCCTTGCTTTATAGATAGTGAAGCTGCTTGACGACTTTGCCTAAGAACAGAAACTTCATTGATCGCAATCGATTTTCTTAATTGATTTTTCTTATTTCTTACAATCATCTTTAATGGTGAGATGGTAATCTTTTTTGATTTTAAAATATTTTTTATTAAATTTTTTGGAGTGTATTTGTTCATTAAAAAACCATAGTTTCCAGAGTTAATTCCATAGAAGTTTTTATCTAACTTCCTATATTTCTTTAAA
>CACBYE010000011.1 GCA_902543375.1 uncultured Pelagibacteraceae bacterium
ATTTTTCTTCTATTGAACTATTCGCATTTAGCTCAAGAGGCTCTGTTGCAATAAAATTAGCCCTGAATTTATCCTTAAAGTCAAAAGTAGTTTTAAATTCTTTATTTTTTGGTGGTATCAAAGATGTTATCCAGTATTTGTCACTTATTCCTAACCAACCTTTTTTAGCAGTTCTTGTAAACTTTTTTTCCTGAATATCATCATAATCTTGTTCAATTAATTCTTCATCTAGAGTTGCGATAAGTCCCTCGTGAAGTATCAAAAAATCAATAATATCAGGAATCTCATTTCTAATTATTTGACCGTAGGAATAAAATTCATATTTATTATTTGTCGAGTTAATGACACTTTGCTTTATCGAAAACAAATATTTATCATCTAAGGAAATTTCTTTTTTAAAAGTAATACCTTGATCGTTAGTCCAAGATAAACTTATAGGTGAACTCTCAGTCAATTTTTTATTCCCTTTTATAGACCAAATTGTTTCTGAGTTAGGTATATCAATATTTTTATCTGAAGTGACAAAACCACTCTCAATCAAGTAACCCTCGTCAATATTTTTAGGACCTAATAAAGTTATTTTTTCATCTCCTCCAAGTTCAAGATTATAATTCTTAAATGTTAAGTCATCTATTGCAGCCCCCTTTAAAGATATAGAACCTATAACGTTTTTATTTTCAAATCCTACTCTCTCATTTTCATTTAAAGCATCTTCTCTAGAAACTTTTATTAAATTTTCTTTTTGATCTAATGAGGGAGTATCTGTGCTTTTCTCAATTTTTTCTTTTTCGACTAAATTTTGATCTACCACTGGCTTCTCTGGGACAAAGAATAATGAATATAAAACTATTACAGCAGATGACAATGCTATAGCGGCAATAGTATTTTTTGAGTCCATTATTTTTTGACCTTAATATTTTTTTTTACTGGATCAAATCCTCCGTTACTCCAAGGATGACATGATAAAATTCTTTTAAAGCTTAATGAAAGACCCTTAAAAAAACCAAACGTTTTTAGAGCTTCAATACTATATTCTGAGCAAGTTGGTAGATATCTGCATGAGTGACCAATTAAAGGACTAACTAGATATTTATAAAGTGTAATTAATTTTATTAATGTATATGTTGCAAAATTCATTATCTTATTTTTTCAAACTCAAGAAACAAAGTTTCTTTTATCTTTTTAAACTCATTATTTAGCATAGTTGACTTAGCAATAACAAGATATGAATAATCTAAATTTATTGATATTTTTTTATATGCATCATTCATTATATTTCTAAGTCTTCTTTTAACTTTATTTCTTTTAACAGCATTTCCAATTTTTTTTTTAGTTACAAACGATATGTTGAAATTATTTCTATTCTTATTACTAAGACGGCCAAAAAAAATTGTTACATATTTGTTTGTAGTTTTTTTACTTCTAAGTAAAGATTTGAATTCCTCATTTTTTGATAGAGCAAGCAGTTTGCTTTTCATCAATTAACCTGAAACAGTTAATGATTTTCTGCCTCTAGCCCTTCTTCTTGCCAAAAGTTTTTTTCCACCCTTTGTCTTCATTTTAGATCTAAAACCGTGTTTTCTTGCTCTTTTAATTTTGGAAGGTTGGTATGTTCTTTTCATAAAGTGGTTTAAATTTATTAAAATTTCGATCTTTATAGTAATTAAATATATAAATAGCAAATATAAGATTTTGCAATTACGATAGTTAATAATGGAAAAAACTAAAAAAATTAAATTATTTATTGGTTTATCTTACTTAACTTTAGTAATTATATTTTTATTTTTTTTTTTCTCAAAATTTACTCTACAAGAAATAACATCATATGAGTTTATAAAAGAGAATCGATTATATTTTATAGAACTAAAAAATTCTAACTTATTTTTGGTATCTTCAATTTTTCTACTTTTGACTATATTATGGGTATTTCCTTTCTTAGGATTTGGATCTCCAATTGCTCTTTTGGGTGGCTTCATTTTAGGAAAATGGGTCGGAACTATTATTGTAGTTTTAGGTTTAAGTATAGGTGCAACTTTTCTTTATATCTTTGGAAATTACTTTTTAAAAAATATTATTAGAGATAAATTTTTAAATAGATTTGAGACACTTGAAATTAAATTTAAAGATTCAGAATTTATTTATTTATTAATTTATCGATTTATTGGAGGAGTCCCGTGGCAATTAAGCTGTCTGTTACCAACACTTTTTAATGTAAGGATTTCTAATTTTTTCTTTGCGACATTTATTGGAATTATTCCTCAAATTTTTTTAGCAGTTTCAATTGGAGACGGTTTAGAAAAAATTATTGAAGAAAATACAAAAGTTCCAAAATTTACTGATATAATTTTTTCCCAAAGTATATATATCCCAATACTTGCGTTTTTTAGTTTAGTTTTAATTACAATTTTTCTTAGAAAATTTTTTTATAGAAAGTAATGGTGCTCCCACCCTGTACTGACCAGGGAACTAATCCTTACCAAGGACTTGTTATGCCATTTAACTACAGGAGCGATAATTACAAATTGTATTTTATCAACAATAACGCATTTTTTTCAAATTATTGCCTTAATTTTTGTTTAATTATGATCTATATCTAATAAGAATATTTTTATGGGCATTCATTACGATTATAAATCTACTAAGAGCGCCAAACTCATGGAGAAGCAAGCTAAAAGAGAAAAAAAGCTTGCTGAAAAAAAAGCAAAACGTTTAGCAAAAGAAGGTGATAAAAAAAAAAATGAAAATAAAGAAAAAACTTTAGATGCATCTAAACCAATTACTTTAGATTTCCTCACAAACCCAAATAAAGAATGAAAACAAAAGATAAAAATGAGCGATTAAGTTTGGCTCTAAGAAAAAATTTAAAAAAAAGAAAACTTTTTCAAAAAAAAAATAAGAAGAAGGGTAAATAATGTCTATCCAACCTGATATTTGGATAAAAAAAATGTGCAAAGAGCATAATATGATCGAGCCATTTCTAGATCATCAAATATCAGAGGGAAAAATATCTTATGGGCTAAGTAGTATGGGTTACGATGTAAGAATTTCTGATGAATATAGAATATTTACAAATGTAAATAGTTCTTTAGTTGATCCAAAAAACTTCTCTGATGATAATTTTATAGAAAGAAAAGGATCTTACTGCATTATTCCACCTAATTCATTTGTTTTAGCAAAAACAGTTGAATATTTTAGAATACCAAAAGATGTTTTATGTATTTGCGTAGGAAAAAGTACTTATGCAAGAACTGGAATTATTTGTAACGTAACTCCAATAGAAAATGAGTTCGAAGGAAACATTGTAATTGAACTTAGTAATACTACACCTAACCCAGCAAAAATCTATTCCAATGAGGGTATTGCCCAATTCTTATTTTTTAAATCAGATACCCAACCAGAGACAACATATAAGTCCAAGAATGGCAAATATCAGGGGCAAACTACAATTCAGGTAGCAAAAATTAAGAAATAATTTATGGATAAGTTTTCTATTGAAGGCCCAAGTAGGATAAGGGGCGAAGTTAAAATTTCAGGATCCAAAAATTCCTCACTTCCAATTTTAGCAGCGACTTTATTATTCAATCAGCCAGTTGTGTTAAAAAATTTACCAAAGGTAAATGATATCAATACAATGATAAGTTTATTAAGATCTTTAGGTTCAAAAATTATTTTATCTAAAGACAAAAGAGTCGCCAGAATATACAACAAAAAAAATCTAAAAACATTCGCAAGTTATTCTCTTGTTAAAACAATGAGAGGTTCAATTTTGGTTCTAGGTCCTTTAATTGCCAGATATTATAAATCAAAAATTTCTTTACCTGGTGGATGTTTAATTGGAGCAAGACCAATAAATTATCATTTAGACTCTTTGAAAAAACTTGGGATGAACTATGTTTTAAAAGATGGCTATATTTTAGCTAAATCCAATGGTAAATTAAAAGGAACAACTATAAAGTTTCCTAGACTAACTGTGGGAGCTACAGAAAATTCTATAATTGCAGCTTGTTTAGCAAAAGGTACAACTATTTTAAAAAATTGTGCAATTGAACCTGAAATAAAAGATTTAACAAAGTTTTTAAATTCAGCAGGAGCAAAAATTTCCTGGATAGGGAGAACATGTAAAATTGTTGGAGTAAAAACTTTAAATCCAACAGAATACTCAGTCATGGCTGATAGGATAGAGGCTGGTACTTTTTGTGTGGCATCAACATTGGCAAAAGGAAACTTGAAGATATCAAATTTTGACGCAAAAATTATCAAAACCGAATTAGAATTATTAAAAAGGTTTGGTGCAAAAATAAAAACACATAAAGAAAAAATTTTTATCAAAGGTCCAGAAAAAATTAGATCCATTAAAAATATTAAAACTAAAGAATATCCAGGTATCGCAACTGATCTACAGTCACAACTTATGGTTTTGATGTGTAAAGCAAGCGGAAAAAGTTCTATCACTGAAAATATATTTGAAAATAGATTCATGCATGTAGCAGAACTGCGCAGACTTGGTGCAAAAATAAATGTAAAAAATAATAAAGCTTACATTTATGGAAATACTAAATTTATAGGTGCTGAATTAATGTCTAGCGATTTACGAGCATCGGTTTCATTGGTATTAGCAGCGATGGTTTCTAAAGGTAAATCAATAATTAACAGGATTTATCATTTGGACCGTGGTTATGAAAATATTGAGCATAAATTAAAAAAAATTGGGGTTAAAATAAAAAGATTAAAATAGTGAGCAAATACCTAGCTAAAATTATTGCAAATGATCAAGAGGGATTGCAAATGATCTCAGCATGTGTTTCAGGCTCAAAAACAAAAGTTGATAATATTAAGTATTTAGCATCAAGCAAAGTTTTTTTATTATCAATCGAAAGAACTAAAATTGAGTCTGATCAAAT
This sequence comes from uncultured Pelagibacteraceae bacterium, assembly GCA_902543375.1. GTDB lineage: Bacteria > Pseudomonadota > Alphaproteobacteria > Pelagibacterales > Pelagibacteraceae > Pelagibacter. The sequence goes on from CACBYE010000011.1 coordinate 4,902, forward strand.
AAATAAGAAAATAAACAGTATTTGCAGATTTGATTTTGTTGATAAGGTTAAATCTAAAAATATCGATCAAGGAAATAAAGAGGAAATATTAAACTTAATTGGCATCGATTATTTGAAAAATAAAGATGATTATGAAATAAATTTAATTTTTGATAATAATAGTCACATTGTTTTGACTACAGAAACGATTGAAGTAAGGTTAGAGGATCAAAATGAGATTAAATAAATATGAAAATATTAGATAGTAAATTAAGAAATTTTAATAAAAAGTTAGATGATTTATTATTAAAAAGGAAAACCAAAGTTCAAACAAGCTCTGTCTCTGTTATTAAAATAATTAACGATGTAAAAAAAAATGGTGACAAGGCATTGCTAAAGTATGAGAAGAAATTTAACCAGAATAGAGTAATTAAACCTAGTTTTACTCAAATTAAACAATCTATTAATTCTCTAGATCCTAAAGTTAAAAATGCTATCGATCTAGCTTATTCAAGAATTTACAAGTTTCACTCATTACAAAAATTTAAAAATATTTCTTACATAGATAAATTAAAAAATAAATTAGAATACAAATATCTACCAATAGAATCTGTTGCAATTTACGTACCAGGATCATCAGCGTCTTATCCCTCAAGTGTTTTAATGAATGCTATACCTGCGATAGTTGCAGGAGTAAAAAGGATAATTATGATTAATCCAGGATACAAAGGAAAACAAAACGCAGCAGTACTATATGCAGCTAAAAAATGTAAAATTAAAGAAATTTATTCTATTGGTGGTCCATCAGCGATTGCAGCAGTTGCTTATGGAACAAAAAAAATTAATAGAGTAAATAAGATTGTAGGTCCTGGTAATAAGTATGTAGCAGCTGCTAAAAAGGAAGTTTTTGGTGATGTTGGTGTTGAGGGAATGATAGCTGGACCATCAGAAGTAACTGTTGTTGGTGATAGATTTTCAAATCCAGGCTGGATAGCAAGCGATCTTATTGGTCAAGCAGAACATGATGAACTTGCTCAATGTATTTTAATTTCTAAAAGTAAAGACTTACTAACTCAAACTAAGGGTGAAATTTCTAAACAATTAAAAAAAATTTCAAGAACAGCTATCGCAAGAAAAAGTTTATCAAATAACGGAATTTTAATTAAACTAAACTCAGATAAACAAATAATTGATATTGTGAATAAAATCGCTCCTGAGCATTTAGAATTAAATGTAAAAAATTACAAATCTTTTATTTCAAGAATTAAAAATGCTGGCTCTATTTGTTTGGGAAAATATGCTGTGATGGCAATGACTGACTATAATGTTGGTTCAAACCATATATTACCAACTAATGGTTCTGCTAAATTTTCAAGCGGTATAAGTGTTAATGAATTTTACAAAAGAATTTCATATATAAACTTATCAAAAAAGGGTATTGAAAAGCTTGGACCATCAGTTATAACTCTTGCAAATTATGAAGGGTTGGCCGCTCACGCTCAATCTGTGAAAAAACGAATTAGGAGAAAATAAAATTTGTCAAAACAAGATTTACTTGAATTTAAGGGTAAAGTAACTGACCTGTTACCTAATGCTATGTTTAGAGTTCAATTGGAAAACGGTCACGTAGTGACAGCACATACTGCAGGTAAGTTAAGAAAAAACAGAATTCGAGTATTACAAGGTGATAATGTGACTGTGGAAATGACACCTTATGACCTTACTAAAGGCAGAATTATCTTTAGAGGTTAACTTTTTGCCTCGGTAGCTCAGGAGTAGAGCAGAGCCCTGAAAAGGCTTGTGTCGGAGGTGCGAATCCTTCCCGAGGCACCACCAAAACATCTTGAAATTAATATACAAAGAAATTAACTTCTATCTTAAACAAATAATAAAAGGACGAGTAAAAAGATGAGTACAATTCAAGGAAAAGTAAAATGGTTTAATGGCAAAAAAGGTTATGGTTTCATAGAGAGAGACGACAAAGAAAAAGATGCCTTTGTTCACGCCAGCGCAGTAAAAGCTGCAGGAATGAGATTTCTAAATGAAGGAGATAAATTAGAATTTACTTTAGAGGATGGTCCAAAAGGTCCTTCAGCAGTAAATTTAAAAAAATTGGATTAATTTAAATATTTTACAAGGGCGTTTTCTTAAAAATAAGTAAACGTCCTTTTCTTTTTAGGGTTGAATAATTTCAATTTTTGTCTAAAAAGCTGCTCATGAATAAAAATGAGACTAATTACAGATTAAACTCAAGTACTCTTAGATTTGCTCTTAGAGGAACTAATAGAGGTGTGCACGCTCATTTCCACGCTGGCTAAAGCTAGCGAATAATCATTTATATTATAATTTTAAATAACAATAAAATAAGATAAAACAAAAAAGGATATGCCTTGATGGTGAAATAGTATCACGTCGGTTTGTGGATCCGAAGTCGTAGGAGCGTAACCTACTCAAGGTACCAAAAAATGAACAAAGAAAATAAATTAATTCCTGGATTACCCTCAGGTTTTGAAGATAGATGGAATAAAAAATTACTTCTCAAAAAAAGACTATTAAGGGTTATTGAGAAAAATTTTGTTAAATATGGATTTGATCCATTAGAAACACCATCATTTGAAATTAGTGAAAATATAGGCTCCTTTCTCGCAGAAGATGAGAATAATCCTATGTCTGATGTGTTTAAATTCGATGATGGTGAAAAGAATATTACTTTAAGATATGATTTATCAAGCCCACTTGCTAGATTTGTTGCACAGAATAGTCAAAAGCTTCCTTCAATATATAAAAGATACGCAATTCAAAATGTATTCAGAAATGAAAAATCTGGAAATGCCAGGTATAGGGAATTTACTCAAGCAGATTGTGATATAGTTGGAAATGTTAATCCAGCCCAAGCTAATGCTGAACTGTGTAATTTGATCTCAAATACTTTAGTAGATTGTGGTTTAAAAAAAGATCAGTTTACTATTAATGTCAGTAACAGAAAAATCGTTCAAGGGTTGATTGAGGATTTAAAAATTGAAAAAGATAAACAAATCAAAGTAATGAGAGCTATAGATAAACTCGATAAACCAGGTTTTGGTTTAAAGGGAGTCGAAGAATTATTAAAAAAAGAGAGAAAAGATAAAAGTGGAGCTATAACAAGAGGAGCAAACCTAAGTGATGTTCAAGCATCAAAAATCTTAAATTTTTTAAAGATTAAAGATTTAAAGGAACTTAAAAAAAATTATAAAAATCCTGTTACCCAAGAAGGCATCAAAGAATTAGAAGAATTATTTCAAGTTTTAATCTTTGGAAATTACTTCGATCAAGTAAAAACTAATTTTACGATAGTTAGAGGTTTAGATTATTACGATGGGTTTTGTGTTGAAACAAATCTAAATTTTAAAGCAAAAAATATTAAGGGTAAGGAAGTTAATATTGGAAGTATTTGCTCAGGTGGACAGTATAATAGATTAATTTCAAGATTTAAGGGTGTAGATATTCCAGGGACAGGTGTAAGTATTGGTGTTGATAGATTGCTATTTGCAATGACGCAATTAAATCAAATAGAAGTTGATGCACAAAATCCAGTAATTGTTTGTGTTATGGATGAAAAATATTTAAAAAATTATTACGAAATTTTAGATAGTTTAAGAAAAAATAATATCAATTCTGAAATATTTTTGGATAGTAAAAAAAATTTAGGTAAGCAACTTACTTATGCTAACAAAAGAGAATGTCCAGTCGCAGTTATCTGTGGTGAAAATGAATTTAAAGATAATAAAATAACATTAAAAAATCTACTTGGGGCTAAAGGGGAGAATAACCAAATTACATTTCCAAAAGAAAATTTAATAAATGAAATCAAAAAATTTATCTAACAAAATCCTTAAATCAGTTCAGTCTAAAGGATTTAAATATATTGAATTACCATCAGTTATTGAGACTAATCATATAGTTCAAAGATCTGGTGAAAGTTTTAGAAAATTTATTTTTTCATTTACAGATCAGACAGGTAATGAATTATGTTTAAGACCTGACCTCACCATTGCTTCTTGTCTTAGATATTTAGAAAATAATTTAAAGGGCAAAGAAAAAATATTTTATAGCGGACAAGCTTATAGAAAATCTCAAAATAAAAAGGATTCTATAATCCGAAATCAAGTTGGTTTTGAGATTATAGGATCAAAAGATGAAAAAAATGACGACAAAGAAATAATTAACACATCACTTAAATCACTAAAAAATTTGAAATACTCATCTGGAACACTCACTATTGGCAATGTGGAAATTTTTAATCTTCTAATATCTAAATTAGATATACCGAAAAGATGGAAATTAAGACTTACGAGACATTTTTGGAGAGAAGATTATTTCAGTGATTTACTAAAAAGATTGGAGACAAATTCTGATGTAGATCCAACTATTGTAGAGGTTGATAAAAGAAGATATTTAAAAATGTTAAAGGATAATCAATCATCAATTGTTGCAGGTAGAACATTAAAAGAAATTTTAGAAAGGTTTGATAAAAAGATTAAGGATCCAAGAAGAGCAAGTAAAGGAAGTAATACATCGAAAATCATTAAAAAGTTTCTAAAAATTAAATGTCCAATAAATAAAGCTGCAAAGGAATTAAATAAATTCTTTAAAAAACATAAAATAAACCTTTTTGTTGATCAGAAATATTTTCCTGTCTCAAAAAATAAAATATCTAAATTGAATGTAGTTTTCTCATCAGCCTTTGGTAGACAATTGGAGTATTACACTGGCATAGTTTTTAAAATAGACATCAAATTAAAGTCGAAAATTATTAATTGTTGTAATGGTGGTCGTTATGACAAATTAATTTCTGATCTCGGTTCAAAAAAACAAACACCAGCAGTTGGAGCAGCTTTTAATTTAAATTATCAATCATGAAAAATTTAATAAATATAGGAATACCAAGTAAGGGACGGTTAAGAAAAGATGTTTTAAAAATTTTTACTAAAAAAAGATTAAAGCTTATTTCTGAGCGAGGGGAAAGAGATTTGATAGGTTCAATAAAAAATAAATTAAATATAAAAATTTTATATTTGCACGCTAGAGAAATTATTGAAAGATTAGGAGATGGCTCTTTAGATATTGGCTTTTCTGGTTTTGATTTATTAAAAGAAAGTGAGATAAATACCCAAAACAAAATAAATGTTATTAAAAAACTTGATTTTGGAAATGCTAATCTAGTTGTAGCCATACCTGATCCTTGGATCGATGTTCAAACAATAGCTGACCTAGAAGAAATTGCATTTGAATTTAAAGATAAAAAGAAAAAAAGATTAAGAGTTGCAACTAAGTATCCAAATTTAACCAGGGATTTTTTATTTTCTAAAGGTGTTACTCAATTTAAATTGGTTGATAGTTTAGGAGCAACTGAGGCATACCCTTTTACTGGTTCAGCTGAATTAATTACAGACATAACATCTACAGGTGAGACTCTTAGAGCGAATAAACTACGTATATTGAAAGATGGAGAAATCCTAAAATCTCAAGCTTGTATTTTTACTTCAAAAAAAAATAGTAAAAAAAAAGGTTTAAAAAACTTTGTTAAATTACTTTCTAAGTAATTTATCTTTAAAGTATATGAGAATAATTTTGATGATATCTAAATTTCTTATTATTGCATAAGTAGCTATTAGAACCCCTATTCCAAAAATAATTTTCAAAATAAGATATAATTCCATAAAAATCCCTTATAATACAAGTTACGAATCATGGACACTATTTTATTAATAATTTTGATTTTAATGTTTGGAGCAATCTTGGCTATTTTGTATTTAAATATAAAGTCCAAGAAAGAGAAAAGAGCTGATGAGACTAATGAAATAGCAAATTTGAATGCGGAAATTATTAGATTAAAAGATAGCTTAAACTCTACAATCAATACATCTCTAAGTTCAATGTCTACCTCATTTAACTCTTTATCGACTGGGGTCACAAAGGATATGACCGAGGCACTTACTAAAGTTGATGAGAAGGTAGGTAATTTTAATGAACAAGTAAAGCTGTTAAATCAAAGTCAAGAGGGAATTACTAAAATTTTAGCAGGGGTTAAAAAATATGGAACTCTAGCTGAGTATTCTTTGAATGCTCTAATTAAAGATTTATTACCTGCGTCTCAATATATGACAAATGTCAAAATGAAAGAAGATACAAGTGAAAACGTAGAATTTGCAATCAAGCTTCAAGGAGATGTTTTGGTTCCAGTAGACTCTCATTTTCCAGTAGAAAAATTTAAGGCAATTACAGATGCACACGAGGCAGATGATAAGAAGGCAGTTGCTGATGCTAGAATAAAATTAGCAAGTGCATTTAAGGCTAAAGCAAAAAGTGTCATGGAAAAATATATTGTTCCACCTAAAACTTCAAATTTTGCAATAGTGTACGCTCCTACAGAAAGTCTTTATAAAGAATTAACTGAGTATCAAGACCCAAGCAGCAAAGAACTATTGACTCAAGAATTAATGAAAAAATACAAAATAGTAATTTGTGGCCCAAATACTCTTTCAGCTTATTTACAGTCTTTACACATGGGCTTTCAGTCTCTTAAAATTTCAAAACACGCAAAAGAGATTTATGATCATTTAAAAACTATGAGCTCGAGATTTTCTAGTCATTTTGATAATATTTATAAATTAAGAAAAAAACTTGAAGATGCTATGACAGTTGTTGATAGTTTTGGAAAAGATGCAAGATCAATTACTAGAACTTTAGAAAATATAAAAGATCCCGAGCAAGTTGAAAAAGCTGTTCTAACAGAGAACGTTGAGAGTTTTGTTGAAAGAAATAAACAAGTCAAAAAATAATTTCTTTTTTCAGATAATACCGACTATAAGAAATCACATGCGTTGGAACAAAAAATATGACTATCCTACAAGTTCAAGAGCGACAGAAGATGGAATAAGAAGATACGTATTAGGAGAAGCAAAGTTACCAAGTGTAACTTCAATACTTGATGCAACTAAATCCGAGGAAGATAAAGCAGCTTTAGCGAACTGGAGAGAGAGAACCGGTTACAAAGAAGCTGAGGTTATAACAAAGGCAGCAAGTAGTAGAGGTTCTCAAATGCACAGCTATTTAGAGTCTTTTCTTTTAGGTAGAGAAAATTTGAGTTTCTTTGAAGACAATGAACAATATAAAAAAATGGCAAAAGAAATTATTGATAAGGGTTTAACAAATAGATTAGAGGAAATATATGGTGTGGAGTGCACTATGCATTATCCTGAGAGATATGCAGGCACAGCAGATTGTGTGGGTGTTTATGAAGGAAAAGAAACAATAATTGATTTCAAGCAGTCCAATAAACCAAAAAAAGCTGAGTATATAGACTCTTGGTTTTTACAAACTGCTGCTTACTCTTTAGCGCATAATGTTGTTTACAATTCAAAAATTAATGCATGTGTTATTCTAGTTTGCACAGTGGATAATTTGTTTCAAGAGTTTAAGATTCAAGGGCCCGAACTAATAACATATCAAAATTTGTTTTTAGGTAGATTAAAAAAGTTTAATGAAATGAATAATTTAGTTTAATAAAAAATGGATAAAATTGTAATTTACGATACCGAAACCACGAATTCAACAATATGGGGATCCATAATTGAAGTTGGGGCTGTTGTAGTTGATAAAAATTTAAAAGAAATTGGAAAGTTAAATATAAGAGGGCGAATGCCAGAAGGCGAGGTGCCAAGTGCAAAGGCTTTACTTGTAAACTCAACCAGTATTGATTTATTAACTAAAGGTAATTATTCACATTATGATTTCTTAGGTGCTGTTGAAAATTTTTTCTTTAAATGTGCCCCAGCAATGTTTATGGGGTGGTCAAATTTAAATTTTGATCGAAGGATGTTTCATTTCAATTTTTTTAAGGGTAATCGGTACCCTTATGCTACTCATTCATCACCTAACCAGGAACATGATGGGTTACATATAGCAAGAGCTGCTCAAACTTTGAATTCTAAAACTTTAAAAACAGAATTAACTGAAGCAGGAAACCCAAGCCTAGCATTAGAATCTTTATCAAGAATGCAAGGTTTTGACACCTCAGCAAGTCACACTGCCTATGTAGATGCTCAAAATTCATTAAAAGTCCTTCGAATTATTAAAGATAAACATAAAGAAAATTGGGAAACATTTTTAAAAACATCAACTAAAACAAGCGTAGAAACGTTTTTAAAAAATGAAGGAATATATTCTATCTTTGAAAATGTGAAGGGTAGAAATATGATGTATCTTACTAGTACACTGCATCCTAATTACTGTTTTCATCCATCTTATGCATCCTGGGGATACGTTTGGGACTTAAGAAGAGATCCAGAACCATTATTAAACTTACCAGTAAATCAATTAAGAGATATATTAAAAAAATTTAGCCCCAAGGCTTTACGAGTTTTAAAAACTAATAAAGCTCCAGTAATTTTAGATAAACAATTTGCATTTAAACAAAAACCTTATTCTGATTTAGATTTAGAAACTATTAGAAAAAGGGCACAAATGGTTAGAAATAATGAAAATTTTTGTAAGAATATACAAATTATAAATAGAGAGACAGCAGAGGAAAAAGAGCAAACTAAAACTCAAGAGGATCTATTACCTGAAGAAACTTTATATGAAAAATTTATTCCTAATAAAGATACTGCTCTTTTCAAAACCTGGCATAGTTCATCTTGGGAAGATAAGTTGAGATTACTGGATAAATTTCAAGATAAAAGATGCAGTTGGTTTGGTCAAAAGATTATTTACCAAGAGGCACCGCAAATTTTACCACCCGATTTATATAAAAACATTAAAAGTGAAATTGCGAGGAGGATATTAAGCAAAAATAAGGAGAAATGGCAAACAGTAAATATGGCATACAATGAAATTGATTATTTAAGAGATCAGGCAGACAAGAGAGATGACAAAATTGAATTAAAAAAACTAGATGAAATAAACGATTTTATCATGTCAATTGAAAAGAAATATGAAATTGCCTAGTTGACTTTAAAAAACAAATTAATAGAAAGGAATTATGCTTATTGATTTTAAAGACGAAGATTTTGAAAAAAAAATTAAGTCTGAAGATGTCTCTGTTATTCAATTTAGTGCCGCTTGGTGCGGACCATGTAAAACTTTAAAACCAATTATGGACAAACTCGCTGGAGATTATAAAGATAAAGCTGGATTTTATTACGCTGATATAGAGGACGGTGGGATTAATACTGGTAGTGCCGCAGGTATAAGGGGTGTGCCTACAGTGATAATTTATAAAAAAGGAATTGAAGTTGATCGAAAAGTTGGTGGAGTTCCCGAGAGTCATATGAAAGAATTTCTAGATAAAAACATTTAATTTAAGTTTAACGCTTCACCTGCGAGATATAAAGATCCTGTAATTATCAACAAATCATTTTCTTTTAAAGCTATGGATTTAATAGCTTGTTCAATACTTTCTTTATGCTGAATATTTAAAAAATTTTTAAATTTTTCCTTTAATTTTTGGCCACTAATTGCGTTAATTTGGTTAGGTATATCCACAGTGGTAAAAGATGAAATGTTTTTAAAATAGCTGATATATTTTTTGTGGTCTTTGTTAGACATCATACCGATAATAACATGTTTATTACAATTTAAAGTTTGTAGATATTCGTTAAGAGCTCTAGAACCATCTTCATTGTGACTTCCATCTATCAATAATCTATTGTTTCCTACTAATTTTTTTAATCTTCCAGAATTTATTTCTTGAAGTCTACCAATATTTTTAATCTTAGTGACACCATTTTTGATATAATCATCCCTCATAACAATATTTAAGTGTTTTAGGGTTGCAATTGCAGTTGATATGTTTTCCATTTGAAATTGTCCAGGGATATTAGTTGACGTAAGTTTTATAACACCAAATTTATCCTCATAATAAAAAAATTCGTTTTTTCCTATAGAATAACTAAAATCCTCATTAAAAATTAACTTTTTGGATAAATTTTTATCAATTGTTTTTTTTATGCATTCAGTTGTTTTTTGTGAATTTTGTTTAGATACAATTATATTGGAATTCAATAAAGAAGAAGTTTTTTCAAATACAATTTTTTCTATTGTTCGTTGATCTTCAGGTAGCCAATCGAGGTGATCCTTACTTATAGAGCATACAACACTTGCTAAATTATTTCTTAATATATTAGTTGCATCAAATCTATGAAATAAACCAGCCTCGATAAGATTTATATTATTTGGGTACTGAGAAGCTTTATAAAAAAAACACGCAGTTAAAATTTCAAAGAATGTAATAGGCTCATTATTGTTTACTTTTTCAACTTCCTCAAAAAGAGATGCTAAATCTTTATCTTTCAATTGCTGATTGTTAAAAACAAATCTTTCATTTATCTTTTGTACGTGTGGACTAGTATAAACGTTACACTTAATTCCAGCCTCTTTTAAAATTGAATAACAAGCTTGGATTGTAGAATTCTTACCATTAGTACCTACAAAATTAATTGCTTTAATCTTATCTTGTGGTTCACCTAATTTTTTACAAAGAGTTTTTATTCGGCCTAAACTAAGGTCGATTTCCTTAGGATG
>CACBYE010000012.1 GCA_902543375.1 uncultured Pelagibacteraceae bacterium
CTCTTTTGAATAAATACCTCACCTCTTATATCAATTTCCTGAGGAAAATTTTTAGATTTAATTTCATGAGGTATATCTTTGATTGTTTGTAAATTTTGCGTGATATCTTCACCTTCTTTTCCGTCACCTCTAGATAAACCAGTTATAAATTTTCCATCCTTAAACAATAAAGAAGCTGATATTCCATCAATTTTAGGCTCAGCACTATACTCAATATTTAATCCTTGCTCATTGTTAAGAAAATTAAAAATTTTTTTTTCGAAATTTATTAGATCTTCCTCACTAAATGCATTACCTAAAGACAACATAGCAGTTTTATGTTTTACTTTTTTAAAGATTTTAGATGGTTTAAAACCAACTGTATTTGATGGAGAATCTTTGTGTTTTAAAAAATTATGTTTTTTTTCAAGACTTAAGATCTCAAGCTTTAATTTGTCAAATTCAGTATCATTTACTAAGGGTTTGTTGAGATTATAGTAATGTTTATTAAATTTTTGAAATAATTTAATCTTTTCAAGATATTTTTGATTAATTTTTTCATCAATCATATTTAAAAAAGATTTTTAATTTTACTTAAAATTTTACTTTTTTCTTTTTTATTCTTTGGAATTTCAACTCTATATTTCTTATTAAAAATTTTATATGTTTCTTCATACCACTCCCCCGAATTATAATTGTATCCTAATAAAGATGCATATTTAAGAGACTCGTCCTCCATTCCTAACTTATAGTAAATCTCGACCAATCTATGTATTGCCTCCTCAACATGGGCAGTTGTCTCATAATTTTCTAATACACTCTTAAATCTATTCAATGCAGGAATCCATTTACCTTTTTTAATATAATGTCTACCAATATAAACTTCTTTTGCAGCTAAAACATCATTAATTAAATCAATTTTGAATCTTGCATCGTAAGCATAATCTGTTTCAGGATAATTTTTAATTATGTAGTTTAATTCTTTTTTAGATAAAAGGATCGGTGCTAAATCTTTTTTTTCACCTTCTATAGTTTCATAATAACACATTGCTAAAAGATAATGAGCATAAGCTTTATTTTTGTCTTTGGGATAAGTATCAAAATATCTTTCAAGATTAGATATCGCTAAAGAATAATAATCTTGCATGTAATAAGAATATGATGCCATCAAAACTGACTTTGAGGCCCATTGTGATTGTGGAAACAAAATCTCAGCCTCTAAAAATTTTTTACCTGCTGCAAAATAATCATTAACTTCTATCAAACTCATTCCTTCTTTGTAAGCCGAAATCATTTCAACTTTTTGATTGGTCTCTTTAATTAATTGAATATTTTCTTTTTCTTTGCTACATCCAATTAAGATAAATAAAGAAAAAAAAATTATAATTATTTTATATGTGTACATATATCAAATTATACATACTTAAAAAAAAATTATAAAGATGAATATTTAATTAAGCGATAGATTTAAGTAATCTTCTATTAATCAATGTATGAGGAAGTGTTCTCTCTTGTATTTCAATTATTGAAAAATTTTCTTTATTTTCGAATACTTTTTTTAGTAAATTATTAGTTAAGTGGTGGCCACCTTGTGAACATTTAATACTTGCGATTATTCTATATCCACTCGTAAAAAGATCACCAATACAATCTAGTATTTTATGATTAACAAATTCTTTATCATTTCTCAAACCTTCTGGATTTAGAATGTCTTCACCTTTAACAACTACAGCATTTTCCAAGCTTCCGCCCTTTGCTAATCCATTTTTTTTTATTAGCTCAATATCTTCATATAAACAAAAAGTTCTTGAATTAAAAATTTCTGTAAGATCATCCTCATAAACATTAACTTTATTTCTTTGATCTCCGATAATCTGGTTTTGATATTTTAGTTGAAAATCAATATCTAAACTTAACTTAGATGGCTCAATTGTGATAAATTTTTCTCCTTTTCTATATTCTATCTTCTTATTTATCTTTATAATTTTTATTGGTTTATTAGATGACTCTAAACCCGAAGATAATATTTTTTCAATAAATAGCTTTGCAGATCCATCTAAAATTGGAACTTCTTCATTATCAATTTCCACTAAAACATTATCAATTCCAATTCCAAAGAGTGCCCCCATTAAATGCTCTATAGTCGAAACTTTTATTCCTGAGTTATTACTAATGGTCGTGTTCAATTCAGTATTACTGACGTTTAAAAAATTTGGATAAATTAGATTGTCACCTTTTAAGTCAACTCTTTTAAATACAATTCCTGTGTCAGGAGCAGAGGGTTTAACGCAAACTCTCACTTGCTTTCCACTATGAAGTCCTACTCCACTAAGTGTTACAGCTTTTTTAATAGTTTTTTGATTTAATAAACTCACGAGACGGTTCTAATCCACTAAAACTTAAGTTTAAAAACAACTAATATTACGGGAAAATACAAATCATCTAAAAAAATCAAAAAATTTCTCAAAAAAACCTCTATTTTTTGAACTTTTGTTCGTTAATGATACTTCATTTTCATTTAGACCTGTCATCACCTTTTGGGCAATTTCATAAATGTTTTTGCTTTTTAAGTTTAAAAAATTATTTAAATAAGAGTAACTGAATGTTTTTTCTATTGATATTCTATACTCACCCAATATTTTTTTTATATTGTCTAAAACATGATCTGGCAAACAAACAAAACTCAGATCAATTGATAGATTTTCACATTTTTTTTTGTCCGGTAGAAGTTCAAAATATTCATTATCAATACAAAATTGATCTATTTTCATATGCAAAATATTAACATTTTTTAGGGTTTGCTTGCAGCAACTCTTTGCCTCTAATAGCAGATTGTTCACTGCATCATTGCATAAAAAAATACTATCCATTTTATTTTTAACTGAAAAATTTACTGAATAAATATCATCGTGCTCAATTATGAAATAAATTGATTTGACAAATTTATTCAACTTTTTTTCAATTTTAAAGATATTTTCTTTCAAAAAAAAATTTAAAAAATCATAGTTAATTTCTTTTATCTCATCATCTATCTTTGACTCCTTTGTGTAAATAATTTCACTTTTTAAATCAACTACAGAAATTATAAATTCATTTTGACGAATAAACAAAAAAACTTTGTTATCTATTTTATTCTGCATTAAGTATTATTTGGTCTTTTTGACGAAAATCTATAATACGATTATCTTGTAATTTTTCTTCCCTAGATAAACGTACAAATAAACTTAAAACTTCATTAATATTTTTTTTTGGAAGTTTTATTAAATAACCTTTTGAAGTTTCTATATCCCATCTTTTTGACTTATAGAAATACAAATTTGATATTTGATCAAAATCAAAATTTGATTTATCGATATTTTTTTTCAATTTAAAAAATTCCTGCACATCTAAATCACCAAAAATAAAAGGTAATTCAGAAGTGGCTTTAATTTTCTTTATCAATTTTCCATTTGCACCTATGAGGTAATCTATTCCATCTTTTTTAGTAAGTGCTAGAAATTTAGTTTTCTTTATATCTACTTTTAAAGTAGAGGGATAATTCTTAAAAATACTTAATTGTTCAACAGTGTTAACAGAGAATAAACTCTTTTTTACCTCGAATCGATTTATAAAAAAAATATTATTAAATTTCAAATTTTCAATTTTTTTTTTAATTTCTACACTTTCATTCCCACTTAGTCCTGAAATTTCAATTTTATCAATTTTTGGTAATCTAAAATCAATTATTGAGCTATTATTGATCGTTGCTAATAACAAAAATAGAAATAAGTAAGTTACAATTTTTTTACTTATTAACTGATGCATCTTTTAAAATTAATTTAATTAAATTTATAAAATTAATGCCAGTATAAGCAGAAATTTCTGGAACTAAAGATAGTTTTGTCATTCCTGGCTGAGTATTAATTTCTAAAAGATAAAACTTTCCTTTATAAAATTTAAAGTCTGATCTTGTTACCCCTCTACATCCTAATAAGTTATGGGCTCTAAGTGTTATATTCATAAGTTTTGTATAATTCTTTTTTGATAAATCGACCGGTATTATATGCTTAGTTTTAGCTTTAGAATTATATTTAGCTTGATAATCATAAAATTTTCTTTTTGGTTTAAGTTCAATCGCACCAAGTTTTTTTTTACCAATTATTGCCGCTTGTATTTCACGGCCAGGTATAAATTGCTCTATTAGAATTCTATTGTAATCTTCAAGTAATTTTAAATTTCTTAAAAGATTTTTTCTTGTGCAAATAAAAACATTAACGCTAGAGCCTTCATTTATAGGCTTAACTACAACTGGAAAACTTAATCTTTTATTAATTAATGTGAGTAATTTTTTATATGATTTATCAAAAGAGTATAGAAAATATTTTGGTGTTAAAATTTTATTCTTTGTAAAAATTTTTTTAGATATTTCTTTATCCATTGCTTTAGCAGATGAAATTACCCCAGAATGAGTATATGGAATTCCAATTGTCTCTAAAATCGATTGAATGTATCCATCTTCACCAAACTGTCCGTGTAACGCATTAAAAATGATTTGAGGTTTAAAATCTTTAATAACAATTAGTAAGTTCTTGTTCGGTTCGCAAGTTTTTACTAAGTAACCATTTTTTTTAAGTTCATTGGCGACTTGTTTACCAGTATCCAAACTTATAGGTCTTTCTTTTGAAATACCTCCCAAAATAATTAAAATTTTTTTTTTCAAGTTATTCCAATATTTTAATTTCTTTATCCAATTTTACACCAGTTTTCTCAAAAACTTTATCAGATACAAAATCGATAAGTTTTTTCATATCTTTAAAAGTAGCATTTCCTTTGTTCACAAAAAAATTCGAGTGTTTGCTAGAAATGTGTGCATCGCCAAAATTTGTCTCTATTGGAACTGATTCTCTTATCAATTCCCAAACTTTTTTGTTTGATTGATTTATTGGATTTTTAAAAGTACTTCCACTTGTTTTTATTTTAGTTGGTTGATTTTTCTCTTTTTGAGTTTTCATCTTTAATATTTGACTCTTTATTTTTTGAAAATTACTTTTTACTCCTTTAAATGAAGCACTTAAAAATATTAAATTTTCAGGAATATCGTTATTCCTATATTCAAAATTAATTTTTTTTGAGGGTATCGTGATCAGGTTGCCCTTATAATCAATTGCTTGAATTGATAACAGAATATCTTTAAATTCACTACCAAAACAGCCAGCATTCATTTTAATTCCACCACCAACTGTACCAGGAATACATGATAAAAATTCAAATCCACTTAAATGATTTTCAGCAGCGAAAGTCGATAAATTACCATCTTGTACTGCACTTCCTGAAACAATTACATCTTCCCTTAACAAAGAGGTCCTACTAAAGTTTTTACTTAACTTAATAACAACACCATCAAAAAATTCATCTGATATCAGCGTGTTTGAGCCTGCTCCTATTACAAAAATTTTTTCTTGATTATTTAGTAATTTTAAAAATCTTACTAAGTCCTTTAAATTACCTGCTTTATAAAAAACTTTTGATTTGCCACCAATATTAAACCAATTTTTTTTTTTTAAATCTTGATCAAAAATTACGTTATTTCCTAAATCATTTAACAATTTTTTTAATTGATTTTTTTGCATTACATCACTTTAGGTAAATTTTTAATCCAGCTTGAAATTGAGCCAGCACCCATACCAATTACTATTTTATTACCGTAAATATTTTTTTTAATAAATTTTGCCAATTGAATTTTATTATTAACCATAAATAATTTTACTTCAGAGTTTTTTACAATTTCTTTGGCAAAATCATAATAATTAAATCCCAATTTTATTTTTTCTCCTGCCGTGTAAATGGGACAAAGGATAACTATATCGGCATCTTTAAATGAATAAGAGAATTCTTTTCTCAAATCTTTTAATCTTGAAATTCTATGAGGCTGGAAAATACATACTTTTTCATGTTTACCATAAACAGCTTTTACACCCTCTAAAACAGATTCTATTTCTGTTGGATGGTGTGCATAATCATCAAAAAAATCAATTCCATTATATGAAAATATCTTGTTAAATCTTCTTTGAACCCCTTTAAAATTCATTAATCCCTTTTTAATATTCGAGATTGAAATTCCTAATATAAAAGCTACTGCAATTGCTGCTGTCGAGTTTCTTATGTTGTGAACACCCAATAAAGGGATTTTAAAATTTTTTAAAACCAATTTCTTTTTATTTGGTAGACTTAACGATAAATCAAATTTTGAGTATCGTTCTGTTTGATAAATATTTTTAATTAAAAAGTTAGCATTTGATTTTACACCGTAAGTATAAAAGTTTTTATTTTTTATTTCTTTTATCAATTCATTATTTATTCGGTCATCAATACAAATGAAAGACTTTCCAAATGACGGAACTTTTTGGATAAATTTCAAAAAATATTTCTTTATATCCTTCATAGATCTATAAAAATCCATATGTTCTCGATCTATATTAGTAAGAATTGAGTATGTTGGGGAAATATGTACAAAACTTCCATCTGACTCATCTGCTTCTAGAATTGACCAGTCACTTTTACCAAGTTTTGCAGTGCTCTTAATTGAATTTATTATACCCCCATTAATAATTGTTGGATCTAATTTAGTTTTTTCAAAAATTGAGCTTACTAAAGATGTTGTTGTTGTTTTGCCATGAGATCCAACTACTACAATATTTTTCATGAAAGAAACAAGGTTCGCTAACATTTTTCCACGTTTAATTATTGGTAATTTTTTTCTTCGAGCTTCAATAAACTCTGGATTATTTTTTTTTATTGCTGAAGAAATAACAACAATTGTAACATCTTTAATATTTTGTTTTTTGTGACCTAAAAAGATTTTTATATTTTGTTTTTTCAGTTTTTCGATATTCTTATTTATGACAATATCGCTACCTTGAACTTTAAATCCCTTAGCTTTCATAATTAAGGAAAGGCCACTCATACCTATTCCACCTATTCCAATAAAATGAATAGTTTCTTTTTTAGCTAATTCAATTTTCATTTATTATATCCAATAATTTTTGATTTACATCATTCCAAGTATTTTGAAAATTTAATCTTTTCAAATTATTTTTTTTTATAGAGTATTCTGTTTTATCCCTTAGGACATCCTTTAAAAATCTTTCCAAATTCGTCTTATCAAAATTATTTTCGCTCATAACCCAACAACAATTTAAATTTTCGTAAAAAGTGGCATTCTCGTGTTGGTGATTATCTTTTGAAGATTTTAAGGGTATCGCTAAAAAAGGTTTGTTCATTGTTGATATTTCAGCCAAAGTGGTTGCTCCTGCTCTAGTAATACATAAATCAGACTCTTTAATCAAATCAACAAAATTTTCTCTAAAATCAAAAATAACGTTTTCAATATTTACATCTTCATAAACTTTTTTTAAGTTTTCGATATTGCTTTGCTTTGTTTGTTGAATAATCTTTATTCTATGAATTTTCGATAAACTAATTATCACATCTTGAATTATATTATCAAAAATTTTAGATCCTTGACTACCTCCAACAACTAAACAACAAAATTTTTCATTTTCAATATTTAGTTGGTTATTCTCAAAGAATTTTTTTCTTACTAGTGGTGGGATAATTTTAATTTTATAAAGATATTCATTTGGAAAATTTTTTAATTTTTTGTTGTAAGAAAAAATTTTTTTACAAAATTTTAAAAAAAATTTGTTAGCCCTACCCAGAAGAACGTTAGGTTCAAGAAGATATATTTCTAATTTTAAAAGTTTTGCACTTATGCAAATGGGTAATGACATGTAACCACCGGTAGATAAAACTTTCCCTATTTTTTGATTTTTAAGAAATAAATAAGATTTGAATATGAGATAAACAACCTTAAAAAACTTGAAAAAAATTAAAAAATCTAAATTTAATTTAGGGGTGTCAATTAAAACTATATCTTTAATTTCTTTATTTAAGTATTTTAATCCTCTTAAATCAGTAGAAATATGAACATTGAACTCCTGCTTTAAATGTTCATTCAACACTTCTGCTGGCACTACATGCCCCCCTGTGCCACCTGTTGAAATTAAAATATTTTTTTTCATAAAATTATAATTTTCTTTTTGTTAAATTTAAAATTATACCTGAAATAATTGACACACTTATTATTGAAGAGCCACCATAACTTAAAAATGGTAGGGTCATGCCTGTTGTTGGAAATAATCGTATATTTACTCCAACATGTATCATTACCTGAATTAATATTAAACTTATTAAGCCTGTTAATATCAATTTGTTCTTCCCGTTTTTTTCATCATAAACTTTTCTCAAGACTGAAATTAAAAAAATCAAAAAAATTAATAAAATTAACATTATAAAGATAACTCCAAATTCCTCTGAAATTACAGATATTATATAATCAGTGTGGGCCTCTGGTACTCTATTTTTTAATGTGCCCTCTCCAATTCCTTTTCCAAAAAAACCTCCGCTTACGATAGATTCTAAAGCCTTATCTGATTGAAAATTGTAAGTGCCAGTTTCTGGATTAAAAAAAGAAAATAACCTATTTTTTATATACTCAAAGCGAGGAAAATAAATTACCATTAATAACAATCCAATCAGTAAAATTGAAAAAATAGAAATAAGAAAAAATAAATTTATTCCAGAAATAAAAACCAAAATTAACCAGCTAAGACTAATAAGAAGTGTCTGTCCAATGTCAGGCTGGAGTATAAGTAAACTGACAATAAAAGCCGTTATAAAAAATGATAGTATGTGTTTCAAACTTAGTTTTGAATATTTTTGAGAAGAGATTATTAAACTTAATATTACTATTAGGAATGGTTTAACAAACTCTATTGGCTGAATTCTTGGCAAAAAATATAGATCTATCCACCTCTTTGAGCCTTTTATTTCTACTCCAATTAAAGGGACTAAAAATAATAATAATAAAGAAAAACCAAAGATTGCAATCGATATTCTATAAAGATTTTTTTCAGAAACATATGATAAAAAAAAAATTAAAAAAAAACCAAATGTTACAAAAAAAGTATGTTTAAAAAAAAAAAAATAGGTATTAGTATCCAGCTTATCTGAAGCGATTAATGATGTTGAAACAAGTGAAAAAAATAAACCTATAAAAAATAATAATAATATTAACGATAAAATAAACTTATCTATACTTTTCCACCATTGATAGTAGGGAATATGATTAAAAAATTTTTCTCTCATTTTTGTATCTTTTAATTAATTCATTAAAATATAAGCCTCTATCTTCAAAATTTTTAAAAGTGTCAAATGATGCTGATGCAGGACTAAATAAAATAGTATTTTTAGTAAATTTGTTTTTCTTAACATTAATAATCGCAGCATCTAGTGCACTTTTTAGGTTTTTAAATCTTTTCAATCTAGCTTTATCACTCAGATCATTTAGAAATTTTTTATAATTTCTTCCAAATATATAAACTCGAATATTTTTAAAATATTTATTAGGTAAATTTAATTTATCATTTTTCTTAGGGATACCTCCTATTAGCCAATGTATATTATCATATGTTTTCAACAGATTTTCTGAAGATGAATAACTTGTAGATTTTGAATCATTTATGATTATTAACTGATTTTTTTTGTAAATTACCTGTTGTCTATAATTTAATCCTTTAAATTTATTGATACTTTTAATTAAAATATCTTCTTTAATATGAAAATTTTTAATTATTTCTAGAACAAATGATAAATTTGCTAAATTTGTTCTTGATAAAAAATACTTGTTAGTAATTTTTTTTTTTAAAAGTTTATTAACTTTTAAGTCAATATTTTTGATATTAGATTTATATGAAATTTTCCTTATCTTATTTTGAATTAATTTATCATTTTTATTTATAAAACTTTTAGATCCTTTTTTTTGATTTTCTAGAAGCTTAAATTTTGCAGAAATATAATTTTTTAAATTACCATGTCTTTCTAAATGATCGGATGAAATATTTAAAATTGCTGCATACTTTGAGTTAAATATTTTGCTATATTCTAATTGATAAGATGATGCTTCAATTACAAAAATAGTTTTTTTTGATATTTTTTTTTTCAATAGTATTGGAGCGCCAATATTTCCAACTAATTTAACATCAATCTTTTGATCTTTTAAAATATTGTATAAAAGTTTACAAGTTGTAGATTTTCCATTTGTACCCGTAACAGTAATACATTTATTTCTATATAATGAGTAAAATATATCTAAATCAGTATAGATATTTTGATTATATTTTTTTAATAGATGCTTCAATTGACAGTTATTAATGTCAATTCCTGGACTTAAAATTATTAGATCAAATTTTAACTTCGATAGTTTTTTTAATGAAATAATTTTTTTTTTAATGGTCCTTGTAAATTTTAATTTTAAATTATCATCAAATAAATAAACGTCATTTTTATTTTTTAAAAAATTAAAAGATGATAAACCAGTTTTTCCAAGGCCATAAATCAAAATTTTTTTATTAAAAAAAATTTTTGAATTTAAATTCATTATCTTAATTTTAAAGTAGCTAATCCTATCATAGCTAAAATGATAGATATTATCCAAAATCGAATTACAACTGTAGACTCTGGCCAACCTTTTTTTTCAAAATGATGATGGATTGGAGCCATTTTAAAAACTCTTTTTCCAGTAAGTTTGTAAGAAATAACTTGAACTATTACTGAAACAGCTTCTAAAACAAATAAACCTCCAGTGATTGCTAAAACTATTTCATGCTTTGTAATGATTCCAATGGCTCCCAATGAACCACCA
>CACBYE010000013.1 GCA_902543375.1 uncultured Pelagibacteraceae bacterium
TAATTTGAAACATCTAATAAATTTTTTTAAGGGAAAAAAAAAGAATATTAAGAATTTTTTATTAGATCAAAAATTTGTTTCAGGAATTGGAAATATTTACGCAAGTGAAATTCTGTATTTATCAAAAATAAATCCATTAACACAAGCTAAAAATTTAAATAAATTTCAATTAAAAAAAATAATCAAAAATTCAAAAAAAATTTTACTAAAAGCCATTAAACAAGGTGGATCAACTATTAGAGATTTCAAAAATACGAAAGGAGAAACAGGCCATTTTCAAAAAAATTTTAAGGTTTATGGTAGAGATAAAAAAAATTGTAAAAGGTCAAGTTGTTCAGGAATTATCCACAAAATTACTCAGTCTAAAAGATCAACTTTTTTTTGTAAAATATGTCAAAAATATTAAATATATTATTGACCGTTGCTATTTAAGCAGCTATACCCCTGCAAAACAATGGCAAACACAAAATCAGCAATTAAAAGAATAAGAAAAATTTCGAAGCAGACAGCTGTGAATAAAGCAAGAAAAAGCAGATATAAAAATGCGTTAAAGAAAATGAACGCCTTAATAGATAATAAAAAAAAGCCAGAAGCACTAAAGTTCTTACCTAAGTTGAATTCAGAATTAATGAAAATTGCTAAAACTGGTATCATTAAAAGACAAAACGCTTCGCGAAATGTTTCCAGAATAACAAAAAAAATAGCTTCTCTCTAACATTTATACTCCAAGTTGATTCAACTTAAAGAATACGCTTCATATATTAAAATATTAATTAAGTTCACAATATTTAGATTAAGTAAAAAAACATTATATATAATTCAATTATAAATTTTATTTATTTTCTAATGCATAAAAAAAATTTTTGTCAAAGAAATTTTAAAAAAAAAATTTTTACACAATCATAGATTTTATTTTTTTTTGGTTATTATAAATAATTTGTTGCAATAACCTCATTATAGATCTAACTCAATATTCCCCTTAAAAAAATGAACAATACATTTAATCATAAAAATTTTGAAAAATTTAATTTAAATTGGACATCAATACAGTCAGAGCTAAAATTAAAACTTGGAATAGAGGTTTATGAAAGCTGGATTAAAAAGATTAATTTGATTGAAGAATTCAATAATTATATCTTATTAGCTGTACCTACCAGGTTTATTCGAGATTGGATTGCGTCTAGGTATTTAGATCAAATATTGCAAACTATAAAAAAACATAAAAAAGAAATAATAAGGATTGAATTAAAAATAACTGAAAATAAAGATAACAAAAATCAAAGATTAGCTGATTCTAATCAAGTAAATAATAATGAAAAAGTTTCATTTATAAAAGAATCCCATCTTCAATATAATCGGATAGATCCTAATAAAAGATTTGAAAATTTTTTAACAGGATCCAG
Source organism: uncultured Pelagibacteraceae bacterium (assembly GCA_902543375.1). Lineage (GTDB taxonomy): Bacteria > Pseudomonadota > Alphaproteobacteria > Pelagibacterales > Pelagibacteraceae > Pelagibacter. The sequence goes on from CACBYE010000013.1 coordinate 1,404, forward strand.
CAATAAAATTGCATTTGAGGCATCTTTGAAAGTATCTGATAATTTTTCACACTATAATCCCCTTTATATTTATGGAGGTGTAGGATTAGGTAAAACTCATCTTTTAAATTCAATAGGCCATAAGATGAACAAGAACAAAAAAGTAATGTTCATTTCTGCTGAACGCTTCATGTATCAATTCGTAAAATCAATAAAGTCTAATGATATGGTAAAATTTAAAGAGTATTTCAGGAACACTGATGTTTTAATTATTGATGACATTCAATTTATGAATGGAAAAGAGGCAATGCAGGAAGAATTTTTTCATACCTTTAATGCACTTTTAGATAAAAATTCTCAAATAATTGTATCGGCAGACAGGCCACCTAATAAGCTTTTAAGAATTCAAGAGAGAATTAAATCGAGATTCTCAGGAGGTTTAGTCGTAGATATTCAAAAACCTGAATTTGATCTTAGAAAAAAAATTCTAAATCATAAAATTAATGAACTAACAAATCTATATACATATAAATTAAATATTACGGAAGAAATCCAAAACTTTATAAGTGGCAAGATTACAACTAATGTAAGAGAGCTAGTGGGAGCTATAAACCGTATCGTTTCATTTTCGAGGATTTATAACAAGATGCCTAGTTTGTCAGAAACTAAAGTCATATTGAAAGACCTGCTAAACTTAACTGAAAATAATGTAACAATAGAGTCGATCCAAACAATAGTTTGTAAGTTTTTTAAAATAAGTAAAAATGAGATGTTGTCCTCTAGAAGATCAAGATATTTGGTGAGACCGAGACAAACTGCAATTTATTTAACGAAAATTATGACAACAAAATCATTACCAGAAATTGGACGCGAATTCTCAAATCGTGATCACACTACAATAATTCATTCAGTTAAAACTATTGAAAAGTTAAAAGAAAAAAATACTGATATGAATGATAACATAAATAAATTAAAGAATATTATATTGTATAAGAAAGAGAATGAAATTTAACGTTAACCAAAAAGACCTTCAAGAAGCACTTAGTTATTGTCAAGGAGTAATTGAAAAAAGAAGTACATTACCAATACTGTCAAATGTTTTATTAGATGCTAACAATTCAAAACTTACTATCACTGCAACAGATTTAGACTTAATATTTATTCATCAAATAAAAAACGTTGAAATTTTAGATGAGGGGAAAACAACTACTACATCTTCAATCATGTTTGATATCGTTAGAAAATTTTCTTCAGATAAAAAGATTAATATATCCTCAAACAATGAGAATAAACTTCAATTAGAGTCAGAAAACTCAATATTCAATCTAAATTGTATTAATTCTTCTGAGTTTCCTCTGACAGATGAGAATTTTAATCAAAACGAGTTTACTCTTGATTCCAAACAATTTTTGAAGTTACTAAATAAATGTAAATTTTCAGTATCAAATGATGAAACAAGGCATTATTTAAGTGGAATATATTTTCATCAAACTGAGGTTGAAGATAAGATTTATCTTACAGCTGTAGCTACTGATAGCCATAGGATGTCTATTTCAAAAATTAGATTAAGAGAAAAAATAAATTTTGATCCAATCATTCTACCTAAAAAAACTATTTTTCAACTTTGTTCTTTACTTGATAATTATGATGGAGATCTTAGAATATCTAATTTAAAGTCTAAGATTAAGTTTGAATTAACTAACAGTATATTAATTTCCAAGCTTATCGATGGAAAGTTTCCAAACTACATTCAAGTAATTCCTAAAAATAATCAAAAAAAATTGGAAACAGATCTTAAATCTTTTTTAGGATCAGTTGATCGTGTCGCCTCTGTATCGCTTGATAAAAAAGATGGAGTAAAATTTCAGTTATCACACGGTAATTTAAATCTTTCAGTTAACAACACTAATAGTGGGGACGGCAAAGAGTCACTTACTGTAGATTTTAATGATGATTTAGAAATTAGTTTTAATTCAAGATACTTGATAGATGTTGCGTCACAACTTGATGGAGAAAAAATAGAATTATTTTTTAATGATACAGGATCTCCTGTTTTAATTAAAGATCCTAGTGATTTTGATAGTATTTATGTTGTTATGCCGATGAAAGGCTAACTGATCAAATTTAATTCATGATAAATTTTTTCCTCTAAATTTTTAAGAAACTGCTCTTTTCCTAAATTCTTATCTATTTGAGGTAAAACTGATACTGTGATAGTTCTGCCAGACTTTTTTTCACCATTTTTAGGCCAAACATTTCCAGAATTTATGGCAACTGGCTGGCATGCAATATTTAATTTCTCATAAATTTTTGATACTCCTCTCTTAAATGGTGGTCTTTCATTAGGTAATACTCTAGTACCTTGTGGAAATATTATTAATGGTCTGTTAGAGTTTAACATTAACTCATAAACTTTTTCTAAAAAATCAAGATTATTCTTTGTAACCTTGCCTCTTTCGATCGAGATAGAACCAATTTTTTTTAAGTACCAACCAAATATAGGAATAAGTAATAATTCCTTTTTAAGAATAAACACTGGTGCGTTGAATAAAGTTTGAAGAAAAAAAGTTTCAAACATCGATTGATGGGATGCAGCAATAAAAAATTTCTCATTTTTAATTATATTTTTATTCCCCTTTACTAATATTTTTGTAGACAAAAAAATTTTTAAACAAAAATTAGTCCAATAACCCATTAATTTGCCACCTAATATTACGAATTTTTGTGGCAGAAAAAGAGAGGGTAGAAAAATTATCGAAATAAATATTATTCCAAAAAAAAAGAAAAATGAAAATGTGAAATTCTTAATCATTTTTTTTTAAAAATTAAATTATATCTTTGTATGTTTGTCTTTTTCTAATAACTGTAATTTTAGAATTCTTAATAAGAAGTTCAACAGGCTTAAGCCTTAAATTATAATTAGAACCTAGTGACATTCCATATGCACCAACATCATGAATTATAACCAGATCTTTTTCATTTAATTCCTGAGAATATTTTATACTAGAAAACTTATCAGTACTTTCACAAATTGGACCAACAAATTCATATTTCTTTTTTATTTTCTTATTCTTTTTTTTTGCTGGTAATATTCTATGAAAAGCACCATATAAAGCAGGTCTAATTAAATCATTCATAGCAGCGTCCAGAATAATAAAATCTTTTTGAGTATTTTTTTTGATATAAATAATTTTAGATACTAAAATTCCTGTATTTCCAATTATTGATCTACCCGGCTCAAATATAATTGTAGAACTATTTATTTTTAAAAACTTTTTTATTGCCAAATTATATTTTTTAAAATTTAGTTTTTTCCTAAGTTTATCATATGGAATTCCCATACCTCCACCAAGATCAATAAAATCAAATTTATAACTGGATTTTTTAATAATATTTGACAAAACTTTTAACATTTTTTCATAAGGTTTATGATCTAATATTTGACTACCAATATGTACACTTAGACACCTCAGATTTATATTTTTTGATTTTTTACAGTATTTCGTGAGACTTAAAAAAGTTTTACTATCTACTCCAAATTTATTTCCTTTTTTACCTGTTGAAATTTGACTTAAAGTTTTGGCGTCTGTATTAGGATTAAGCCTTATTCCAATTTCAACTTTTTTTTTATTTGATTTTGCAATTCTTTCAATTTCTTTAATTTCGCTTTTTGACTCTGCATTTATTAATAAAATATTTTTACTTATTGCATATTTAATTTCATTCGCAGTTTTTCCAACACCAGAAAAAACTATTTTCTTTGGATTTATACCTGCCTTTAAAGCCATCATTAACTCGCCCATTGAAACAACATCTGCTCCTAACCCAAATTTTTTGATTTCTTTTATTAAATTGATATTGGTGTTTGATTTCACAGCAAAACATATGAGTGGCTTGAAAGATTTAAAACTTTTTTTAAAATTAACTATGTTCTCTTTCAGTCTGTTATAAGAGTAGCAATAAGCTGGTGTACCGTATTTTTTAGCAATATTTTCAACTGTAAATTTTTCAATTAAAAATTTATTTTTGATATATTTCATTATACCTTTTTTTTAAGGATAATTTTTTTTACGTTTTTTTGGGGTTCTATATAACTTGGATCACCTTTTTTTCCACAAGAAACTACAAAAAAATATAGGATTAATATTATAATAAGATTTTTTAGCATTACATTTTTTTATATTTCCTTATCATTTTTTTTACATTTTCAAAAGATGTTCCGCCATAGGATTTTTTTGATTTAACAGAATTTTTTAGGTCAAAAATCATCAAAACATCTTCAGTAAGTTTTGGTTCGACCATTTTAAGTTCTTCTATAGATAATTCTGAGAGATTTTTCTTTTTCTTCTCAGCTAAATTTACAACATTAGCAGTTTTTTTGTATGCTTCTCTAAAAGACATGGAATGTTTTTTTACCAAATAATCTGCTAAATCAGTTGCAGTGATGTAGCCTATATTTGCGAGATTAAGCATTTGCTTTCTATTTGGAGAAAAATTTTTTATAAATTCATTTAAAATAGTAAGACAATTAATAATTGTTTCATTAGCTTTGAAGACAATTTCTTTATCATCTTGAAGATCCTTAAAATATGACAAAGGTAAACCTTTTAATATTGTTAACATAGAAAATAAATTTCCGTACGCACTTCCAGATTTACCTCTAAGGTACTCAAGCACATCAGGATTTTTCTTTTGAGGCATTATAGACGAACCAGTAACAATTTTATCTGAGAGAAAAATTAGATTATAGGCATCTGAATTCCAAATGATAAGTTCCTCAGCAATTCTTGAAATATGCATAGAGCAAACTGAAACACTATATAAAAAATCTAAAACAAAATCTCTATCAGAAATTGTGTCTATAGAATTATTTGTAGGTTTTTTAAAACCAAGTTTTTTGGTTGTGTAATCTCTATCAATATTGAAAGAGGTTCCACTTATTGCAGCAACACCTAATGGATTTTCATCTAAATTTTCAAGATTATTATAAAACCTTTTTTTATCCCTGCTAAACATTTCAACATAAACCAAAAGATAGTGTGCAAAAGAAACTGCTTGAGCATTTTTGAGATGGGTAAAACCTGGCATGATTGTACTAACATTTTTTTCTGCAATTTTTAATGTATTCTTTATTATAACATTAAGTTTACTATTAATTTCATGTGTTGCAGATTTAATCCAAATTTTAAAGTCAGTTATAACTTGGTCGTTTCTTGATCTTGCGGTATGAAGATATCCCGCATCTTCCCCAATTATTTGAAAAAGTCTTTTTTCAATATTCATATGAATGTCTTCATACTTTTCATTAAACTGAAATTTATTATTTCTAATTTCTCTTTCAATTTTTTCTAATCCAAAAATAATCTTATTTTTAATTTTAAAAGAGATAATTTTTTGCTTAAAAAGCATTTCTGCATGCACTTTTGAAACATTGATATCCTCTTTATAAAGCCTTTTATCTAAATCAATTGAACTTCCAATTCTTTGAAAAGCCATCGAAGTAGATTTTTTAATTCTTGCACCCCATATTGCTTGGTTGTTTTTATTTTTTGCCATGGTAATTAGTTATACCTTTAACATGAAATTTTTAATAATTTTTATTTTTTTATTTTCAAATGTTTTTGCTGATGAGGTCACAAATTTAAAAAATATCGTAATTCATAAAGAATTGAAAAAATATGACCTAATAACGTTTTTAGACATTGAAAATAATCAGATAGACTTAAAGGATTATAAAGGAAATCTTATTTTATTGAATTTTTGGGCTACTTGGTGCGCTCCATGTAAAGAAGAAATGCCCTCTTTGGATGAATTATCTAAAAATAAGGAGTTGAATAATTTAATTATTTTTCCAATTAATGTTGGAAAGGATAGTACTGATAAGTCTTTTCAGTTCTTCAAAAATTTGAAAATTGAAAATTTAAATTTATATTTCGATGCCCCAATAACTCTGGCGAAAAAATTTCAATTAAGAGGAATACCAACTTCTATATTGTTAGATAAAAATGGTTATGAATTTGCCAGGATCATTGGTTCAATAGATTTTGAAGACAAAGATTTTATAAAATGGTTAAGTAATTATAATTAATTTTTGAAAAAATAGGCAAAAACTACTAATGCTATTATAGCAATAAATTGCAATAATACTCTCAGTTGCATTAATTTGTTTGAATACTTTTTACTAGTTTCTCCACCTTTAAACAAAGTTCCAATACCAAGAATTAATACGACTCCTACAGCCATTAAAAATATTATTGAAATTATTTTAAGTAATGTTCCAGAAATCATAAAAGTACTTTAGAGTGTTTAAAAAATAAAAAAACATAAATAATAATGTATGACATTTTGTCTAGATACTACCATTATCAAACCTGAGAATAGTGACAATATAAAAAATGCTATAATTCTGCTTCATGGATATGGAGGTGATGGAAAGGATATAAGCACGTTGTCTTTAAATTGGAAAAGACATTTACCAAATACTGTTTTCATTTGTCCAAATGGTCATGAATCATGTCCTATCAATCCCTCAGGTTTTCAGTGGTTTGATCTAACTAAAGATGATCCGAGTTATATATTAGAGGAGTCTCTTAAAGCTGAAAAAATATTAAATAAGTTTATAAATGAAGTTAAAAGCAAATTTAATCTTGAGAATAGTAAAATTTGTTTATCAGGATTTAGCCAGGGATGCATGATGTCAATAAATCTAGGAATCACATCAGTTAAGAAATATAATTGTATTATAGGTTTTTCTGGAAAAATTATTAATACTAAAGACTTAGAGACAAGAAAAAAATCTTCAACAAATACTTTATTAATACATGGTGATATGGATCAAGTTGTACCAGCAAGTTATATGTTGGAAGCAAAGGATTTTTTTATTAGAAATAATATAGATATTGAAACACATTTAATCAAAAACTGCGACCATCATATCCCTATAGAATCTTCAAGCATAGCTCTAAATTACATTCAGAAAAATATTGAATAATTTTTTCATGTGATGTTGAAATAATTTTTTATTTAAGTTAAGTTTAGTAAATGAATAGTTTTATTGATAAAGATGTTTCATTAGAAAAGTGTCCAGCACTTGTATTGAACGCTGACTATAGACCCTTAAGTTATTACCCACTTTCCTTGTGGTCTTGGCAAGATACAGTCAAATCAGTCTTTTTGGACAGAGTAATTATTGTAAGTAATTATGACAGAGTTGTAAGAAGCCCCTCATTTAATATGCAATTACCAAGTGTTATCGCTTTAAAAGATTACATCGTTCCACAGTCAAAACCAAGCTTCACAAGATTTAACGTTTTTTTAAGAGATAAATTTTCATGTCAATATTGTGGAAGTGGAGAGGAATTAACATTTGATCATTTGTTACCCAGGTCTAAAGGTGGAGAAACTAATTGGGATAACGTTGTAACCGCTTGCTCAAATTGCAACGTTAAAAAAGGAGGTAAATTATTAAAATCTTCTGGCATGAAACTTTTTCAATATCCATTTCAGCCATCAACAGAAGATTTACATCGTAATGGAAAGAATTTTCCTCCAAATTATCTACATAAAAGTTGGATGGACTATTTATATTGGGACGTCGAATTAGAACCTTAAAATTTAAACCTTTTCAGATATACGAATTGCTAGTTTTGAACCTGTTTTGATTATTTTATCCATAATAGAATAAATTCCTTTTTTGGTAGCCCCCTCTTCATAAGCAATATCTTTATGATGTAATTCATCTTCTCTAAATTTTATAATTTTAGTTTTAAGATTCTTCTCCTCGGGACCTAATTTATTTATTTGATCTTGGTAATGTTCATCAATTACTTCTTCAACAGAAGCAGTACACAACATAGCCGCTTTTTTACCAAGAATTGTAGACCCAAATCCTAAGCCTACTCCGAGAAGGTCCCACAAAGGTAGAAATTTTGTTGGTTTAATGTTTCTTTTCTTTATTTCTTTTTCAAAAAATTTACAATGTTCAATCTCATGCTCTTTCATATCTTCTATTGTTTTTTTTAAATTATCATTTTTTACTATCGTATTTAAAGCCAATAGCTGTCCTTCATAAATTTTTACAGCACCTCTCTCACCTGCGTGATCAACTCTAATAAATTCTTCAACTCTGTTATTTGTTTTTTTCATATTTAATATAAATTTTAATTAAGGTTATAATAAAAACTAAATTAATTACAATATTAATAGTTGTTAGTGACAATCCAAAAATCCTAAATGTCACATCTTTACAGCTAACTATTTTTTCACTTAATTGTTTAAGTAAATCCTCTT
>CACBYE010000014.1 GCA_902543375.1 uncultured Pelagibacteraceae bacterium
ATGTAGAAAAAGAAAAAAGAGTTTTAGACTTTAACGACTTTCAGAAACAAGAGATAAATTTTGATATTACAAAACTTCAAGAAGCTTATAACCAAATAATTCAAATAAAAAAATTTGAAGACGCCGGAGTTACACATTTTGGAGCTATACCACTAACTCAAATACCTGGTGACCCTGAATCTATAAAGGGAAATAAAGTTCGAGGAATTTATTGGACGAAACCAAACAAATCCGGAAAAGAAGTTTCAAGAGACGTGATGATTGATGAGTCGGCTTATTCTGAATTTATTAAAGATTATGAAAATACATATTTTAAGTATGTGTTTGATGTTTTATCTACCAAATATAAGTTAGGAAGGATGAGAATTTTATTAAAAGAACCAAGATCTACTTTAAGTTGGCACAGGGACCCAGAGCCAAGGTTGCACATTCCTATAATCACAAACCCTGGTTGTTTAATGGTCATTGACAATGTTGCAAAACACATGCCTGCAGACGGCTCAGTTTGGATAACTAATAATACTAAATACCATAATGCATTTAATGGTGGAGAAGAAAATAGAGTTCATCTTGTTGCATGTGTTTTAGATTACAAGTTTAATTAATTTGAAAAAAATATTTATTTCATCGGATCACGCTGGATTTAAGTTAAAAGAAGACATTAAAATATCACTTAAAAAGAAAAAATTAAAATTTCTGGATCTGGGTCCTAAAAATGATAATAGAGTTGATTATCCTGATTACGCACACAAATTAGCCAGAAAAGTAAAAATCAGCAAGAATAACATCGGTATTTTAGTATGTGGATCTGGAACTGGGATGAATATTGCGGCAAATAAGCATAAAAACGTGCGTGCAGCACAATGTTTTAATACAAAATCAACCAAATTATCCAGATTGCATAATGATGCAAACATCATTACATTAGGGTCTAGATTAATTAGTAAAAAAAATGCCTTGAAATTTGTGAGTATTTTTTTAAAAACTAAATTTGATGGTGGTAGACACTTAAAAAGAGTAAAAAAAATATAATTATGTCTAGTGAAAAAAATTATTTAAACGAGAGTTACAAAAGTTTCTTTGAGGATAGTTTATCTACAAAAGATCCTGAAATTTATAAAGCTATTCAGGATGAGTTAACAAGACAGCAACAACACATTGAATTAATTGCTTCAGAAAATATAGTTTCACAAGCTGTACTAGAAGCTCAAGGTTCTGTTCTAACTAATAAATATGCTGAGGGCTATCCCGGTAAACGATATTATAACGGATGTGAACATGTTGATGTCGCGGAAAGTCTTGCAAATGATAGACTAAAAAAATTATTTAATTGCAAATTCGCAAACTCACAACCTCATTCAGGCGCACAAGCAAACGGTGCTGTGTTCTTAGCTTTATTAAATCCAGGAGATACTTTTATGGGAATGAGTTTAAACTCTGGGGGTCACATAACTCATGGATTAAAAATTTCAATGTCTGGCAAGTGGTTTAATGCAATAGGCTATGACGTAGATAAAGTATCTGAACTAATTGATTACGATAATGTTGAAAAACTTGCATTAGAACACAAACCAAAATTAATCATAGCAGGTGGAAGTGCTTATTCAAGAGTTATAGATTTTAAGAGGTTTAGAGAAATTGCTGATAAAGTTGGCGCATATTTGATGGTTGATATGGCTCATTTTTCGGGTCTAGTTGCAGGCAAGGGATATCCTAATCCATGCGATCATGCGCATGTAGTAACTTCTACAACACATAAAGTTTTTAGAAGTGCAAGAGGTGGTATAATTTTAACTAACCATGAAGATCTTGCTAAAAAATTTAACACAGCTGTCTTTCCTGGTTATCAAGGTGGACCTTTAATGCATATCATTGCTGCTAAGGCAGCGGGATTTCTTGAAGCTTTACAGCCTGAGTTCAAAGATTATATTAAATCTGTTTTAGCCAATGCTAAAATTTTGGCGGAAACTCTAAAAAATAATGGATTTAAAATTTATTCAAATGGTACAGACACACATTTAATGTTAGTAGATTTAAGACCTTACAATGTGAAAGGTAATCTTGCAGCTGAAAGTTTGTCTAGAGCCAACATTACTTGTAATAAAAATGGAATTCCTTTTGATACAGAAAAACCAATGATAACCTCTGGTATCAGACTTGGAACTCAAGCAGCAACCACGAGAGGTTTTGGTTTAAATGAATTCAAAACAGTAGGTGAATTAATTACAAAAACAATCAAAGGTTTATCAGAAAATCCAACAGATAATAGCAAGATAGAAAATGAAGTAAAAAATGAAGTTATTTCTTTAACTTCATCTTTCCCGATATATAAAAACTTATAGTCAATGATTTGTCCTTGTGCAAAAAAAGGTGAGACTTCGGTTGTAGATTCTCGTCCGACTGAAGATGGTACTGCTATACGCAGAAGAAGATTATGTGTTTGTGGCGAAAGATTTACTACATTTGAAAGAATACAATATAGAGAGCTTATGGTAGTTAAAAAAAGTGGCAGAAAGTCTTCGTTTGACAGAGATAAATTAGCAAAATCAATTTACATTGCATTAAAAAAAAGACCTTTAGATACTGAAACAGTTGAAAAGTTTATAAGTAAAATCTCTAGATCAGTAGAAGATCTAGGTCAAAACGAAATCTCATCTAACACTATCGGTACAATGGTTATGGAAGGATTGAAAGAGTTAGATCCTGTTGCTTATGTTCGTTTTGCATCCGTATACAGGAATTTTAGAGAAGAAAAAGATTTTGTACAATTTGTGGACAAATTAGATGTCTACAAAAAAAGATAAATTTACATCGCAAGATAAGCAAATAATGAAACTTGCTTTTAATTTAGCAAGTTCACGAAAAGGTCTTACTGGCAATAATCCATCAGTAGGATGCGTAATTACCAGAAAAAACAAAATTATTTCAATTGGTCGAACTGGTTTTAATGGGAGACCTCACGCAGAATATAATGCAATCAAAGATTGTCATGAAAATTTAAATGGTTCTAAAATGTATGTAACACTTGAACCATGTAATCATTATGGAAAAACACCACCATGTACAAAAAAAATTATTAAAAGTGGAATCACTAAAATTTATTATCCAATCGATGATATTGATAAAAAAGTAAGGGGAAAAAGTTTTAAAATTCTTACTAATAGTAAAATAAAAGTTTATAGAGGACTTTTAAAAAGCGTGTCAAAAGATTTCTATAGATCATATAATATTAATAGAAAAAATAAACTACCGTATGTGACAGGCAAGATTGCTGTTTCTAAAAATAATCTTATTTATAGTAATCTTGATAGAAAAATTACAAATGAGCAGTCAGATAAATTTACTCATTTGTTAAGATATAAAAATGACTCTATTTTGATTACATATAAAACATTGAATAAAGATAATCCAAAACTTAATTGTAGGTTAAAAGGTTTAGAAAGTTTTTCACCAAAAAGAATAATTTTAGATAATAAACTAAATAGTAAACTGAATAGATATATAATTACTAGTGCTAATAAAAAAAATACAATAATATTTTATAATGAGGCGAGTAAAGCAACAATTTTAAATTTTAAGAAAAAAAAGATTTTACTTATAAAGTCTAGACTTGATAAAAATAAAAACTTTGACTTTCAAGACATATTAAAAAAGTTGTTTAAAATGGGTTGTAGAAATTTACTTATTGAAGGAGGTGGTATATTGACTAATAATCTTTTAAAGAAAAGAGTTTTTAACGAATTTTATTTATATAAAGGTCAACGAGTTCTTTCAAAATTATCTGATTATTTGAAATTTGAAGATTTTGATCTATTAAGAGAAAAATATAAAAAAAAAATTAGCTTAAATTTAAGATTAGGGAGAGATAAAATTACATTATTTAAAAGATAATATGTTCAATGGCATAATATATAATCAAGGCGTTGTTTCAAAAATAACAAAAAGATCGAAAGGTATAAATTTGTTTATAAAAAGCAACCTTAAGATTTCTAAAAAGGATATAGGCTTATCAATTGCTTGTGATGGTGTTTGTTTGACTTTAATTTCTTATAAATCAAAAGTTATGGAATTTTATCTTTCTAAGGAAACTATTTCTCGTTCAAAATTTAGATTTTTAGAAAATAGTGATAAAATTAATTTAGAATTGCCTTTAAAATATGGAACCAAAATTTCAGGTCACATATGCCAAGGACATGTAGACACAGTAGCAAAAATTTTGAATATAAAAAAGATTGATAAATCTTATCTGTTTGATTTTGAAATTTCTAAAAATGAGAGAAATAATCTAATTGAAAAGGCATCAATTTGTGTAAATGGTATTTCACTTACTATATCAAAAGTTACCAAAAGAGGTTTTCAAATTTGGATTATTCCACACACTTATAAAGAGACTAATCTATCAACATTAAAGAAATTAGACTTTGTTAATATTGAGATAGATATATTGTCTAAATACGTTAGAAATTATTTTTATGACAAAAAATAATTTTGCACCAATTGAAAGCATTATAACAGTAGCAAAAAAGGGTGGTATGTTCATACTAGTCGACGACGAAAAAAGAGAGAATGAAGGTGATTTAGTAATCTCATCATCAGATACAAATTCAAAAAATATTAACTTCATGGCTAAATTTGGACGAGGTTTAATTTGCCTTGCTCTAGATTCAGTGCAAGCAAAAAGACTAAATTTACCTCTAATGTCACCTGTTAATCAATCTAGGAATAATACTGCATTTACCATTTCTATAGAGGCCAAAAAGGGAATTACTACGGGTATTTCTGCTAAAGATAGGGCAAAGACAATTAAGATAGCATCGAAAAAAAAAGTAAAAAAAAATGAAATTGTCTCACCTGGTCATGTTTTTCCAATAATAGCCAAAGATGGTGGTGTCCTTGTGAGAGCTGGTCATACAGAGGCTTCTGTTGATATTTCCAGATTAGCAAAAAAAAATAATTCAGCTGTCATATGCGAAATAATGAATGAAGATGGAACAATGGCTAGAGGTCAAGATCTATTTAATTTTGCTAAGAAACACAAACTTAAAATCGGTAAGATTGAGGATTTGATTGCTTATAGATTAAAAAAGGAAAAACTTGTTAAACTCAAAAAACAAAGTCAAATTAAGATTAAAAATCAAAAATATAAAATTAAGATTTATGAAAATTTATTAGATGGATCTGAGCATTTTGCACTTGTAAAAGGAAAGATTAAAAAAGGTATAACACCACGAGTAAGGGTAATTTCATCTAACATAGTTCAAAATTATCTGATTAATCAAAAATTACCCAATTCATTTAACAAAACTATTAATTATTTTAAAAAATATCAAAATTGTGTTTTAATATTTATCAAAGACACAAATTTAAGTTCAGTTACACAAACTCTAAGAAATTATAAAAGTAAAGAATTTGACAAAAAAGACAGTAATAAATCAATTAAAAATTATGGTATTGGCGCTCAAATAATTAAAGATTTAAATATAAAAAATATGATATTAATTACAAGATCTCTTAAAAAAGTTATCGGTTTAGATGGATACGGAATAAAAATAAAAAAACAGGAATTAATTTAATGAAAAAAAAAATTCTTATAGTTTTAGCTAATTATTATAAAAATATTGCAAGTGGTCTAATTAATAGTGCTTTAAAATCAATCCCAAAAACAAATAAAGTTAAAATAATTGAGGTTCCAGGAACTTTTGAAATACCCATTGTTATCTCCAAGAATATTAAAAAATACGATGCTTTTTTAGCACTCGGATGTGTGATCAAAGGACAAACTCCACATTTTAATTTTATTTCTCAGGCATCAATACAGGCAATTATGGACCTATCAATTACTAGTAAAAAACCTATCGGCAATGGAATAATTACTTGCCTTAATATGTCACAAGCTAAAGATAGAAAAATAAAAGGGGCTGAAGCAGCGAAAGCCGTTATCTCCATTTTATCGTTAAAATGAGAACTCAATTTAATCCAAATAATAATCCAAGAGTGATTATAATTCAAAAATTATATAGTAAGTTTTTTAATGATGAAAGTGTGTTAGATTTTCCTAAGCATAGGTTTAAAAAGTTTATTAAAGATACAGTAAATGGGACTATTGAAAGGAATGATCTTATATTAGATGAATTGAATAAAAAACTTGGAGAGGACTTTACTTTCGAAAAATTAGATAAAATCTTACAAACAATTTTAAAAGCTGCGACTTATGAATTTATGTATAGACCTAATTTATCTATAAATATTATTATAAAAGAATATTTAAACTCATCAAATTTTTTTCTAGAGGATTCGCAAACAAAATATCTAAACGCTTTATTAGATAATTTAGGAAAAAAACTAAGATCGAATAATGCATGAATTTGAATTAATAAATAAATACTTTTTTAAAATCTCAAAGAAAAATAAAGGTGCTCTTAATTTAAACGATGACGTTTTTTTTGATAAAAAAAAAGGTATAGTCATTTCTATCGATACATATATCGAAGGTATCCATTTTGTTAATTTTAATTCTCCCGATCTTGTTATTAAAAAGATATTAAGATCATCTATATCCGATCTGATATGCAAAGGTGTAAGACCAAAATTTTATTTTATTTCAGGTTCTGGAAATAGCAGAACATTTTCTAAAAAAAACTTATTACTAATTTCGAAATCTCTTGAAAATGAGCAACAAATATATAATCTTAATTTATGTGGTGGTGATACTACATTCTCAAATAAATTAAGCTTTACCATCACTTCATTAGGTTATTCAAAAAAAATAATTTATAGAAATAAAGCCCTTTTAAATGACGACATATATGTAACTGGAAATTTAGGAGACAGTTTTATTGGTCTTCAAATTTTAAAAAATAAAATTAACGTGAATAAAAAAATATCTAATTTTTTTGTAAATAAACACTATCATCCTGAACTACAATTTAAATTATCCAATCATTTATTTAAAATTGCAAATACTTCAATTGACATTTCAGATGGTCTCATAGGAGATTTAAAGAAAATGATTAATAGGCAAAATCTATCCTTTTTAATAAATGAAAATAAAATTCCAATATCTACAAACTTAAAAAAGTTAATTTTTAAAAAAAAACTAAATAAGATTAAGACTGTAATAAATGGTGATGATTATCAAATTTTATTTACGGCAAGTCCAAAAAAGAGTAGAATCATTGAAAGTATTTCAAAAAATTTAAGAGTTAAGGTAACCAAAATTGGAAAAATCATATCTGGCAAAAAAAAATCTTTTATAATTGATACAAAAGGTAAGCAAATTAGGCCTATTAACAAAGCTTATACACATCAATTTTGAAAGTTAATCGTTGTCTTTTTTACCTTTTTTTGTATTGTCCGGCATTAAAAATTAACAATTATTAACCCAAGGTTTATATGAACGAAGCAGTTGAAACAATTTTACTATACACAATCATTGCTGGTTTATTATCTATTGTATATGGATTTTTGACTGGAAAAAATATTCTTAATTCAAGTGCTGGTAATTCAAAAATGAAGGATATTGCATTTTCAATCCAGATTGGTGCA
>CACBYE010000015.1 GCA_902543375.1 uncultured Pelagibacteraceae bacterium
TCGATAGAGACAAAAATGGGTATCAAAGGTTCAGCCACGTGTGTTTTAAATTTTGATGAGGCAACAGGTTTTATGATCGGTCCCAAAAATAAGGGATTGAGTCAAATGTTTACAATGATGAATTTAGAGAGAATAGTTGTTGGAATTCAAGGTTTAGGAATATCAGAAATTGCGTATCAGAACTCATTAAGTTATGCGAAAGATAGAAAGCAAGGAAAAAGTAACAATAATAAATCAGAAAATGGAAGTGCTGACTCAATTATTGAACATGCAGATATAAGAAAAACTTTGTTGAATATGAAATCAATTATAGAAGGAGAAAGAGCACTATGTTTTTGGTTGTCACAACAAACTGAAGTTAGCCTAAATCATAACAATCAAAAAATTAGGCAAGACGCTTCTGATATGGTTTCATTGATGACTCCGGTCGTAAAATCTTTATTTTCAGACTTAGGAATGGAAATTACCAGTGATGCTATGCAAATATTTGGTGGATATGGCTACACAAAAGACCAAGGTATTGAACAACTGTATAGAGATAATAGGATTACACCAATTTATGAGGGAACAAATTCAGTTCAAGCAGCTGATTTAGTTTTCAGAAAATTATCAAATAAAAACGGGAATATAATTGATAAATTTTTAGATCTAATTAAATCTGAGGCTAATTCAAATAATGAAAAGGTGGAGCCATTTGTTAAACAATTTAATCACTATATAGACATTCTTTCAAAGTTCAGTGAATGGACAATTGAGAAAGCTAAAACTAATAAAGATGATGTAAGCGCAGCTGCAAATGATTACCTAAAAACTTTGGGATATGTATCATTAGCTTTTGCATGGGTGAAAGTACTTAATATAAGTTTTAAAGACTTTGAGGAAAATAAAAAGTTTTATGACAATAAAATAAATACTGCTAAATTTTATTTTGATAAAGTTCTCCCTAGAGCTGAACAACACTATAAATCTGCTATTTCAGGAAGCTCAAATATTATGAACTTTAAATTTAACTAAAATGAGTTCTTATAATACCAATTTAGATAAAAATGCAGCCAATTACGTTCCTCTTACACCTTTAACTTTTATTAAGAGAGCTAAAGAGATTTATCCAGACTATGAAGCTGTAGTTTATGAGGACCGAAAATATTCATGGGCTGAGGTTTACAAACGAACCATTAAGTTTGCAAGTGCCTTAAACAAGATCGGTATCCAAAAAGGAGATACTGTATCATTCTTGGCCTTTAACACTCCTGAAATCTTTGAAGGTCATTATTCTGTACCAATGACAGGTGCTGTGTTGAACACAATTAATATAAGATTGGATGCTAAAACAATTGCTTATATTTTAGATCATAGTGAAGCAAAAGTTTTAGTAGTAGATCGTCAATTACATGTTGAAGTGAAAAAAGCTTTAGATATTTTAAAAAGAAAAATCACGATCATTGATATTCACGATGAATATGCAGATCAATCAAAATGTGAAAAAATAGGTGAGTTAGAGTATGAAAGTTTTTTAAATACAGGTGATGAAAATTATGATTGGAAATTGCCAGAGGATGAATGGCAAGCAATTTCTCTTAGTTATACTTCAGGAACAACTGGAAATCCAAAAGGTGTTGTCTATCATCACAGAGGTTCATATTTAATGTCAACTGGAAGTGCAGTAGCTTGGAATATGCCGAACAGACTTAACTTTTTGACTATTGTGCCAATGTTTCACTGTAATGGATGGGGTTATCCTTGGACTGTTCCGATGTTGAATGGGAGAACTATTTGTTTAAGAAATATTAATGTAAAGAAAATCTTTAATTTGATTGATGAGTATAACATAACTCACTTTGGTGGAGCACCAATAGTTTTAAATATGATCACAGGTGCACCAGAGGCTGATAAAAAAAAGTTAAAACATAAAGTTTATGTGCTTACAGCAGGAGCACCACCACCAAGTATAATTTTTAAAAAAATGAATGAACTTGGTTTTGAAGTAATGCATGTATATGGTTTAACAGAAACTTATGGACATGTAACTCAATGTGCTTGGAATGATTCTTGGAATGAATTCGACCAAGAAAAACAAAATGAGATTAAAGCCAGACAAGGAGTTAGATATCCAAATACTGAAGGAGTAACTGTAATGAATCCTGAAACAATGAAAGAAGTACCTAAAGATGGAAAGACAATTGGAGAAATTATGATTAAAGGAAATATAGTTATGAAAGGCTATTTTAAAGATAAAGATGCAACCAGCAAAGCTATGTACGGCGGCTGGTTTCATTCTGGTGATTTAGCTGTAATCCACCCCGATGGGTACGTTAAAATTCAAGATAGATCTAAAGATATAATAATTTCTGGTGGTGAAAATATATCCTCTATAGAAATTGAAAATACTTTGGCAAAACATCCATCTGTATCTATTGCTGCTGTAGTTGCAAAACCAGATGAAAAATGGGGAGAAGTGCCATGTGCATTTATCGAAATGGTAAAAGATAAACCTGTAACCGAAAAAGAATTGATAACTTTCTGTAAGGAAACTCTCGCTGGATTCAAGGTACCTAAACAAGTTGTTTTTTGCGAACTACCAAAAACATCAACAGGAAAAATTCAGAAATTTGAATTAAGAAAAAAATTTTAGGTAAATAATTGATATTTCAACTAAATGATAAGAAAATTCATGTATCTGACTCAGGTCAAGGAATAGATGATCAAAAAGAAACAATAGTTTTTCTTCATGGGAGTGGTCTTTCCCATATCGTATGGTCTCTTACTGAGCAATTTTTTTCAAACAAAAATTTCAATGTACTCTCTATAGATTTACCTGGACATGGAAGCTCAGATGGACCTTGTCTTGAAAGTATTGAGAAAATTGCTGATTGGTTAGAGGATGTATTTAATAAATTGAAATTAAAAAATTTAATTTTAGTTGGTCACTCACAAGGATGTCTTGAAATTTTAGAATATATATACAGATACAAAGACAAAATAGGTAAAGCAGTTTTTGTTGGGGGATCAAATAAAATGCCTGTTCATCCTGATTTGATAAAGCTAGCTCAAAATGGTGATCCTGATGCAGTTAAGTTAATGATGAAGTGGGGCTATGAGGGCTCGAAAAAATTTATTGGGGGAAATCCAGTTGAAAAAATAATTCAATCGCCAAGAGATATCAGTGAAATTTTAGCAACTGATTTAAATGCCTGTAATAATTATACTAATGGAATTGAGGCATCAAAGACCATTCAATGTCCAACGATGTTTATATTTGGTGAACTGGACAAGATGATTAATTTGGAACATGCAAAGAAATTTGCGAACTCAATTAAGGACTCGAGTATCCACATAATTCATGGATCTGGACATATGATTATGATTGAAAAAGCTTTTGAAATGAGAGAAAAGATCTTAGAATTTTTAAAAAAATGAGAAATTTTCCAATTGTTAAATCTAGAAGATTAAGAAGCACGCCTTACACAGATAGAATCGAGGCTCATGGAGTAAGTAGTTACACTGTGTATAACCATATGTTATTACCAGCTTCTTTTAAGTCTTTAGAGTCTGATTACCACCATTTAAAAAAATTTGTTCAAGTATGGGATGTTGCAGCTGAAAGACAAGTTGAAATTTCTGGTAAAGACTCTGCTAAATTAGTTCAATTGATGACATGTAGAGACTTATCTAATTCAAAAATAGGCAGATGTTATTATGCACCTTTAGTAGATCATAAAGGTCTTTTAGTAAATGACCCAATTATAAATAAATTAGCAGATGATAAGTGGTGGTTATCTATTGCAGACTCGGATGTTATTTTTTTTGCAAAAGGGCTTGCAGCTGGGAAAAAACTTGATGTTGAAATTAGCGAGCCAAACGTAAATATTCTTGCAGTTCAAGGACCTTTGTCGGATGATTTAATGGCAAAATTATTTGGTGAGAAAATTAGAGAATTAAAATTTTTTAATTTTCAATATTTGGAATTTAAGGGTAAACAATATTTTATTGCCAGATCTGGATGGTCTAAACAAAGTGGTTTTGAAATTTACGTTGAAGATAATTTGGCTGGTCAGGATTTGTATGATTATTTATTTGAACTAGGTAAAGAATTTAATGTAAGAGCTGGATGCCCAAATTTAATAGAGAGAATAGAATCAGCACTTTTGTCTTACGGTAATGACTTCGATAATAGAGATAATCCTTTTGAAGCAAATTTTGATAAGTTTATAAATTTAGATAGCAACGTTGATTTTATAGGAAAAGAAAAATTGAAAAAAATCCAACAAAAGGGAATTGAAAGAAAATTAATGGGAGTTAAAATTGATCATGATAAGATTGACATGTATTGTGAAAAGACATTATTAGATGATGAAAATAACATAGTGGGCTATGTAAGATCTGCAGCATATTCTCCCACTTTCAAAAAAGTTATAGGTATCGCAATGATTAACAAGCCCTACTGGGACGCCAAAACTCAATTTAAGATAGATATTGGTGAAAAAATATTTGTTGGAAAAATTTGCGATTTACCTTTCATTTAGTGTAAAAGTTACATCATGAATATTGCATTAGTAGGGGCCACAGGAAATGTTGGAAGAAAAACTTTAGAAGTTCTTGAAAAAAAAAAGATTTCTATTGATAACCTCTATTTAGTTGCCTCACCAAAAAGTGCAGGAAAAAAAATTAAATTTCAAGGAAAAGAAATTGAGGTCTATAATTTAGAAAATTTCGATTTTTCTAAAGTGAATATCGCTTTTTTTGCTGCGGGAGGAAAAATTTCAAAAAAATTTGCAGAAAAAGCAGCAAAGTATTGTTTGGTAATTGACAACTCAAGCTTTTTTAGAATGGACCCAGATGTCCCTTTAGTAGTTCCTCAAGTTAATCCAGATGATTTGAATAATATTAAAAAAAACATTATCGCAAATCCAAATTGTTCAACAGCACAATTAGTAATTGCCTTAAAACCATTACATGATCTTTTTGTAATTAAAAGAATAGTTGTTTCTACATATCAATCAGTTTCAGGAGCCGGTAAAGCACCAATGGATGAGTTATTTGAACAAACTCAATTAGTTTTAGGTGGTAAAAATATTAATTCTAAAAATTTTACAAAGCAAATAGCTTTTAATGCAATTCCACATATCGATGTTTTTTCTGATGATGGTTATACAAAGGAGGAACTAAAAATGAGGAATGAGACTAAAAAAATTTTAGATGATAAAATTGACCTTACTGCAACCTGCGTAAGATTACCAATTTCTGTTTCTCACTCAGAATCAGTGAATCTTCAATTTGAAAAATCTTTTTCTTTAGAAAAAGTAAGAGAGGTATTGAATAATTTTGCAGGCTGTAAAGTGATTGATGAAAGAGCTGATGGTGGATACATGACTCCACTAGAAGCAGAGGGAAAAAATGAAACATTTATTTCAAGAATAAGAGAAGATAAAACTATTGATAATGGATTAAACTTATGGATTGTGTCTGATAACCTTTTAAGAGGAGCAGCTTTAAATGCAGTTGAAATAGCAGAAACATTAATTAAAAATAATTTTTATGGAAAATAAACCTCCTTTATCTCCGCATATACAAGTTTATAGATGGCAAATCTCATCTTTAGTTTCTATCTCTCACAGAATAACAGGAATAATAAATATTATTGCAATTACTTTAATTTGTTTATGGATTTCTTTAATATTTCTTAGTGAAAGCAAATATGAAACTATTAATTTGTTATTAAATTCACCAGTTGGAAAATTTATTATTTTAGGAGTTACGTGGTCTTTTTCATTTCAAATTTTAAGTGAAATTAGACACCTGATTATGGATCTCGGTTATGGATTTGAACTTAGGATAACTAAGATATCGGGTCTAATAGTAATTTTTGGGTCAGTAATTTTAACTATAATTTTTTTTATAATAGGAAAAAATTTTATTTAATATGATAACTGCAACAAAAAAATGGATCTTTTTAAAAATAAGTGGAGCTCTATTAATTCCATTAATGATATGGTTTATTTTGAATTTAATAAAGATCTACGATCAAGATTACTTAAATCTAGTAGCTTTTTTTACAAATCCTTTCTCGAGATTTTTGTTTAGTATCTTTATTATAAATGCTTACTTTTTCTCAGCCTTAAGTATTAGTGAGGTTTTTGAGGATTATATAAAAAATGATAAAATCAAAAATGTCGCAAATAAGCTTTTATATGCTTCAACTGTAGCAATTCCATTAATTACAATTATATTAATCACATATATATGAGTTCATATAAAATAATTGATCATGAATACGACGTAGTTGTTTTAGGCGCTGGAGGCTCAGGTCT
>CACBYE010000016.1 GCA_902543375.1 uncultured Pelagibacteraceae bacterium
TTTTTAAGAGGCTCAATCTTTACCGGATTCCCATGGAATCTAATCGCTTATAGTTTTTCTAATCACATAGAAATTTTGAACATTATATCAATTATAGGCACTTATAGTTTTAATCTTTTTTGTATTTCTCTCTTCACAAGTCCATCAATTTTTATTTTAAGAGAGGATAAAAAAGAAATTATTGTTTCTATCTTATTTCTTATAATAACTTTATTTTTTCACATTTTGGGGTCACAAAAATTTGAAAAATTCGATGGCATAGAGGCAAACAAGCACAATTATAAAATTAGAATTATAAGCTCAAAAATTAGCATTGACAGGTTTTATAGTAATATTGAGCCCGCTTCAGTAATAAAGGATTTAATTAAAATTAGTTCACCCCAAGACAACGAAATAACAATTTTTATTTGGCCAGAGGGTATTTTGCCAGAAATCTCAAAAGATCAACTCCAGGAATATAAATGGTTATTTGAGAATAAGTTTAATGAGAACCATATATTAGCAATTGGTATAAATGCTGTTATAAAACAAGATCAAGTTAAAAAATATTTTAACACATTCTCGATTTATGATCACAACCTTGAAATAATAGATTCCTATAATAAGGTTAATCTTGTTCCATTTGGTGAATTCTTGCCTTTTGAAAAAATATTAAGACATGCGGGATTAAAAAATATTACTAATAATTATCAGTCTTATTCGAGAGGAAAAAAAAGAAATATTATTGAAATAAATAAATTTAATTTTTCTTTAAAATTATTACCTCTTATTTGTTACGAAATAATTTATACTGGCAATATTTTTGATGATAGAAATTTTAATTTTATTGTAAACATTTCTGAGGATGGTTGGTTTGGTCAGTCTATAGGTCCTCAACAGCATTTTGTTCATAGTATTTATAGAGCTATTGAAAGTGGCAAATACGTTTTAAGGTCTGCCAATAATGGTATAGCAGCAATAGTCAACCCTTTAGGGGTCGTTGAAAAACAAGTTGATTTAAACCAGTCTGGTTATGTTGATTTCATTGAATCAAAAAAAATAAGACCAACAATATTTTCAAAATATGGGAATAAAATTTTTGTATTAATAATTTTATTGTATATTTTTTTAATATTTTCATTTAATAAAATTAAAAATGAGTAACTTAAAAAATTATCTTTTCACAAGCGAGTCTGTGTCTGAGGGACATCCTGATAAGGTATCTGACAGGATTTCAGATATGGTTGTCGATAGTTTTATATCTGGTGACCCATACTCTAGAGTAGCTTGCGAAACATTGACTACAACTAATAAAGTTGTTCTAGCTGGTGAAGTAAGAGGACCTGAGATAAAAAAAAACGAATTAATTGAAAAAGTGAGAAATTGCATAAAAGATATTGGGTATGATCAAGAGGGGTTTACTTGGAGAGAGGCTACAAAAATTGAGAGTCACTTACATTCTCAGTCTGCCGATATAGCAATGGGTGTAGACTCTTCTGGAAATAAAGATGAGGGAGCTGGAGATCAAGGTATAATGTTTGGCTACGCCTGCGATGAAACCGATGTATTGATGCCGGCACCAATTCATTATTCTCATAAAATTTTAAGATTAATGGCTGAAGATAGAAAATCAGGAAAATTAAAAAATATTGAGCCAGATTCTAAAAGCCAAGTTACATTCGAGTATGTTGATGGAAAACCATTTAAGGTAAAATCAGTAGTTATTTCTTCACAACATTCAGCTGACGTAAACCAATCTCAAGTGAGAGATCTACTTAAGCCTTATATGATTAAGTCAATACCTGAACATTTTCTAGAAGGTTTCAATGAGGATGAGTTTTATGTTAATCCTACTGGAAACTTTGTAATAGGTGGTCCTGATGGTGATTGTGGTTTAACAGGAAGAAAAATTATTGTTGATACCTACGGAGGAGCTGCTCCCCATGGAGGTGGTGCATTTTCAGGTAAAGATCCAACTAAAGTTGATAGATCAGCAGCTTACGCATCTAGGTACATAGCTAAAAATATTGTTGCGTCAAAAATTTCTAAGAAATGTTTAATTCAACTAGCTTATGCAATTGGAGTTTCAAAACCCCTTTCTATTTATGTAGATCTTTTTGACAATGATTTGGAAAAAAATAAATTTGTTGTTAAGAGCATTGAAGATAATTTTGATTTAAGTCCCAGAGGAATAAGGGAAATGTTAGACTTAAATAAACCCATTTATGAAAAAACTGCCGCATACGGTCATTTTGGTAGAATACCAGAGGACAATGGCTCCTTTTCGTGGGAAAAAACTGATAAAAAAGATTTTTTTTCTAAATAGTTAGAGTTGAATAAAAGAAAAACTTTATTATATTACCATAACATTATTGAATTTTACAAAATGGGCATGTGCCCATTTTTTTTTGGAGTAATTAAAAATGCTTAATAAAAGAGCAGATAAACTTGAGTTGATAAGAATTGCTGAGGCTGTTGCACTTGAAAAATCTATTGATAAGGAACTTATAATTAACTCGATGGAGACTGGAATTGCTAAAGCTGCAAAATCCAAGTTTGGACAGGATAATGAAATCAAAGTTTCGATTAACAGGGATAATGGTGATATTGAAATATTCAGAAAGTTAATTGTTGCAGAAAATCCAGAGAATTCAAATATTGAAATTAAGCTTGAGGATGCAATTAGTCTTAATGATAATAATAAAAATAAGTCAATAGGAGATGAAGTTTTACAACCACTACCATCTTTCGATTTTGGAAGAATTGCGGCTCAGATTGCAAAACAAGTAATTAGCTCTAATGTCAGAGATGCAGAACGTGAAAGACAATTTAATGATTTTATAGATAAAAAAGATACAATTTTGAGTGGCATTGTAAAAAGATTAGAATTTGGAAATGTTATAGTTGATCTAGGCAGAACAGAGGCGATTATTCAAAAAAATGAGCTGATCCCTAGAGAAAATATAAAAGCAGGGGACAGAATAAAAGCTTATTGTTTTGATGTTCGAAGAGAACAGAGAGGTCAACAAATATTTTTGTCAAGAGCACACCCAAAATTTATGGAAAAGCTTTTTATTCAGGAAGTTCCAGAAATTTACGACGGCCTTATTGAAATAAAGTCTTCTTCAAGAGACCCAGGTAGTAGAGCAAAGATTTGTGTTAAAGCTATTGATGCATCACTAGATCCAGTTGGAGCTTGTGTTGGAATGAGAGGATCAAGAGTTCAGGCTGTGGTGAATGAACTTCAAGGCGAAAAAATAGATATTGTAAATTGGTCTGAAGACCCTGCAATTTTAGTATCAAGCGCATTGTCTCCTGCTGATGTTTTAAGAGTGAATGTTGATGCTGAGAGAAAAAAATTAGATGTAATATTAACGGAGGAAAATTTAAGTAAGGCCATCGGTCGAAGAGGGCAAAATGTTAGACTTGCTACTAAATTATTAAATTATGAAATTAATATTATGACAGATCAAGAAGACTCTGAAAGAAGACAGCAAGATTTTAAGGAAAAAACTGAAAATTTTGTTAAGAATCTTGAGCTAGATGAAACTCTTGGGCAACTACTTGTTGCTGAGGGATTTGCTACAATAGATGATATAAAAGACAGTTCAGTCGAGAATCTTACTAGGATTGAGGGAATTGAGGAGGATACTGCCAAAGCACTCATTGAGAGATCAAAAGATTTTCACAAAAAAGATCAGGAGGATATTTCAAAAAGAATTAAGGAGCTTGGCTTAAGTGAGTCGTTAATAAATCTTAAAGGGCTTACTCCTGGTATGCTGGTTACATTGGGTGAAAGGAAAATTCTTTCATTGGAAGAATTTGCTGATTTAGCTTCTGATGAACTTACAGGTGGCCATGACATTGTTAAGGGATCTAAAATTAAAATTGAGGGATATCTTGAGGATTTTGCGCTTTCAAAGGAAGAAGCTGATGATTTAATTATGTCAGCTAGAAGAATTGTTTATAAAGATTAAGAGATGAGCTATGGAAAAAAAATTAAAACTAACTATATCTGGCAAAACCAAAAAGCCCTTAAAAAATATTGATGTAAACAAATTTTCAGGTAAACGATCCGTAGTAATAGAAAAATCCAATAGTAAGTTAGCTAAAAGAGGAAGCTCGTTTTTACCAAAAAAACCTATTTTTGAATCTAAATTTAAATCCAACACAAGTGACTTTGAAAAAAGAAAACTAGCTGAGCAAAGAGCTACCAAGAGACTAAAAGATGAGTCAAATGTAAAAGATAAAAAACTTAAAATTGGAACAAAAAAAAGAGAAGTGAAATTGACTGTTTCTAGGGCATTAAGTGATGAAATAGAGGCAAGGGAAAGAAGTTTGGCATCAGTTAGAAGAGCTCGAGAAAAAGAGAATAAAAATCAAAATAAAGATCAAAATAATGAAAATCTTAAACAAATAAAAAGGGATATAAATATACCAGAAGCTATCACTGTAAGAGAGTTGGCAAATAGAATGGCAGAACAGTCAAGTAATGTAATAAAGTATTTATTTGGAATGGGGGTTACAGTTACCATTAATCAAACACTAGCTGCTGATACAGCAGAGTATTTAGTAAAAGAGTTTGGACATAATCCGATCAGAGAAGAGAAAGCAGAGGAAATAATTCAAAAGATCAAGGCTTCAAGGACTGAAAATCTAAGAAATAGACCACCAATTGTAACTGTAATGGGCCATGTTGATCATGGGAAAACTTCTGTGTTAGATGCTTTAAGAAGCGCAAATGTTGTCTCAGGCGAATTTGGTGGGATTACACAACATATAGGTGCTTATCAAATAGATAACGAGGGAAATAAGTTAACTTTTATAGACACGCCTGGTCATGCAGCTTTCACAGAGATGAGAGCCAGAGGGTCAAAATTGACAGACTTGGTAGTGTTAGTAGTCGCTGCAGACGATGGTGTTAAGCCACAAACAGTTGAGTCAATTAAGCATGCTAAGGCAGCAAACGTTCCGATTGTAGTTGCAATAAACAAATGTGATCTTCCAGAAGCTGACCCGCAAAAGATAAAAAATCAGTTATTGGAACACGAATTAATTGCTGAAGATCTATCTGGAGATACTTTAATGGTTGAAATATCCACTAAGACAAAAAAAAACCTAGATAAATTAATTGAGTCAATAACTCTTCAGGCGGAGATTTTAGATCTTAAAACAGATTATGAGTCCAAAGCAACAGGTATTGTTTTAGAGTCAAAAATAGATGTTGGCAGAGGACCTGTTGCAAATATAATTGTAACAACTGGAATGCTTAGAAAAGGTGATTTTTTTGTAAGTGGCTTAAAATGGGGAAAAGTTAGAGCCATCATAAATGATAAAGGCCAAAACATCGGCGAAGCTTCACCATCAACACCAGTTGAAATCTTAGGGATTAATGGTGCATCAAAAGCAGGTGATGATTTTATTGTTTTAGAAACTGAAAAAGACGCTAAGACACTTAGTGAAAATAGAGCTCAAGAGAAAAAAGAAAATAAAAATCCCTTATCATTAACAACACAAGAGTCGGCTTTTTCAAAAAATTTGTCAAAAGAGCTTAATATGATTATTAAGTCGGATGTACATGGATCTTCTGAGGCGATAAAAAATGCTATCAGCCAAATAACCCACGATGAAGTTAGACCAAAAATAATTTTAGCTGATATAGGGATGGTAACAGAAACAGATGTTACATTAGCTAAAGCATCAAATGCAATTCTTATTGCATTTAATGTTAAGCCAAGTAAAGAAGCAAAAAAACTTGCGGAAAATGAAAAAATAAAGATTTCATCTTACAATATAATTTATGAAGTTTTAGATTACATTAAAAAAAAGATGTCTGGATTATTAGCCCCAGATTTACAAGAAAATATTACTGGCACGGCTCAAATTTTAGAGATTTTCAAAGTTTCTGGTGCAGGAAAAGTTGCTGGCTCAAAAGTAACCGATGGTGAAATAAATAGCACTTCAGATGTAAGAATTATTAGAGATGGATCTATTATTTACACTGGAAAGGTTTCATCGATTTTTAGGGAAAAAAACCAAGTTAAACAGGTTAGTGGTGGCCAAGAATGCGGTATTACAGTTAAAGATTATGTGGATTTTCAAAAAAATGACACTATAGAGGCGTTTAGTGTTACATCTACTGAGAGGTCAA
>CACBYE010000017.1 GCA_902543375.1 uncultured Pelagibacteraceae bacterium
TGGTAATTCTGGCATTTAATATTATATTAGCAGAATAATTTATTTAAAATGAAACAAATTCTTCAAAATAAGGATGGTCTCGTCCAAACCGTATTTGATCAAGTTTTTGATAAATATGATTTAATGAATGATTTCATGTCTCTTGGAGTACATAGATTATGGAAAAAAAATTTAATCAATATGATGAAACCATCAAAAGGCAAAAAATTAATTGATGTAGCTTGCGGTACTGGTGATATTGGAAAACTTTATTTAGACAATACTGATATCTACAGTCAAATAACTTGTGTTGATCCTAACAGAGGAATGATTGATAAGGGTAAAAAGAAATTATCAAAGTATAAAAATATCAATTGGATAATCTCTAAAGCTGAAAAGCTACCCCTGAAAAAAAATTTATTTGATTACTATACAATCAGTTTTGGATTAAGGAATACAGGAGATTTAAATAAATCTTTATCTGAAGCTTATAGAGTTTTAAAACCTGGAGGAAGATTTTTTTGTTTAGAATTTTCTAAAATACAAAATGAAAACTTAGAATTTATTTACAAGCAGTATTCTAAAATTATTCCTTTAATCGGTAAATATGTTGTTGGGCAAAAAAAACCTTATGAATACTTAATTGAAAGTATTGAGAAATTTATAAATCAGGAGGAGTTACTTGAACTGATGAAAAAAAAAGGTTTTGAAAAATGTAATTACAGAAATTTGAGTAGTGGAATAGTTTCAATTCATAGTGGTTGGAAAATTTAATGATAAAAAAAATAATAATATTATTCAAACTTGCAAGAAAGATAGCAAAATCTGATATTTTAAACATAGTTACAAAATTTCAAGAACCGCCGCTAGCAATCAAGTTTTTCTTTAAAATGCTATCAATATCTTTTTTCACTAAAAACAAAATAGATTTAAACAAAAATGAAGGTCAGAGATTATCTGACTCATTAGAGTCTATGGGTACAACTTTTATAAAACTTGGACAATTCTTAGCAACCAGACCAGACATTATTGGTGAAAATCTCTCAAAGCAACTTGAAAATCTTCAAGATAAACTTCCACCATTTCCATTAGTACAAGCAAAAGAAATTATTAAGAACGATCTGGGCGAAGATACTTATAATTCAATCGTAAACATAAGTGAACCAGTTGCTGCTGCCTCCATAGCACAGGTCCACAAAGCTCAAATAAATGATAAAGGAACTCTAAAAGACGTTGCAATAAAAATTTTACGTCCTAACATAAAAAAAATTTTTAATGATGAGATAGATGCAATGATGCTTTTTGCTTTTTTAATAGAGTCATTTGCAAAAAAAACAAAAAGATTAAAATTAGTTGAAGTAGTTTTTTTATTAAAAGAAATTACAAACTTAGAAATGGATCTAAGATTTGAGGCAGCAGCTGCAAATGAATATGCGGAAAATACAAAAAATGATGTTGGATTTAGAGTACCTCAAATTTATTGGAATTTCACAAGTGAAAATGTAATGACTTTAGATTGGGTCGATGGAATTTCAATAAGAGAGACAAAAGAACTTGAAAATAGAAACTTAGATACAAAGAAAATTGCCGATGATATTATTCAAAATTTTTTACGCCACGCTGTAAGAGATGGTTTTTTTCATGCAGATATGCACCAAGGTAATATATTTATAGATAACAATGGTCATATTGTGCCTATTGATTTTGGGATAATGGGACGGCTCGACAAAATAAGTAAAAGGTTTTTAGCGGAAATATTATTTGGTTTTATTCAAAGAGATTATCGTAAAGTTGCAGAGGTACATTTGGCTGCAGGTCTTGTACCAAGGGAGGTTCCAATTGATGATCTTGCACAAGCTTTAAGATCAATTGGTGAACCAATTTTTGGTCAATCTGTAAAAGATATATCTGGAGGAAAATTACTAAAACAATTATTTGACGTTACTGAAAAATTTAATATGCAAACTCAACCCCAACTTCTTATGCTACAAAAAACAATGGTTGTTGTTGAAGGTGTAGCTAGAAAATTAAATCCCAACACTAATATATGGATTACCTCAAAACCTGTACTTGAGAACTGGCTAAAAGAAACGAAAGATCCATTAACTACAATAAATGAAGCGATCCAAAACACATCTGAGGTAATTAAAAGATTACCAGAATTTCCTCAAATAATGGATAAGGCAAATCAAGCTTTGACTTATTTAGCCAGTGGACAGATTCCTCAAAATTCAAATTCCTACACCGCTTTAAATACAAAAAAATCAGAAATGATTGCCTTTAGAAATCAATCTATAATTGGTTTTTTAGTCCTTGTAATCTTTGGGCTATTGGTATTTTAATCCATACAATGAATAATTTAAAAGGTAAAAAAATCTTATTAATAATTTGTGGTGGAATAGCTGCTTATAAAAGTCTTGAAATAATAAGACTTCTAAAGAAAGATGGTGTAATTATAAAGACAATACTTACAAAAAGCGGTGCTGAGTTTGTGACGCCTCTTTCGATTACATCTTTATCCCAATCTAAAGTTTATCAAGATCTTTTTAATTTAGAAAATGAGGCAGAAATGGATCACATTAGTCTTTCGAGATGGGCAGACCTTATTTTAATTGCACCTGCTACAGCTAATACAATATCTAAGCTTGCAAACGGAAATTCTGATGATTTAGCATCTACAGTTACGCTTGCCTCAAACAAAGAAATTTTTATTGCTCCCGCAATGAATGTGAGAATGTGGGATCATCAATCTACCAGACAAAATATAGCTAAACTTAGAAACTATAACTATAGATTAATTGGCCCTGAAATTGGAGATATGGCATGTGGAGAATATGGAGAAGGAAAAATGTCAGAGCCAAGAGAAATAATCAATAAGCTAGAAATTTATCTTAAAAATTTAAAGATAAACAAAAAGTATAGAGCAATTGTAACCGCAGGACCAACTAATGAATATATTGATCCAATAAGGTATATTACAAACAAATCTAGTGGTAAGCAAGGTTACGAAATTGCAAAATCATTATCAAAAAAGGGTTTTGAAACAACTTTAATTTCTGGGCCAACAAATTTAGAGATAAGTGATGAAATTAATTTAATAAAAGTCGAAACCGCTGAAGAAATGTTTCAGTCAACACTTAAAAGTTTACCAGCTGATGTAGCAATATTTTCAGCTGCAGTATGTGACTATAAAGCAAAAAAAGTTGCTAAAATAAAAATTAAAAAGCAAGACAAGTTAAATTTAGATTTAGAAAAAAATGTAGATATTCTTGATTATGTTTCTAATCATAACTCTTTAAGACCCAAACTTGTTGTCGGTTTTGCTGCAGAAACAAATAACCTAGAAAATTATGCGAATAAAAAACTTAGCGAAAAAAATTGTGATTGGATTGTTGCAAATGATGTATCAAATAATTCAATAGGTTTTGACTCAGATTTTAATGAAGTCTCAATCTTTTATAAAAATAAGAAAACAGATAAATTAATATACAAACCTAAATCTGAGATTTCAGATGAATTGGTGGAAAAGATTATTAGTCATTTAAACTAATGATTAAAGTTTTAGTTAAAAAATTAAATTCTTCTGCTAAATTACCGTCATATAAAACAAATGGTGCATCCGGCATGGACCTAATGGCCTGTATAAATGAACCAATTGATTTAAAACCAGGTGAATCTTTTCTTGTACCAACTGGATTATCAGTTGCGTTCCCTGAAGAATATGAAATCCAAATAAGACCGAGATCAGGATTAGCCGCAAAAAATAGTATCAGTATTTTGAATACGCCTGGAACTATTGATAGTGATTACAGAGGAGAAATTAAAATTATTTTGTTCAATCATGGAAATAAAAATTTTAAAATTAACAAAAATGATAGAATTGCTCAAATGATCTTAACTCCGGTTATTAAAATGGATCTAGAAGAAACTAATGAACTTCCAGTGTCAATAAGAGGAGAAAGAGGTTTTGGTTCAACTGGTAAATGAAAAATAGTCTAAGCAAATCCCAAATTGAAAGATTTTCAAGACAATTAGTTTTAAAGAATATAGGTGCAAAAGGTCAAAAAAAAATTTTATCCTCAAGTATCTTAATTGTTGGTGTTGGAGGTCTAGGCTGCCCTGCTGCAGAAAATCTAGTAAGAGCTGGTATTGGAACCATTGGTTTAATAGACAACGATATAATTAATCTTTCAAATATTCATCGACAAAGTTTATTCAGTTCTAAGGATGTTAAAAAATCAAAGGTTAATGTGGCTGCAAAAAAACTTAAAGAAATAAATCCTCTTACAAAAATTAATACTTACAAATCAAATCTTAACAAAAACAATATCGAGAAGATAATTAAGAATTATGAGATAATAATCGATGGTTCTGACAATTTTAAAACTAAATTCCTAATTAATGATTATTGCATTAAATTAAAAAAAAAATTGATAACCGGGGCAATAAGTAAATTTGATGGGCATGTATTTACATTTGATTTTAAAGATAGAAAAACAGCTTCTTTAAAAAATTTTTATCAAGAAGAACAAA
>CACBYE010000018.1 GCA_902543375.1 uncultured Pelagibacteraceae bacterium
CACTTATAGCAACTACCCCTTCTTTTGCATCCCTGGACATTTTTTTTGAAGCTTTAGATATTCCTTTAATTCTTAGTACTTCTATAGCCTTATCCAAATCACCATTAGATTCTTTTATAGCCAAATTACAATCTTTAAAACCAGCTCCAGTAGCTTCTCTCAGTTTTTTAACTTTTTTAATATCGCTCATATTAATTAATTATTTTTTTATCTTTCGTACTAAATTTTTTGTCCAGTTTTTCTCTATCTTTTTCTTGTACGGTTTTAGAGGATTTGGTCTCTTTTTTTTTAATATCTTTTTTTTCAATCTCTGGAGCTGTCTCTTTTGCTGAAATAATTGTTTCTTTAATTAAGTTACAATATAAGTCTATAGAACGTCTTGCATCATCATTACCAGGTATTGGAAAATCTATACCATCTGGATTTGAGTTACTGTCTAATATTGCAACAATTGGAATTCCTAATTTGACAGACTCTTGAATTGCAAGAGATTCATAATTTGTATCAATGATAAACACTAAATCAGGTACTTTTTTCATTTCCACAATACCTCCTAATGATCTTTGAAGTTTATCTTTTTTAACACTCATCTTTAGAAGTTCTTTTTTAGTAAAGCCTCTATTTTCAGAAACTAAATTCTGTTCGAGTTTTTTTAATTTTTTTATTGAATTTGAGATTGTTCCCCAATTTGTTAACATTCCACCAAGCCATCTATAGTTTACAAAATATTGATCTGTTTCCTTAGCTACTTCTGCAATAGCTTCAGATGCCTGTTTTTTTGTTGATACAAATAATATTTTGCCATTATTTGAAATAATTTCATGAATTTTTTGAAGTGCTACTTTGGTTAGTTCTAAAGTTTGGGTGAGATCAATTATATGAATTGAATCTCTTTTACCAAATATATATTTCTTCATTTTCGGATTCCACCTAAGGGTTTTATGTCCTAAATGAACACCTGCTTCTAGTAATTGTTGAATTGTAACGTTAGGTATTTTCATATTTTTTCCCGGTTGAGCCACCACAGTAATTTCCAATTAAGGACCGGAGGTCTAAAACCAAAAACTGTGTGCGTGTTAGTTTAAATTTAGTGAGTTTTTACAAAGATTTTTTTTAATAAACAAGCTTAAAATTATCTAATTATAGCGGATATTTCTTTATTTCTAATAAGATTTAACATTTTCCTATCAATATTTCGTTTATTTTTGAGAGTAAAATTTAATTCATTATTTTTATCATTTATTTTTATTTTTATTAATGTTTGTCCGTTGTCTGGAATAATTTTTGAAATTTCTTTTAATTCTTCCAAAGATTTAATTTGAAACATGACTTCTTCTATGGGTTTATTTAATAATTCAGACAAAGAAGCAATTTTTTGAACATTTATTCTCCTAAAACGATTTTCTATTTCTGAGTTAGACTTGATTAAGGTAAGGATTAATGAAGAACCCTCTTTCAAAATTTCACGATTTTTTTCTAATACTTCAGAAAAAATGAATAGCTCGAAAACACTTGTTAGATCTGTTAATTTTAATACTGCATAGGGATTACCTTTTGCTGTCTTTCTTTCTTGTATTTTTAACAAAGTTGCAGCGATGTTTGAATTAATTATCTCATTATCATTATTAAAACTTAGGTAATCTTTTATGTTATAATCTGCAAATATTTCTTTAAATTGATTTAAGGGGTGATCAGATATAAAAAAACCTACTGACTCAAATTCCTTAGACAATCTTTCTTCAAAATTCCAATCATCAATTTTTGTTATTATTTCATTATCTTGTGTATTATTTTCACCAAATAAATCAATCTGATTAGCAGATTTATTTTCATAAATATTTTTGGATTTGGTAATAAAGTTTGGTATTGAGTTGAATAACGATTGTCTATTTAAACTTATATTATCAAAAGCACCTGCTTTTACTAAACCCTCTAATTGTAACTTGTTAATATCTTTTGGATTTACTCTGTTTAAAAAATCATTTATCGAGCTAAATTTTCCATTTTTCATTCTTTCTCCTACAATATTTGATACCGCTTCATATCCAACAGCTTTGACAGCACCTAACGCATAATAGAATTTTTCTCCTTCAGTTTTAAAATCTGCATAGCACTCATTTATATCTGGTCTTACTATTTTGACATTTAATCTTTTTAATTCTTCGTAAAATTCACTTAATTTATTTTGATTAGAAATATCCATTGTCATTGATGCTGCTATAAACTCTTTTGGGTAGTATGTTTTTAAGTAAGCTGTTTGATAGGAAATAATTGCGTATGCGGCTGCATGACTTTTGTTAAAACCATATTCAGCAAACGGCTCTATTTTTAAAAAGATCCCTGCTGCAACATCTTTACTAATACCATTGTTTACAGCACCAGAAATAAAACTTTGTTTTTGTTTTTCTAGTTCTGCTCTTTTCTTTTTACCCATTGCTCTTCTTAGAATATCTGCTTGACCAGCAGTAAAACCAGATAGTTTTTGTGCAATCTGCATCACTTGCTCTTGATAGATTATTACTCCATAGGTAGGTCGTAAAATATCTTCAAGTAAAGGATGCAAATAATCTGGTGTCTGTTTACCATGTTTGCAATCATTATAAATTGGTATGTTACTCATTGGACCTGGCCTATAAAGTGCTACCAATGCAATAATATCCTCTATGTGATTTGGTTTCATTTGCATTAGAGCTTCACGCATTCCAGCACTCTCAATTTGAAATAAACCCACAGTTTTACCAGATGATAGTAAATCAAAAACTTTTTGATCTTCGAAATTAATAGTTTCGATATTGAAATTTTTATCTTTTTTTCTTATCAATTTCTGAGTATTATTAATGACTGTTAGAGTTTTTAGACCTAAAAAATCAAACTTAATTAATCCTGCATTTTCAGCTGAATACATGTCAAATTGAGTTGAAGGTAACAATAAGTCCGAAGTTGAGTCTTTATATAATGGGACAATCTCAGTTAATTTCTTATCAGCTATCACAACCCCCGCTGCATGAGTTGCAACATTTCTATTTAAACCCTCTAACTTTAATGAGAGATCTGTGAGTTTTTTCACTCTACTATCCTCATTTATTAGTTTTTGAAGTCTCGGTTCTCCAGCAATACATTCTGTAAGATTTTGTGGCCTCGATGGATCAAATGGTATCATTTTTGATATGCCATCAACAAAACCATAAGCCAATCCTAACACACGTCCAACGTCTCTTATAACCATTCTTGCTTTTAATTTTCCAAATGTAATTATGTGAGCAACACTATCTTTGTATTTTTTAGTTAAATATTCAAAAACTAAATCTCTTTTTTCTTCACAAAAGTCTATGTCAAAATCAGGCATTGAAATTCTATCTGGATTTAAAAATCTCTCAAAAATTAAATTAAATCTTATAGGATCAACATCGGTTATTGAAAGACACCAAGCAACTAAAGAACCAGCACCAGATCCTCGACCAGGTCCAACTGGAATATCATTTTCTTTTGCCCATTTTATATAATCAGATACAATCAAAAAATAACTTGCATAATTCATTTTAATTATAATTTCTAATTCGTGATCTAATCTATCTTTATATTTCAAATAATTTTTGTCGGATGAAAAATCTTTATCATTTAGATTAAATATCTTTGTAAATTTTTCATTAAGGCCATTTAATGAGTCTTTCCTCAAAATTTCGTCTGCGCTTATACCTTTATCGGAACTTATATTGGGCAATATAGGTTTGGATGAAAAAGGTCTGAAATTACATCGAAATGGAAAATTATAATTATTTTCTAATGCCTCTGGTAAATCAGCAAATAAATTTACCATTTCTGAACAACTTTTGAGGTAATGATTGTTACTGAATCTAACTCTGTTCTTTTCGTTAACATAGGTCTTATTTTTTATACATATCAATGCATCGTGTGCTTCGTGCATATCTTTATTGATATAAAAAACTTCATTGGTTGCGATTAAAGGTATATCTAATTTTTTTGAGCTTATTAGATTAAATTTTTCAAATTCTTTTTCATTAAGGTCACCGTGACGCTGTATTTCAATATAAAATCTATCTCCATAAAATTTTTTTAATTTCAAAAAAATTTCAT
>CACBYE010000019.1 GCA_902543375.1 uncultured Pelagibacteraceae bacterium
ACCAGTGAACATAAACGTTTTATCATTCAATTTGCCATCAGTTTTTTGATTTTCCGTATTTTTTACTATGAGAACTTTTTCTAGATTTTTTAATACATCCAAATTTGTACTATTTTTAAAAAAGTTTCTTATTGAATTAATTTGGGTCTCACCAATCCCATCAATATTAATTAAATTATCAAAATTATTTTTTTTGGATAGAGAAACAAAGTTTTTTAATGATTTTCACCAGTAACTTTTTTATCAAGGGAGTAAAAAGGATTAAGTTTTTTTTTTAGTTTTGAAAATGTTATCAACTAGGTTTTCATCTATAATTGTTACTCCGTTATTTTTTAAGAAAAATTTTTTTATCTGATCTGATGTAAATAATCTTGGATCTATTCCTAAATTTAAGTTTTTAAATATTTTTGTATTAAGAATTTCTTTATAATCAATAATTTTAAAATTTTTACCACTCTCAATTTTAGCTTGAATTGAATATCTTCCATCAACAAAAAGATAATTTTCATCTTTTAAAATTACTGCATACCCTGCAGAACCATTAAAATTTGAAATGAAACTCAATCTATCTTTGCTTGAATATTCAGAAAAAAATTCGTCGTTTTTTGGGACTACATAGCCATCTAAATTATATTTTTTAAACTGGTCTCTTAACTTCTTTAGTCTTATTTTAATCATTTAATTCTTTTTTGGTACCTTATCCAACCTGGACTTCTTTTATGACCATCATCTTGTTCAATATCTTGATTAAAATCAAATTCATCAAATGTGTCATTATTTTCATCGGAAAAAGAATTTTTTTCCAAATTATCTTCTGGAAGCTCCTCGATAAATCTGGATGCCATACTATCTATCCAATCTCCCTGATAGAATCTATTCATTGAAAATGAGATGATTGCATTTTTTTTAGCCCTGGTTATTCCTACGTAAGCTAATCTTCTTTCCTCTTCTAAGCCATTATGTCCTTTTTCCTCGATTGATTTCTGGTGTGGAAACAATCCCTCTTCCCAGCCAGGTAAGAAAACAACATCAAATTCTAAACCTTTTGCACCATGCATAGTCATCATATTAATTTTTTCTCCCTCCCAATCTTGATCGATTGATGTAGCTAAGGAAACATGATCTAAAAAATTTTCTAGATTATCAAATTCTTTCATAGCACTTAATAATTCTTTAATATTTTCTAAACGATTTTCGTTTTCAAGATCTTTTTTATTTTTTAACATTAAAGAATATCCAGACTCATCGAGAATAATCTGCAATAGTTTAACATGATTTAATTTTTTTATTCTAAGATCATTTCTCCATTTAGAAACTAAATCTAAAAATAAATTTAAACCAATCTTTGCCTTTGGTTTAATTAAATTTTCTCCAAGCATTCTCCTTGCTGAGTTTTCTAAACTTAATTTATTTATCTTTGAAAACTCATGTATTATTTTGATAGTGCTTTCACCTATTGATCTTTTTGGATTATTTACAATTCTTTCAAAAGCTAAGTCATCTTTATCTTGGTAAATTAATCTTAAGTAAGCAACGCAGTCTTTTATTTCTGCTCTTTCATAAAATTTTATTCCCCCAAGAATTCTATATGGTAAACCTATTTTTAAAAATCTTTCTTCAAACTCTCTTGTTTGAAAAATTGCCCTTACCAAAATTGCAATGTTATTTAGCGAAAATTTTTTTTTAATTTTTTCTATTTCGTCTGAGATACCTATTGCCTCATCTTTTCCATTTTTAAAACAATTTAATTTAATTAATTCACCTTCTTCCATAGTTGATTTTAATGTTTTACCGACTCTATTTTGATTGTTAGAAATTAATGAAGAAGCCACTGTTAAAATATTTTCTGTTGATCTATAATTTTGTTCAAGTCTAATTATTTTTGTGTTCTTATAAATTTTATCAAAATCTAAAAAATTTTTTATTTCCGCACCTCTCCAACTATAAATCGACTGATCATCATCTCCTACACAACATATATTTTTATTTTTCTCAGCTAATAAATTTAACCATTTACTTTGAATGTAATTTGTATCTTGATACTCATCTACAAGGATAAATTTAAAATTTTTACTATAGATTTCTCTAATATCTTTTTCTTTTTCTAGAATTTTAACTGAATGAAGAATAAGATCACCAAAATCGCAGGCATTTAAATCAACTAATTTTTGTTGGTAAATTTTATATACTGGTAATATATTTTTTTCATATATATCTTTAGTTTTAATTTTGACTTCGTCAGGGTATAAACCTTTATTTTTCCATTTATCAATAATTGCGATAATGTACCTTGGAGCGAGTTGTTTAACATCAATATTTTCAGCTTTACAAATATTTTTTACAAGTCTGATTTGGTCATCAGTATCTATAATTGTGAAATTAGATTTTAAGTTTACTGCCGGGGCGTGTTTCCTTAATAATTTTGCACAGATAGAGTGAAAAGTGCCTAACCAAGAAAGACCAATCGCTGATGATCCTAAAATTTTACTTACTCTATTATGCATTTCCTTTGCAGCTTTATTTGTA
Organism: uncultured Pelagibacteraceae bacterium; assembly: GCA_902543375.1. Classification (GTDB taxonomy): domain Bacteria; phylum Pseudomonadota; class Alphaproteobacteria; order Pelagibacterales; family Pelagibacteraceae; genus Pelagibacter. The sequence goes on from CACBYE010000019.1 coordinate 2,527, forward strand.
AATGTGACAGCGAGAATTTGGTTAGGAAAAGCTTTTTTAGTTTTAATAATGTGTGCAATTCTACTTGTTAAAACCTTTGTTTTTCCTGATCCTGCACCAGCAACTATTAATAATGGCCCCTCAAGTGATGATACAGCTTGTTTTTGGGCATCATTAAGATTTTTTAGATAATCAGAGTTTACCATTTGAATAATTTAATTATAAGTTTCTACAATTTATGTTTAGTTCAAGTTTTTATAAAAAAAAGTTTAAAAAAATAGTATTATCAATAAATAAAATTTTAGAAAGTTTTTTTACTGAGTTAAATAGATCTAAATCCCAATCTTCTAAGCAAACTTCAATTAAAAAAAAAATAGTAAACTTAGATAATCGAATCGAAAGTTTTTTTGATAAATTCAAAAATTTTAAAAAATTCAATCAGAGCAAGAAAAAATCTTATTACATAGATACAAAAACAGGAGCAATAATTGGTACAGTAGTATTTTTATTTTTCTCTTATTTTTTTATTCCAACTTTTTATAATAAAAGTGAAATTAAGAAGCTGTTAGTAAATCAGACTTTAAACAAATATGATATCAATGTAAAATTTAATGAAAAAATAAAATATGGCTTATTCCCTAAACCTTTCTTTTATACGAAAAACTTACATATTATATTCGAAGATGAGGTTTTAGGAAAATCTGGATATACGAAGTTTTATGTTTCATTCAATAACTTTTTTTCGTCCAAAAAATTAAGAATTAAAGATTTAGTGTTTGAAAATACAGAATTTAATACTCATTCAAATAATCTCCCCTTTTTTAATAAAGCTCTAAATAAACTTAACACACAAAACAAAATTGTATTTAAAAAAAATAAATTATTTTTTAGAAATAAAGATCAAGACTTGCTGTTTTTATCGAAAATAAAAAAAGTTAATTTTTTTTATGATAGTAAAAATCAACTCCAAAGATCAAACTCAGAATTTGAAATATTTAATATTCCACTCAAATTAAGTGTGAGTAGAAATAGTGATAATAAAAAAAAATTAATAGAGCTTAATTCAAGAAAAATCAGATTAAACATAGAAACATCAATTGAACCTAATGATAAAGATACGAATGGTTATTTTGATATTTTATTTTTTAACAAAAAAAATTCATTTAACTACAAAATTAAAAATGATACTTTAAATTTTTTATCCAAAAATAAAAATTTTAATGGTCTAATGAATTTTAAACCATTTTACTTTTCATCAGATTTAAAATTTGATTATGTAAGTCAA
>CACBYE010000020.1 GCA_902543375.1 uncultured Pelagibacteraceae bacterium
AAACCATAATTTTTTTACCATTAATTTCCTTATCAACTAATGAAGCTTGGTTCCGTATTTGATTTACCCAAATACATTCACTCTTGTGTGCTTTATCATTTGAATTTTGACCATGGTTGTAAATAATTACAATTTTATTTATAGGATCATCAATATTCATACCTTCTTTTACCGAGGCTGATTTGGTAATAAAACCACTTTTTAAAATTTTTCCATTTGCGTAAACTGTATTTGAAGCTGCTAAAAAAATTAGAGCTAATAATAATTTTTTCATTTTTTTAATACCCTTCCCGCCACTGTGTTTAATTTTTCTATAGTTTTTTTCGTTCTTTTCTCTGGTGCAGTAATAATAGCTACATCTAAACAATTGTTGGTTGGGTCATCAGGATCAATGTGATCCTCAAAATTTTCTATTAAATTTTTAATCATATTTTTTGCTTTAGCAGCATTACCTAATAGAACCTTTATTACTTGTTGAACATCAACATTTTCGTGGTCTGGATGCCAACAATCATAATCAGTAACCATTGAAACAGATGCATATCTTATCTCTGCCTCTCTAGCTAATTTTGCCTCTGGCATATTGGTCATCCCAATAACATCAGCTTTCCAAGATCTATATAAATTTGACTCTGCTAAAGTTGAAAATTGAGGTCCTTCCATGACGACGTACGTCCCATTTCTTTGATATTCAATTTTCTCTTTTTTTATTGCCTCTTCACAAGCATTCATTAGACCATTAGATGTTGGATGAGCCATAGAAACGTGGGCAACAATTTCCTCATCAAAAAATGTTTTTTCTCTTGCAAATGTTCGATCAATAAACTGATCAACAATGACAAATTTTCCAGGAGGTAAATCCTCTTTTAAAGATCCAACTGCTGAAACTGATATGATATCTGTAACACCTAATTGTTTAAGAGCATCAATATTGGCTCTAAAATTTATTTTAGACGGTGAAATAAAGTGACCTCTCCCATGTCTTGGTAAGAAGTAAACTTCTTTATTGTTAAAGTTAGTTTTTAAAATTTGGTCTGAGGGTTTTCCCCAAGGAGTATTTAAATCTAATAATTCTCGATTTTTGAACTCTTCAACATCATAAAGGCCACTGCCACCAATAATTGCTAATTTATTTATTGCCATGTTGTAAATTTAATTTATTTATACTTTTATAATTTACTCATATGAATTTAAAAGACTTTATTAGATCAATCCCAGATTATCCAAAAAAAGGTATTTTATTTAGAGATATCACTACACTAATTAAAAATGAGAAGGCTTTTTCAGAAACAATTGATCAAATTATAGAAAAATCAAAAAAGATGAAATTTGATAAGATTGCAGCAATTGAGTCTAGGGGATTTGTTTTTGCATCTGCTGTCTCTTATATTTTGAAAAAACCATTCATAATGTTTAGAAAAAAAAATAAATTACCAGCTGATGTACACTCTATTGATTTTGAATTAGAGTACGGCAAAGCTACCGTAGAAGTTCACAAAGACTCTATAAGTGAGGGTGATACTATTTTAATTATCGATGATCTAATTGCTACTGGTGGTACTGCTGATGCTGCAGCGAAACTTGTAGAAATTTCAAAAGGAAAAGTTGCTGGATTTATATTTGTAATAAATCTTTTTGATCTTAATGGTTCTGATGGATTAATTAAAAAAGGATACTCAGTAGAAAATTTGATTGAATTTCCTGGACATTAAGTTTCAAAGATTAGCCCTATAATAAGAATTTTTTCCTCTCATAGAACTTATTAATCCCAATAATCTCATCTGATAAATTTTTCTTTTAAAGGTATTGAAAGTAATTAAATAATAAAAAAATTTTATTTTTGCAGAAATAAAATTTTTAAGAACTTTTGATAAAGCAATAAAATAACCGTAATGTTTTCTATTAAAATAAAATTTTGACCACATCCAATGCCAATTTCTTAAGTATTCAATTTGATCCTTATACTTAGGATCAACAGCTTTTCCTCCTAAATGACTTATTTTCGATTTTGGAATTATATAGATATCTTCATTTTTTTCTATCAATCGCTTACACAAATCCTCATTTTCAAGATATAAAAAAAAGTTCTCATCAAAAAAATTGAAATCTTCTATTTTTTTTAATTGTTTTAAATTTAAAAGCATTGCATATCCATCAACACTTTTAACTTTAAAGGGTTTTTCTGGATCAAAATTATGACCCTTTTTTAAAACATAATTTGGATATTCGTCTTTGATCGAAATTGGTGATATAATTCCAAAGTTATCAATTTCTTTTGATGCTATAAATATTTCATTCATAGAGTTATTTGTTAAAGATGCATCTGGATTTAATATTAACGCAAAATCTTTATTCACATTTTTAATACCTAAATTATTTCCTCCTCCCATACCTAAATTTTCTTCTGATAAAATGCATTTAACGTTTTTATACTTAGTTTCAATTTTTTTTTTAAATTGATCGTTATTAGAATTATCAATAACAATAATTTCAATTTCACTATCTATAGAATTAATACAATTTTCTATTACATGATCACTTTTATAACTAACGATTATCACTGAAAGATTTTGCCTAGTTATTGACATAATATATATATACTCGACTATACTAAAATTTATTTTTAATGTAAAAATCAAAAAATGAAAAAAATCGTAGTTACTGGTGGATTAGGATTTATAGGAAGTAATCTTATAGAATTATTATTAAAAAAAAATTTTTATGTTATAAACATAGATAAGGGTACTTATTCTTCAAATTTATATAATACAAAAGATTTTAATAAATCTAAAAAATATAAATTTATAAAAATTGATATTTCAAATAAAAAGATTAGCAAAGTGTTTGCAAAATACAAACCTTTAGGAATTTTTAATCTAGCTGCTGAAACTCACGTTGACAGATCGATTGATAACCCTGGAAATTTCATTCAAAGTAATATTGTTGGTGTATACAACCTTTTAGAGTGTTTTAAAAATTTTTCAAAAAAAAATAAATCAAGATTAATTCATATTTCAACGGATGAGGTTTATGGTGATGTATTAACTGGAAGATCTGATGAGAAATATCCTTATCAACCAAGCTCACCTTATGCTGCTAGTAAGGCTGCATCAGACCATTTAGTAAGTTCATATATAAGAACTTATAATCTACCTGCCATAGTTACAAATTGTTCAAATAATTACGGACCAAAACAACATCCAGAAAAATTAATTCCAAAACTTATATTTAATATCATGAATAATAGAGCTTTGCCTATTTATGGAAAAGGTAAAAACTCCAGAGAGTGGATTTATGTTAAAGATCATTGCGAAGCCTTAATTAAAGTTTTTCAAAAAGGACAAATTG